>CAZVBC010000093.1:0-20447 GCA_964625155.1 uncultured Pirellulaceae bacterium
CATAACTGGTGGGCTGTCGGGAATCTTGATGGCTTCGACGCCAGTGGATGTAGTTATTCACGATACTTACTACATCGTGGCACACTTCCACTATGTATTAGTTGGCGCGGCTACGATGGGGATCTTTGGAGGAATTTATTACTGGTATCCAAAGATGTTTGGACGCATGATGAACGAGTTTTGGGGGAAGGTCCATTTTGCTTTGACGTTCATTTTTATAAACGGAACCTTTTTTCCAATGCATTTGCTGGGGGCGGGGAACATGCCTCGCCGATACGCCGACCCTTATCACGTTGAACTGTTTGCAGACATGTTGCCGTTGAATCGATTTATTACCATTTGCGCGTTCGCAACCATGGCGGCGCAATTGATTTTCATTTTGAATTTTCTTGGTAGCTTGGTCATTGGTCGGCGAGTTGGGCGCAATCCGTGGAATGCCAACACATTGGAATGGTCCGCACCCAGTCCGCCAGGACACGGGAATTTCGACTTCCAGCCCATCGTTTACCGTGGACCATATGAATATGGTGACCCAACCTGCGAGCGCGATTTTCGGCCGCAGACAGAACCAGGTGGCGAATTTCCATCGCAAGGATTGGGGCATGCCTGAAGTTCGAACAGGTCGTTACAGTCCTTACGTGCATAGCATTGCCGTGATCTTAACCGTGGCCGTATTTCCACTGGTGTGGGTTGGCGGTTTAGTGACGACTTACGATGCTGGAATGGCGGTTCCCGACTGGCCTGGGACTTATGGTTATAATTTGTTCCTGTACCCCATGGAGACTTGGCTGTTGGGACCATTTGATTTGTTTGTTGAACACAGCCATCGACTACTAGGTGCTCAAGCTGGCATATTGTGTATCGGTTTAGTGATTGCGGCTTGGATGCAAGATGGCCGGAAGTGGTTTCGCTGGTGGACGGTCGGGGTCTTATTCGCGGTAATTGCCCAGGGATTACTGGGAGGATTACGAGTGCGCATGGATGCTCGTACTTTAGCGATGATTCACGGATGTGTCGGTCCGTTATTTTTTGCGATGGCGACCGCCACGGCGGTAATGTCTTCGCGGTTATGGATCGCAGCGGAATCGACGACATCATCTTCGAATCGAGCGGGATGCTGGACTCCAAGGATTGCCACGATGCTCGTTCTGGCTGCGTATCTGCAGTTGATTGTCGGTGCGCAAATGCGGCATGTAACTGGTGGAACGAGCCACCGAGTGTTTATGGGATTTGTGCATTCGCATCTAACTTTGGCGGCGGTGATCACGTGTTTGGTGGCTGTACTAGCGTTGTTTGCGGGCACGTTTAGTGATGTACCCCGATCCATTTCGAGGCCAACCTGGATACTCGCTTTACTGGTGCTGGTTCAGCTCGGCCTGGGCATCGGAACTTGGATCGTCAATTATGCTTTGCCATGGTCGGAATTAACGGATAATTTGGCCCGTTACACGATTCAGGCTAAAGGGTATTGGGAGAGCGTTATCGTAACGTCGCATATGGCAACGGGATCATTGATTATTAGCTTGTCGACAGTTGTCTCATTGCGAGCGTGGCGACTAACTTCTGTAAGCGGCATTCAACAAGGTGTGTGGCTGTGGAAACAACAGATCGCTTGATTCACGCGTCGTGGGCGCGCCGCGCGTTTTGGATCGTCATGTCGCGACGTTGGTCTCATTATATTGAACTGACCAAACCCCGCATTTTGATCATGATCCTGGTGACGTTGGTCATTTCGATGATTGCGGTAGGAGGAGCACTCGACGTTGGGACGGCCATTCATGCGTGTTTGGGCACAGCCATGGTGGCGGCCAGCGCTAGCGTGTTGAACCAGTGGGCGGAACGTGAGCGCGACCGCATCATGCAACGGACTAGCCGTCGGCCACTACCCACCGGTCGAGTTGCTGCCAGTGAAGCGGCGTGGATGGGTTGGTTATTGGTTATCGTTGGGCTGGTCTATCTTTATTTTTGTGTCAATGTCAGCACAACATTATGCGGCTTGCTCACCTGGTTTCTTTATGTTTGGGTTTATACTCCGCTGAAAATGACTAGTTGGACAAATACTTTGGTTGGGACGATTCCTGGAGCATTGCCGGTGTGGATGGGATGGACGGCTGCTGGAGGATCGTTGCTCGATGGGCAGGCCTGGGTTTTATTGGGGCTGTTGGTCATGTGGCAGCTTCCACATTTCATGGCGATTGCATGGCTGTATCGAGAGCAGTACGCTGCCGCGAGTTACAAAATGATTACGGTCACCGACCCGAGTGGCCGAGGTGCTTGGTGGCACGCGATCGTAGGCGCCCTACTGCTGGCACCGTTGTCTGTTCTTGCAATTTGGCCAGCCGATTGGATTTCGGGGATGTTCTGCGGTGGCGCGTTATTCCTAAGTGGTTGGATGATCCGAGCCGCTTGGCGGTTTGGCCGCGATCGCTCAACCGCGCGCAGCATGTTGAGAGTAAGTTTATTGCATCTACCGCTGGTGATGTTGCTGATCTTAGCTAACCATTTATTTCACTGACTTTTTCGTCCACAGCCAAATACGTGAACTGCACCTGAGATCATTCAAATAATGAACGTCGGCCATTCCAATACGACAGACGGCTTTAACCACGCGGTATCGCTCCGGTACCATCGCGCACTACCGATGTCTCGTGGTAAGTTGATTATTTGGCTGTTCTTGTCGACCGAAATCATGTTTTTCGCGGCGCTGATTGGCAGTTATGTCGTACTCCGTTTTGGAGCCCCTTCGGGAACATGGCCCAAGCCACACGACGTGCATGTTGAAGAATGGGTGGGGGCCGTAAATACCTTCGTACTCATTTGTTCGAGCGTCTCGACCGTCTTGTCCCATGAGGCAGCTAGGCGAGATCGCGCCGCAGCGGCACGCGGTTGGTTGATGGTGACATTCTTGCTTGGCGCGTTATTCCTGGGGTTTAAGGCTTACGAATACCGAGGCAAGTGGTTACACAACTTAGTTCCCAGTGCACCTCACAGCAGCATGTACGATCGCGCTGATACTGTGTACGTTTCCGCAGTCAGTGAGCATCTTGTTCAAACAATTTCGAAGTTGAGTGCTGCCAGCGCGCGCCAAAATTCCATTGCCGATCAACTCGTATCGTTGCCGGACGAGCTAAACAATTTTAAACAGCAAATCAGCGAGTTACGAACCGAGCGCGAAGAATTGCGCAGAAAGCTCCAGTCGCCGGTCGCGGCTCCATCTGCCAACACTGCCGAGAGTCCATCCCCAGACGAGGCTCAAGCCAGTCCAGCTTCGGCAGAATCTGAGCCAGAAAGCGAACCGTTGACAGAAGAAGAACGAAAAGAACTGGTTAGCGAATTGGCAGACGCTGAAAACGAGATTGTCAAACAAGAAGCTGCGTTGGCCGAACTACGAGAAGATGCCCCAACCATGCGACGTGAGTTAGACCGGTTAATTGCCACACAGACCGAGCGTGAAAAGCAGCTCGAAGTGGCTAATAAATTGCTTGGTGACGCAGCCAAGTGGACGTCGCGAGTCGTCGGCCAAGATCCTGACCCTGTGAGCCAGCAATTGGCGATGATTACTTTGGCGTACGATGTTTATCCGATCGAACTCTATGCGGATTTGGCTGAACAGTATCAACGTCAAGAGAGTGTTCAGCTTGAACAGTATCTGCGTGACCAAAATTCGATCGTCGAAGCGCAAGCCGGTATTCAAAAACAAGCGGCGAGTGAATTGGAAGCAATACAAAAAGAATTGACTCCATTCACAGACGAGCAAAGTAAGTTGATGGAACAGCTTAATGCATTGCCACAGGTCGAGGCGGAGAAGTCCGAGAAAACTGCTGCTGAAAAAGAAACTCTCCAGCGGCGTGCAGAGATCGAAAAACGGCTCGCTGATATCGAGGTATTGGTGAGCGAGAATTCCAATAAGTCCTCTGAGGTGGCGACCCGAATTGCCAATTCCGAATTGGCTCAAGGTCAAGCGAAGTCGGAGATGGAAACTCTTCGGGCTCGCCAGCGTTTCCGTGAAGAGATGCGTACCATGCATGGCGGCCTGAATCACCACCATCAGTGGCTGCGTTTACCGCTGAGTCTGCCTAGTGGCCACATGTGGGCATCAACTTACTTTCTGCTTACAGGGATTCACGCTTTGCACGTATTGATTGGACTGATTGTATTTGTGGTTGCGTTGCCCATGCGACTCGATTCGAGGCGTGCCGGTTTGCTGGAGAACACAGGTCTGTATTGGCACTTTGTCGACATTGTGTGGATTTTCCTATTCCCATTAATTTACCTGTTTTAGAGCTGATATTGGATTCATTTCCCGGTAAACGCCACTGTTACAAATGCTCGTTCCAAGGCTCTGCCTTCGATTGTGCTGCACTTGAGGCTTCGCCTCGCAACTATTCGGAGTCTCACGGCCAAGTCAGCTTGGAACAGCAACCGGAGCTTGCGGGGCATCAGGTTATTGCGCGGAGTGGGAGGAGCCTAGTAACCAGATCGTGGAGTTTAGTGAGAAGTATCGAGAATGGATTCATTTTAAGCCGTCGCTTACATCAGACTACTATCCTGTTAATTGCGTTGTAAACTCATGCATGACCAAACTCATTTAGCAAAACACGCTTCACACGCAGACGGGCTTGAGGAACATCATTCAATCACGAATGTAGTGATTTTGGTCTTTGTTGCACTTTGCGTTCTGACGTGCGCATCGCTGTTGACCTATACGCGTTTCTGGCAAGAACGGGTTCCTATGGAAATTGGTCGACTCGTGATGATGGTGGTGTCGGTATCGAAAGCTTTGCTGGTGATCACTTTCTTTATGCATTTGTGGTGGGAAACGACATGGAAATATGTAGTTACCATTCCTGCCGCGTGTGTCAGCATCCTATTGGGCGTGGCACTGATACCCGATATCGGTAAACGGACCGATCAATACGATAACACGAGACTGCTCAGTGCTCCCGAGCCGCTGCCATATAAGGTCGGTTCATCACATGAAGTCAAACGATCTCGGGTGCCACATGCAGTATCTGTCACCTCTGGGCATTAAAATTAGGAACGACGACTATGAAACGCACTATGTATTTCGCTTGCCTGTTGATCCTCTCAGGCCTGGGAATGTTGTTGATGGCCGGCAATTCTCGCAAACTGGCACCCGGTCAGGCTGGAATCGCCTATGAGGAAACTGAATCAGGTCATCTACGTCCAAAAACCGAACAGCGCGACCAGCAAAGAACGATTGTTCCCGAACGTCAGAGTGAAACAAGCGAGGAATGGCTGACTCAGTTCAAACTAATTGAAAGATCCGGCAAGACGATCGGATCCGCCGAGCTCCAAGGACAGCCATACGTCGCGGGCTTCTTTTTCACGACTTGTCCTTCCATCTGTCTCCAGCAAAACAAAAAAGTAGAATTATTGCAAGAAAAGTATCGCGGAAAGTCCATTCGGTTTGTGAGCATTTCGGTGGATCCGGAAATTGATCGTCCCGAAGTACTACAGCAATATGCGAACCAGTTTAAAGCAGATAAGGAACAATGGCTGTTTTTCACCGGAGATATGGATTACATCAGTCGCGTCGGGGGCGAGTATTTTTCGCTGGGCGTGCTTCGACGTGGACATCCAGAGAAATTTGCGCTGGTAAACGCAGAGGGGAAAATACACGGACTGTATACGTGGAGCGATCCGAACCAATGGCTGGCACTTCAAACAGACATTGACAAAATGATTGCCAATTCAGGAAAGTGAGTTGTTTCGTGGTTGAATGGCTGCCGCACATTAATGTATCTCTAAACTCACTGGCGACAGCGTTGTTGTTGTTAGGCTTTGTTCTTGTCAAACTGAAGCGTGAGCGCGCACATCGCAATGTGATGCTGGCAACGTTTGTGGTCAGTGTGATATTCCTGATCAGCTATCTGACTTACCATTTTTACGTTCCCAGCAAAAAATTTCCTACCGATACCAGCATCGCACCTTTGGCCGCGCGATATTTCTACTATGTCCTGCTGTTATCACATATATTGCTGGCCGTCACGGTTCCTGTGTTAGCGGTATGGGCAATCTGGTTGGGGCTGGCGGACAAGCGAGGCGCTCACAAGCGAGTTGTTAAATGGGCGTGGCCCATTTGGTTGTATGTATCTGTGACGGGTGTTATCGTGTATTTAATGCTGTATCAAATTTACAAAGTGTGAGTGCGAGCCAAATTGCAATGCATGTGTCGCATTTAAAGATTCTATTTTGGATGATGTTGGTATTGGTGACCAGCAACTCCTTGTTGGCATGTCCTAATTGCAAAGATGGGTTGCTGGACAACGGACTTCAAGGAGCGAATCTAGCGCGCGGTTTCGAATTGAGCATCTACTTGATGTTGGGCACCCCTGTCATGATTTTCTGTGGCCTGGGGCTGCTCTTTTATCTACAGCTCCGTAAGGCACAAGCAAACCCTGAGGTCTGGCTGGAAGCAAACCATGGTATTCCAGTATCGCAGCGGTGATCGTCCTACGAATCGCCAATTGCTGGTTGTGACGTGGTGTCTATGGGGATTGTATTGGTTTGCCATGCCTGCTGGCGGGATTCAGTCGGCAGAGCCAGGCGTGCAGGTAAATTCTCCATTAGCCACAGCATCAGTGCGGTTGTTAATTGAACAGATTGATCAACTGGTTGGTGATCAGCAGTTCGACGAGGCCTTGCATGTACTCGCCAAGCTATTTGACGAGTCGGCAGGGCAGATGGTGGAGTATGGTCCACCTCAAAAAGCGGCGACGCAGGTGGTTGAGCGGTTGATCCCTGTACGTCATTGGATACATGAGCGGCTAGGCCAGCTTTTGCGCGAGCATGCAACTGCTCGCAAGTTGTATCACGATGCCAATGATGAATCAGCCGCTGCAATTTTCAACGATATCGTGTCGTCGAACGACATGCGAGCTGCGGAAGATTTCTCAGCTCGATACTGGGCAACTCAGTCTGGTACAGCGGCCCATTTATTGTTAGCCGACTTGAGCTTAGAGCGAGGTTGGTCGATGGCCGCCAAGCAATTCCTACAGTTCGCACTCCGTGAAGGGAGCCCTTGGCAGGTTAGTTTGCAAGCGATTCAGGAGTTGGGACACTTAGATGGTCCGCAGGGGAACGTAGATCGCATCGATCGACCAGTTTCCAATGTTGGCGAGGTCCAAGCCAGTCCATCCGAGAATATCAAGGCGACCCAGTCCAAAGCGCCTGTGGATTCGGTGGTACCACTGCAGGCCACTGCATCGGAAATGTTCAGTTGGCCGATTGTGTGGCAAAAGCTCGATGAAAGTCGACGTAAGCCTCTTGTAAAACACTGGCTAGCTACACTTGTAGGACGACGTTCAGCCGATCGATCTCAAGCACGCTTTGAAGAGGACTTAGTGGTTTGTCTGGTAAGGTTGGTGCAAGCGGCGGCACTGGAACCTTCCGTGCCCGAATTTGAGGCGACTACTCAGTGGGCAAGTACCGTCGCAGAGTTATTACTTGAATCATCGGCAGAGGAACTGAGGCAGAACATTCAGCAAGCTCGCCAGTGGTTTGACGCGCGCAGCGCCGGGCAAGATGGGCGATTCTCAGTCAAGTCGTTTGCAGGTGGACAGGATCGCCAGCAGCAATTCTCAGGTTCGATCGAAGTCAACGCTTGGCCAACGTGGCGTCAGCGAGTCGATCGCATCACAGCAAACTTAGATCGCAACGTCGCTGGAAAACCACGCGTTGCCGAGAATGAATTAGGAGCATTGCCATACTTTCCGGTCGTGCACCAAGGCAAAGTTTACGTGAATCACATGCGTTCCATTTTTGCATTTGATTTGAAAACGGGGAAGAATTGGCCGTCTGCGGTTCCCGCTTTAGCACTGTACGATACTGGCGTGAATGCGGAGGCATTTGTACCGCTGGGATATCCGATGGTCGGAGTTCCACGAGGAACTCTGACGATTGCAGACGAGTTCTTGTTTGCGCGCATGGGCCCACCCGTGACAGCCTGGGCGAATCGCGAAGCGAATGCCGAAACGGGTTCGTTTGGATATATTGTTGGGTTGGATCTGCGCCGACAAGGTCGTATGCTGCCTGGTTTTCCTTTGTACCTCAATGGTTCTGAATTTACTTTTTGCGAACCAGAAGGTTGCCCTATCGTCCTGGGGGAAAACTTGTTGGTTGCCGTAGTGCAGCGGGATAATGTCGGTTTACGACGATTCGTAGCTGCATTTGATCGCGTGAGTGGACAACTTCGCTGGCGCAGCCGCACACTGGGTGTTGGGGCAATCGAAGGGAGTCAACAAGCGAATCTGATTTCTCACCAGTTACTATCGGCTGTAGGTGGCCGAGTTTATTACAACACAAACTTAGGAACTGTCGCCTGCTTGGATGCAGCCAGTGGTAATGTGCTGTGGATGGTACGCTATCGCCGGCAATCGCTCAACGATCAATTTCCTGGCAGTTCACATCGCTTTCGATATCGAGATCTGACGCCGTGCTTGATTTCGGGCAACTTGGTGTACTGTGCGCCGCAAGATTGTCCAGAGGTTTTCGCTTTGGATGCCGCGACTGGCAATCTTGTTTGGTCGACCAGCGCAGGAGCTACGGCAGACGTCGTGCACTTGCTGGGCGTTTCGGAATCCAGCCTCATTGTCAGCGGCGATCGGATATTGTGGATCGACCGAATTACTGGGAGGTTGCAGGCAAGGTTTCCCGCGATGACCACCAGTGGCACGTTAAACTCCCTGCCCTCGCCGCGCGGAATCGGGCGCGGGTTGATTGCCGACAATTTGGTATATTGGCCGACAGCACGCGAATTGTTCGTGTTCCCCGCCATCGTCGGCCAAACTGGTTGGCAATTGGATGCTCCTCCTATTCACAAACGTATGCGGCTGGATGTTCGAGATGTTGAAGGAGGAAACCTAGTTGTTGCTGATGGAGTATTCTTGATTGCAAGCCCTAGCCGCTTGAATGCCTTTGCACAGCCGCCAAGCAAACCAGTAAGCATACAGATCAGGGCAACTCCTTAAGCTGGCCAGTGCGCATGGGCTCGAACCAAGTGCTATTTCAACTCGATGTCCTTAACTGACGCAGTCTCGCCAACCGTGTGGGTCAAACCGGATGTGGAGTCATTCTCATACATCCGGGGCAATGAATTCTTAGGTGGCGGAGTTGGACGTACCGATGGGTCGTTGTATATTTTTTGTTCTTCCTCGTAGCTGAGATTGCGAGTATCGGTCGCAGCTTGCGGAGTTGGCATATCATATTTCATGACTTTGATCCGGTAGTTTCCCGATCGAGCACCATCTCCTGCTACAAAAGTTGTCAAGCTATACATGCCCTGAGCATCCGTTTCCGCCGAAGCGGATTCTCCTTGCGATTCAGGCACAAAAATCAACGATGCTTTTTGAACTGGTTGACCTTTCCAAGTTACCTTACCGGTTACGCGATAGGTCGGAGGACGCGAATCGCCTCCGCAACCGCTGAAACAAACTAGCGTCAATCCGAAAAGTATCCATAGCATTTTACCGCGAACGTTCGACAGTCGCTGTCGAATTATTCGTCGATGCCGTTGTGCATGAAGGTGAGTCCTTTTGGAGGCAAGTGAATCGTGAGGAGCAATTATCAGTGGAGCAATGAACAGAGGAACGGCCGGACGCATCATCGTATTTTCCTTTGGGAGATTTGATACTTGAATGAAGCTTTTAGAATTGGGATACTGAGCTGATTATCAACCCTCGTTGGCTGATACTTCCCCTCCGCTGATCGATCCCATTGCTCCCCATACTCCGTAGTTGCTAGGTCCGGACTGCAACTGTCGTACGCCAAGATTGCCAGTGTCAATGGTGTTACCAATAAATCGAACAGAGCCGTCACAGAAGACGGCGTTGACTCCACCGGTATGATTGCTCTGAGGTGGCAATACTAAATTGTCTTGATCGCCAAAATCTCCTGCCTCAGCGCAGGCTGGCGAATTAGGAGGCAAAACTGTGTTAAACGTGCATAGGGCGGCCGGACCGTCTGTCCAGTTAAAACCGCGTCGTCCGTGGACGACCGTCCCAGCCACGTAGTATTGCCCATCGGACCTTGTACGGCACAAAGCGGGTGAGTTGACGATCCCCAGGATATCTCGAGCATAGGCCATGTTGATGCGAATCTGTTTGGCGGTAACAGCGAATCCAAACTGGCCACCGTTGCCAGTAGGAAGATTCGAAGTAATTTCACTGAGTGCCAGCGTGTTGCTGGTACCGTCGGTCATATCGCCAAATTTGCGAGTGTCAGAAAGCGACCAAAAACGCCACGATTCGTGAGTAAAGAGTTCATTCCCTCGACCTGATCTCCCTGGCAAAAGGCGTAACTATGGCTTTTGCCTGTCGTTGCACCTGCGTCAGACGGACATTTAATTGTGACAGGTGGCGTATTCCAGGGCGCCCAGTTTTGGTCACCTCGTGGACCACCGGGAGCTCCTGTGGCGTTGCCTGCTTGAATTAGGTTGTACATATTGCCTTGCTCAAAAAAGGGCAACAAACAAATGAAGCCGTTGATGCGTCCCGAGTTATGCATTTGATTGTTTACATTTGTCGTCACTGACTGGCCCTGAGAACCAGTCGTACCACCGCGCCGATATGGAAACGATTTATAGGTGTCTGCGTAGTTATGAAGAGCCAAACCAAGCTGCTTCAAGTTATTTGAACATTGCATGCGCCTCGCGGCCTCGCGCGCGGCTTGGACGGCGGGAAGCAACAATCCCACCAAGACGCCAATGATCGCAATCACCACCAGAAGTTCGACAAGCGTAAATCCCTTAGATTTCATGATTCGCATCGCCTCAAAAAAAGAAATTAGAAAAGTATGGCAAGCGTCAATTGAGTGCTGACACCTTTTTGCGCTGTTCACTAAAGCTTTCGGCGGGCGTGATTCATGCCCGAAAAAAACTCTTCGCGAGTCACGCTACGTGCAAGTTCTCACTACTGCTCACCCAAGCAGTCCGAAGATATATGGACTAAAAGTGACTAGTAACCAGTCCTTGATCACAGCTTAGTTTTAGGGATCGCGCCGGCCAAGCTAATTCAGAGTTAATCGAACGGCGGCTCGGTAGGAACCTCGCTCTCCCGCTTCCGCAAATCCAAATTCTTTGCTGCAACAAAGCACTAGAATGGACTAGACTGTCGCCATGCAATGTTAGCTTCAGGCGAGTTCGCAGTCCATCCTCAAACAAGTGGACGGAATTGGATAGCCACTTCGCAATTCGCACAATTCGAGTTGTGATTCCGATCGATTTTAACGATCTGGTTTTCAGGCATCGCAGATATAGTCGAGCAACGCAGAAACCTTTTCGATTGATTCTAACGGAATTGTATGTGGCCCCGGGAATTCCAAGAAATCAACTGGGCATCCATGTTCCTTCAGCATATCGCGCAGCCACTTACCGAGCTGTAATGGGAGAATTGGGTCCCATTGACCATGGGATTGTAGAACGCGGGTCATTTGCAGGCGATGGACAACCGGCTTCCATTGCCGTTCGCGAATCAATGCTCCTGACAGCAAAGCCATCGCTCGTGGAGGTTGAGCCAACCCTAAGCAAGCGACTTCCATGGCTAACATGGCACCCTGTGAAAAACCACCAACCAAGAGGTTTTTGTAAGCAAGCCCTGAAGCCTGCAAGCCCGCTTCGATCGCTTCGACGAGTAATTCGCGCGCGGTTTCAATCCCTTCTGGCACCTGTTCGCGAATTAATTCGAATCGCCCCTCTTCCATGGTTTCAATCAATTCCTGGATGCTGATATGCCACCAAGCGCGGCCACCGGGGATTCCTGAGTCCTCAAGGTCCAAAGGTCCGGCTGGAAAGACGATTCTCACGGGCAGGTCGCTGTGCCGCTTCTCAAGGAGGTCGCTGGCGAGTCCTACCAGATCTTCGCCTGGTGCGCCAAATCCATGGCACAAAAACGCAATGCCAGCCAACTGCCCATCAACTGCCGGTTCCACAATTACGCAATTTAGCCTGCCAAGCTTCGCTCGTCGTGCCCGGTATGTTTGTTGTGCCAAATAGAAATCCCTTACATTGGCGAATGAGAATTATTTTTGTTCTTTGTACGAACTCCACGAGGCGTAAGCCAACCCAGCCGCACAAAGAATGAACAGAATATCCATGATGACGCTGACTAACTTGAATGGAGCCAACGCATCAACTCCTATTAGACCAAATAGTAGGTCTAACAAGAAGATTAGAAATACCAAGCTGGCTACGACCAATCCAATAAGGCACAGTACTTTGGGCATTAACCAACCTCGTCGGTGGGTCGCGAAGAGAATATGTCGGCGATTGATATAGGCGTAGTATAGTCCAACTTCTCGGCCTGTCACCTAGATCACCTAGATCACCTAGGTTTCAAGCCCAACTAGAGCGGAATTTGACGAATGAGCCAGTATATTAACTCCAAGACGCCGTCGAGTGTGGCAAATCTTCTTCGTCAGCACATGCCTGTCTCCCGTCAATTTGCGTATTTCGACCACGCCGCTGTATCCCCTCTTCCGGACGTTGCTAGCGACGTTGTTTGTAAATTCGCTCATCAAGCTAGTACGGGGGGAGATACACATTGGTTGGATTGGAATCGAGGAGTTGAGAATCTGCGAGACGACATTGCGCGATTGCTTGGATGCGAACCAAGCGAAGTGGCGTTGGTGGCGAATACTTCGACGGGTATCGGATTGGTGGCTGAGGGCTTTCACTGGCGTTCCGGCGATAATGTGGTCATCCCGGAAAACGAATTTCCGGCAAACAAAATTCCGTGGCTGAATCTGCGTTCACGCGGCGTCGAGGTTCGACAAATCAAGGTGGAGCCAACTGGGCAAATTGGTCTGGAGAATTTATTACCCGCGATTGATCAGCATACACGAATTGTAGCGTTCAGTTGGGTTGGGTTTTTGACTGGATTTCGTGTTGACGTTGCGCAAGTGGTTGAGGCGGTTCACCAGCGCGGTGCTTTGGTATGTCTCGACGCGATTCAGGGTCTGGGGGCGTTTCCGATCGATGTCAAGCAATGTGGGGTCGATTTTTTAGCGGCCGATGGTCACAAATGGATGCTTGGACCAGAAGGGGCTGGACTGCTGTTTATCGACCGCGCCCACCAAGATCGGTTGCGTCCTCTGATGGTTGGCTGGAACAGTTTGTCAGACAGTTTCCAATTTGATCCGAATGCGACACAACTCAAGTTGACTGCGGCAAGATACGAAGGGGGAGCGACGAATATGGTAGGTATGCTGGCCCTAGGCGCTAGCACGCGGTTGTTACTTGATTGCTTAGCACAGGCTCAACGAAACGATTCCCTGGCGCAGTCGATTTTGTTCAATGTGGACATGCTTCGCGAACTATTGATCTCAAAAGGCTTCGACGTCCAGCTACCTGAAAGGGAACATCGCAGTGGTATAATGACTGTTTCGTGGCTGGGAGCTGATAATGTTCATGCGCGCAAGTACTGTTTGGAGAGTGGTGTCGTATTGAGTGTCCGCGGTGGTAAACTGCGCATCAGCACTCATGCTTATAACGACGCACACGATATCCATCGACTCGTGCAGACGCTTACCGAATACCGAGATTCCTTTCAACGCTAGACTTTGATCATGGCCGATGACCCTGTACCCCTAACTAACCCGTTCTCCTCTGCGTCGCCTTACGCAAAGCCGGTATCGATATCGCCCCAGTCTGGCGAGCGCGGATTAAAAACCGTATCCACGTTGTTCATCGTATTTGGGATAGTTGGTTTGCTAACCTTGCCAGGCATTTTGATTGGCGCTGCGTTGCAGATCTTCATGCCTCAGTTCGACCAATTTGGTGCTGGTTTCGCGGATTCACAAACTTCGCAAGCCTATTCAACGTCTGATGCGCAAGCGAACTCAACCTCTGAGTTAGATCCACAGTCGCCAGAGCCCGAAAACGAAGATCGCGACGGAGCAATTTCTGATACCGAGCAACCGACGGTAATTGATCCTCCGCCACAGCCGGAGAACGCGGTGAAACAGTTGGAAAAACAGATGGAGGAATTTCAGAAATTTAACCTCTTCGGTTTTTTCTTGGGCTTGGTCAACGTGTTGTTGAGTGGATTGCTCGTTTGGGCTGGGATTGGATTGTCCCAGAAGAAACTCAGTGCTGCTAAGATTGGTGTCTGGGTTTGTAGTTTGTGTTGCCTATTCGAAGTTGTCCGCTTGTTGTTTGGCGCTTGGATAAATTTCCGGATGATTAGGGCGTTTATGACAATGGCGACCGCTGCAGAAGAAGCTGGAGTTCCTCTCGGAATGATCATGACGGTTTCCATAGCCGTCGGATTTCTTTTCACATTACTCTACGCCATTGGAAAAATCGTTATGTACGTACTTTGCTCTCGCCACCTGATGAAACCGCACGTTCAGGCATTGCTCGTCAGTTGAGCAATTTGGAGCAACTTGATCGGAAAGGCTTCAACTTTGGGTCTTGGAAATTCTCTTAATTGGCGTTGGAAGCGAATTCCATGCAGTACCGAGTATTGGGCAAGACCGGCATCGCTGTTTCCGCAATTTCCTTCGGGGCCGGACCGATTTCAACGCTGATGGTGGGCGAAGATCGGCAATTGCAGTTACAGGTAATTGAGCACGCCATATCGCATGGAATCAACTGGTTCGATACAGCGTCCACCTATGGTCAAGGCGCCTCCGAGACAAATTTGGGTTTTGCGTTGCGCGAGGTAACAATCAAGGACGAATTGCACATCGCCACAAAAGTTCGCTTTGCTGAAGCCGATTTGTTTGATGTAGAGACTGCCGCTCGACGTTCGCTGGAAACTAGTTTACAGAGACTGCAATTATCGAAGGTCAGGTTGCTTCAGCTTCATAATTCAGTGACGCCACATCGTGGTGACGAGCCGACGAGTTTGACTCCACGTGACGTGCTCGGAAAAGGAGGTATTGCGGACGCCTTCGATCTGCTGCGCGACGCTGGCTACGTAGATTACTTGGGTTTTACCGGAATTGGGCATCCAAGTTGCCTGGCGGAGTTGGCTACGTCCAGACGTTTTGACACCATTCAAGTTCCATACCACCTGTTGAACCCAAGCGCTGGTCAGTCTATGCCACCAGACTTTTCGGAAACCAATTACGGTAACATCATTGATTCTTGTGCTCGGCAAGGAATGGGAATATTCGTAATTCGCGTTCTGGCTGGTGGTGCCTTAGCAGGGAACGAGCCTAGTCCACATACGTACAAGACGCCATTCTTTCCGTTAGATTTGTTCTGGCGGGACCGGCAACGAGCCAGCGTATTGAGTGAGCAGCTTGCCCCTGCGGAGAACCTAGCGGATCGAGCGATCCGGTTTGCCCTCGAACATCCCCAAGTTCACTCGGCGATCATTGGGTTTGCCTCAACGTCCCAAGTCAATGTAGCCTGTGCCGCAATTGGCCAAGAATAAGCTTTGAAGTCCAAATTTTTACTTCTGGCAAATTCCTACTTGATTCACTAACGCTCGCTGGAGTAACCTAAACCGCACAAAAGGGTAGATTGTTCAACATTCAAGTTTGGATCTTTGATATTGTTTTTCATCGATTTTTGGAGATGTTTTTATGTTCACAAACGTTCGGCAAGAACAACTCAAAGGCTTTACGCTGGTTGAGTTGTTGGTGGTGATTGCCATTATCGGAGTTCTGGTTGGCCTACTGCTGCCGGCCGTACAAGCGGCGCGCGAGGCTGCGAGGCGAATGTCGTGCAGCAATAACGTAAAGCAAATCTGCTTGGCGTTTCACTTATATCATGACGCGAACAAGAAATTTCCATTCGGAACGCGGCGAGCGGGTGTGGGGTTTCTAAACCTCGCGACTGGTAACGCACCCTATGGGCCTTCGTTTTATGTGCCGTTGATGCCGTTTATGGAGCAATCAGCAATTTTCGATCGCTGGCCCTGGGGTGGAGATGACGGCTACGCCAACTCTCCCAATCACAATTACCTTCGCGGAACTCCACTGAATTTGAGCAATCAGAAGATTCCACCCTTTGTGCGATGTCCATCCAGCCCAATTGAAGATTTCAACTCAGCATTTGCGGGAAACCAGTACTTGCCATCGTACGTGGGTATTCAAGGTGCAGTGGTCGATCAACCTCCACAATTCACCGAAGCTCGCACGCGCAGATGCTGCAGTTGCTGTCCGGCGCAGGCTAATAATCCTCAAGTTACCAATGGATTCGTTTCTGCCGGTGGTATGTTATTGCACAATGAGAATTCATCCATTGCCATGTGCACTGACGGTACTTCAAATACGATGATCATCGGCGAGTGTTCGGACTTTGCCATCGATAACATCAACGGTGGCAAAGTGCACATTGATGGTGGTTGGCCACACGGTTGGGCCATGGGGTCTGGGCAAGCTAACACCGTGACTGCTGCCGGTGCAACCGCGACACTCGAAAGGTTTTACAATCTGACTTCTATTCGCTATCCCATTGGTACACGTACTTATGGACTGCCGGGAGTATCGATCAACCACGGAGCCAACAATCCTCTGATTTCGGCACATCCTGGCGGCATCATGGCGGGTTGGACTGATGGTAGCGTTCGGTTTTTGGGTAATACTACTGATTTGATTGTGCTTAAGTTGTTTGCCACTCGCGATGACGGAAAAGTCGTAACCGTGGAACCATAGGCGAGCGGCAGACTGTATTGGCAATCGTCGGCATATCACTCGAAAATAACTTGATTGCACTAGCACGCAGGAAAGCTCGCATGGAGACAATTCGTACGGATTCTCAGTTTGGGCAAGGCACGATGATCACGACCTGGCTCTTGCTGAGCTCACTGTTCCTACTCGTGCCGGCATGTAGTACAAGTAGTCCGACTGGCACAGTGGTGGGCAAAGTAAATTACAATGGCAAACCGGTTCCGAAAGGTTGCCTGGTCACTTTCGAGGCCGACCGCGGGTATGTTAGTCAAGGTGTTGTCGATGATTCTGGGAATTACACGCTGATGATGGAGGGCAAACGCGAAATCCCTGTGGCGAAATACAATATATCAGTTGTTTTTCCCGGAATCGTTGGCCCCGAAATGACAGTCGAGGACGAGCAAAAGTTCATGGCTGGCGATCCAGCGACGGTTGCCAAGTTTACGCAAAAGCAAAAGAAGTCGCCCATTCCTGAGAAATATGAGGATAAGATCAAGAGTGGGTTAGTCTTTGAAATCAAGGCTGGGGCGAATACCTACAATATCGAACTGAAATAGTCGTACAGTTGCACCAAAGTTGTTCGAATGGGCACACGACTGGAACAACAGGTGATGCACTCGCCGCCTTCCATGGCTGTGTTCCACAGGACGATTCTTAACTAACTATTTTAGTTTGCATTGAACGCACGTAGTCTGCCAATTCTTGGACAGTCTCCACGTTCAATATCTGTTCGTCGACTACGACCTTGAATTCTCGCTCGATTTCAACCGTCAGTTCCGCCATTCCTACGGAATCGACGCCCACCAAGACCAAACTGTCGGATAGTTGAGGACTACCCCCAAATTTTTTGGTCAGTTGTGCCAACAATTTATCTTCAATGGACTCCACAAGCCAATCCTTAACTCTTACCGAGGTCGTTTCTACACGACAGCATTGAAGGAAAAAACACAGCGCGTGGAAATGTTGATTACTTACTCATCACTCCAAATCCTCCGTCGCTTTGAGACCAGCGTAGTTTACTCCATTTGAACCTTGCGCTACAGGTGGTGTTTGCTCATGAACTTGGTTCATGCGAAATACGAAATACCAAGGAATACAAATTACCAGGATGACCAAACCGAGTCCCACCAATCCTTCGTTTTTCAACCTACCGCCGAGGTGTTCAACAGGTTCCCGCACCTTGTTTGAGAGTTCCTGCACCAAAACCCACAAGTCGGTTTTGAAACGATCGCCTTGTCGCACACCGTCGTTGGTAGGTAAATGAACTTCTTGCATAGCAGCAATCCACTGTCCTGCGTAAGCCTGACCATCGATTTCCTCGGCGGCAGGATCTCGATAATCCACCATACCTTCTTCACGCAGATTCTTGAGCTGCGCTGGGTCAATCTTGGGTGGATTGCTAATTGCGTCATCAAGTCGATTGCGGCTTGCCAGTTTCTCTCGCTCTCGCAACAGAGGGTGTTGCAGCAAGATTCCCTCCATCCCTTGGCGACCGTCGACGAAAACCAGTAACCGATCGTCCGCCTGTTGATAACTGGCATCCATCAACAGGTGAAAATCTCCCAGATTGATCGTCAACACCAAAACGCCCAGAGGTGCGGATTCGGTTTCAGCATCCGATGATTCGCGCCAAACTGGCGAGCTGACAGCAACTTTCCATTTACCGGTAGTAGTGCTACGAAACACCGAGGACAAGCGCGCATTTCGCACTGCGTGGGCTGTTTGACCTTGAGGAAGGTCTTCTTGAAGACCGTTAAAGTATGTGCGGTATGCGTAATTCTTGCCTATCGGGCTGCTCGATTTCGCTTCTTCTGGATCGAAATAATCGATTGCCAGATTGTTTCCTTGCGCATCCAACACCAACAAACTGCTGTAGATGTCCGACTTTCCGCCAGTTGAATTGGCTTGCAAAATCTCGCGCAAGCGACCGGACAGGTATGCGTTCAATTGTTTCACTGAGGGCACTGACAATAATTGTGTGGTAGCTGCAGGTTGTGGTTCTTTCGCAAATTGTTGCAGATGGACAGCACCGACATTACTAGCTTCGGCAAGCAACTGGCGAAGTTGTTCTCGACCACTTTCGGCGTCGACCATACGAAACAAGTCAGCTATTTCCGCCTCTAACGTACTCGCCGCAAATTTAGCTGCAAATTGATTGCTCTTGAGCGCCCATTCCTGAACGCGTACCAAAGACTCTTGTTTGGCAATAGAGATACCTCGCAAAAAGAAAACCATCATCATCGTCAATAGCAACAACGGACCGACAATACCCAAGAGATATAAAGGCCTGCGAATACGCGACTCCTCGCGCCGCGCGACTGCCTCAAGAACTTGTTGTACGTTGGCATATCGATTTGCGGGTTGCTTAGCAAGACAGCGATCAACGATCTGGCACAAAGCCTTGTCGGCTCGCGAGAGTTTGTAGTGTGAACGAGGCGCTGGCGACTCGTAGATCGCACTTCGGTACCTTTCGAGCCTCTCTGGCAGGGATGCCGCCGTGTCAAGTTTCTCTACGACGTTCGGCGAACGATAAGGAGGCGAGCCGACCAACATTGTGTGTAAGATCGCTCCAAGCGCATACACGTCCCAACTCGCATCCGCCGAGGCTGCTAAGTCAGCTTGTTCCGGAGCCATATAAAACAGAGTCCCCAGCGACGGCGATTGCTCGTGCGACATGCGGCTCTGGCCGAAATCAGCCAAACGAGGACGCCAGTCGTGGTCGAGTAAGACATTGGCTGGCTTGAGATCGCAGTGCAAGACTCCTTTGCCATGTGCAAAGTTCAACCCCTCCGCAATCTGTCGGAAAATGGCTATGGACTCGGCAACCGTCAGTCGCCCACGCTGACGAACCAACTCTTCCAACGAACCGTTTTCCAAAAACTCCATCACGTAGTATGGAGGTTCGGCCTCCCAACCAACAGTCAGCACTTGGACGATGTACCGACCGGTCGACATATTGACCAGATGTTTAACCTCGCGTCCGAGCAGGGACCAATTAACTCCGCCTCGATGCAAATAAAATTTGATAGCCACTTCGCGACCGGTATTCAGATCTCGTCCCTTCCAGACTTGACCGAACGCACCCTGGCCCAGCAACTTCTCAATTTTTACGCCCGGGACCTCAGCCGGCGGCACCGTCGCATTTAGGCTCAGCCGCTCCGCCGCACGAAGCTCGCCCATGGTCTGCTGTAATGTGAAATCCGAAGACATGCGCCAGCAATTTCCCTTGCGAACAGTATCCAATTCCCAATACTCTGCCGTCGGGCCGAGCACGGAAATTATATGCTCTACATTTACTCTACATTATCGATTTTCGTCAATTTCAGCTCGTTCAGTTCACGCAGTCACCCAGAATGCTCATTTTAAGCAAGAACTCTGCGAACGAGAAAACTTAAGCTAGCAATCCGTTAAACGTGATTAACTGTGGAAATCGTCTATCGCACCAAAAAGTTCTAACGGAGACCATCGTGCGGCGGCTCAGTGGCAACGTCACTTTCCCGTTTCGCGATCCCGAATTCTTGGCGATTCACAAGCGGTTACGCTAAGTTGCACGACAACCGTGTTTGCCGCGTAATCTAGCGAGGGTGTTGTCGGAAAATGTTGTACGGTCATTAGCGATGAAAAGGCGCGGGAAATTGCGCTTCAGAAAGGAGCCTAAGACACTGCATTCGGAGCATTGCTTTTGTATTCAAAAACGAACAAAACGTAACAACAAAACGAACAATAAAACGTGCCACCCACGTGGGTGGTGCTTTCTGATTTTATAAGGGTTGGACTGGAATTGGGGCGGAGGGCAGCGTGTGTAG
>CAZVBC010000094.1:0-20352 GCA_964625155.1 uncultured Pirellulaceae bacterium
CAACTTCATCATCCAAAAACACTGCTGCAACTTGTTCAGTAGGTTTATTGCGCGGATTTTTGGAGGGGGTCGGCGGATCGTCGGCGAACCCAAGCAGTTCTTCCTCGTCTTGCCAATTGCTCTTCTTTGGAGGTTCGGGGGCTGGTTCAGGTTTTGCGTTTCCAGCCTTAAGATCCGCGATAATCTTAGTTGCTTGGAACTTGGTCAAATGTCCGTTGTCGACCAGTAGCTTAGCAATAACTTCCGGCGTCAGCCGTGATTTGCTTTCAGCCACCTGGCGATTTAGCTCCTCGACGATCTCGGGAGCGAGCAAGCCTTGACTTTGAAGTTGAGCGATGAATTGCTTGGCCAACATAATTTGATTTCAATGGTTTGTTAAGCAGAGCTGATAATCAATCGAACTGTTCGACCGTGGTCACTTCAAAACTCTCAAATTGGGCTTCGCGTCCAGCGTCCAATGCGTCGATAACCGACGCATGCATACAGTCCTCGTGTGCTTGAATGACCAGTTTACTGGCCTTGGCACCACTGTTGGCAGAATGTGCAGCCGTCAGCAAACGTATCAAGTCCTGCTTGCTGGAAGCGGCATCCTCTGCATCGGGTGTGATAACGTTAAATGCATTAAACTCGTCTACCTGAACTGTTACGCCGTCTAACTGCTGGTCCTCAGGCTGCACCACTGCGTTGGTACTTGGATCATCCTTGCGTTGCGATGGACGCTGGATACTCTTCTGTACGCTGAACGACGCAGTAATCATGAAAAATATCAGCAACAGAAAGGTCACATCGACCATCGGAGTCATGTCCATGTCGTCGGCCGATGAAGCGCCACGCCGTTTGAAAACGATTGGAGCAGGTGGTGTTTCTGAAAGTCCTGGGCTCGCAGCAGTGGCTTGAGTGGGTATCTGTAAGAACGGCTGTGCGACCGGCGGTGCCGTCGCTTCGGTTTGCTGCACTTTTTGGGCAGCCTGCACTTTTTTTCGGGCTAATGCTTCGCGCGCGGCTTCGACTTGCTCCTGTGTCGGCAGTTTGACCGAATGTCCACACTTGGGACAGAGAATCTCTCGTCCCAGCGCTCTTTCGCTGGCCGTCTTTACGGCTTTGCAAGCAGGACATTGAAATCGAAACGCCATCGTCAGTAGTCTCGTAACCTGTAATTAAATTGACTGATTAATTCTGTTCCATAACGGCTAAATTGATCAGCGAACCTTCTTCGAGAGACTCGGATATTGCTTCGCTGACTCGACTGATATCTCCTTGTCGCACAGCCCCTTCAGCCCGCACGACGACATGTTTTTTTCCAGCGTCCAAGCCTTGCTTGACGTACTCAGCGATTTCCACCGCTTGTTGCTCTAGATCGCTAGAGAACAGTTTGCCATTGGCATCCATGACTTGCGATTGACTTCCCGCTCCGCGCTTAACCAGAACCACCACCGCTTCTTTCGCAGCAACCACACTCCCGTGACGTGCTTTGGGCAGTTCAACAAATTCTTCCGCGTTCATCTTGGACGACACGAGAAAGAAGATTAGCAGCAAAAACACAATATCAATCATCGGAGTAATATCGATCTCGTCATCCATCGAAGCCGGTCGCGGCTTGACGACATCACGAGAATCCTCTTCAGGATTCTCTTCCAATTCAAATTCATCGTCAGCTTCGGCCACTCACTGTCCCTTTCTGCAAACCCGCTATGCTTCACGGATAATCTCAACCAACATGCTTCAGGGCAACTACCTTACGCTGTATGCCGCGAACCACGTTCAGAACGGTGCAAGCCAATGCGCATGGCATCCAAAAACCGAGTAAGGCCTGACCCCACCAAGGTTTCCATTTGGCGGATGCGATTGTTGACAGCATTCAAGGCCATCAACAGCGGGATCGCGATGCATAGACCGATGGCGGTTGTATACAATGCGACGTTAATGTCTTTCGCCAGTTTGGTCGGTTCAATGCTCTGAGCCGATGCTAGAGTGGCGAAGGCTCCAATCATGCCGACCACCGTTCCAAACAGACCCAGCATCGGGGCTGTTTTGATCACTGTCGTTATCCAACTGATATTGATATTAAGGTCGGCGATGACATCACGCTCAAACCTCTCGGTCAATAGTTGTTTGACTTTTGTAAAGCCGAGCTGTCGATTGCGAAGCCCCATCGAAATCAACATCGGCACAGCTCGTTGGTCGCCCTCGCACACCTGTACGACAGCATCGAAATTACCCTGACGTAGGTCTGACTCCAGCGAGTCGAGAAACTGGTCCTGTTCCTCTTCGGTCTTAAACCATTTTTGCCCGACGCGAGTCCACACCAGCACACAGCAGTAGGCTCCGTAAATGGCGACTGCCGCCAATGCCATATAGTCGGCCAAACCTATCCAGTCCCAAATCGTGTTTAGGGGCAGGCCTATCAACGATAAACCGAGGACGCTTGGAAAAGTTGCCACATCCAAGAAAATCCAAGTGGTCGCGATATACATATTGGAACTTTCTTTCAGCCCACTCAGGGTGTCGTACTAATGCTGATTTGAAATCTGATTGACTAGTGTAATTCCTCTAACGAACACGCTTCAGCTCCATCCTTGGCCATGGGAAAAGCACTTGGGCCGTCCTTAAACAACACCAGCTGATACTGTTCGGTATCCGTAGTGGCGCTGCAAAAAACTCCCTAATTGCAATTCGAAGTTCTATCTCTTTTTGCTCAAACTGAAACGGTTAGTTGACGATTGGATTTATTTAGGAATTCGATATCGTTGATCGATGACGACAAATTCGAATCCACTTTGCCCCAATGGTTGGGATTGGAAAATTGTTTTGGCGATTTCTTTGACGCTGTTATGTCCGTTTTTTGAGGAGTAGGTAAGTTCGATTTGCGCCAACTTGTTTTCCAGTTCCGGTGGTACGAATTTCAGTATCTGGCGCCCTTGATGATTGACGTTTGCTTGACCAAGCAGTTGCTGATCAAAGCCGACCAATGGTCCGTCCTGCCGCCACATGAAATACAGTCTCTTTTCCGCGTCTCCCTTTGCACTTCTGCGCTTCGGAGATTTGGAAAAATTGTTGACGTAGTCTACCACCTCGACTCCGCCACCAATACAACCCAGTTCGATACCGAAAAAGTCGAGCTGTGATACGTACGACGATAGGCTCTTGGCAGCAAATTTCAATTCCCAACGTTCGTACCTGGGAATGATATTGTCTCCTTCGCCCAGCGGTCCAGGTGGACGACTGTCCCCACGGCCAACCCCTTTGGTTTGCACGTTGGATTGCGAGTCAATTTGTTCCAGTGATGCCGCTACGGTCGAAGCCGCAGTAGTCACTGCTTCGAAAGATTGTTCCAACGGAGGTTCAGCAACTTCTTCGACTTCTTCAGCCCCAGGTGGCTCGAGGTCGCGTTCAAATCCCTCGGCGTGATCCCCGCGTCCTGCTACTGCCTCTTCGATCTTAATATCTCCCGGTCCCATTGTCCAAGTTTGAGTAAGGAACAGCACGAACATCAAGAATACGATACCACCAATCACGATCAACAAACTCATCAACCAGCTTGCCGCAACATCGACATTGGTTGTCCTCAGACTCTTGATCTGTGGCGATCGATCTGCGGGAAGAGAAGTGGATTTTATGCTCATTTGAACACTCGCTTTTGGCTCACGGATTAAGAAATACGTAGTCAGGCCGAATGCTCAAATACCATCTCTTCCAGTATTCGCTGGCAAGTTTTTTTTGGTCCGGTGTCGCATTAACTTCGACTTGGCGCACTGTCAACTTGCGACTCAATAAACGCAAACTTTCTTCGGCAATCGCTGGCACCTCTGGATCCTCGTCCGTCAGAGCAAAGATCAGCTCGGGGACTTGATTGAGATCGTCGCTCCTGCCAAGCAACTTTGCGGCAACACGCCGAGCCTTCCAATCTTTGCCGTATAACAACCTTGAAAGTCGCGAGACCTGTGCGGCACGCGTCGTCGGATCACTGGACAATCTTAAGTGCTTGGGGACTAATCCGACATCGACACTGTCGGTGTCTGCTTCTTCCAACGAACCGATCAGCCTATCAATTGAAAGCTGTTCGTTGCTCACGATGCGATCGCCAACTCGCTGTATTGCCCCCAAATTCTTGGGAAGCCCATAACCGCCCGCCATTACGCCTTCTTTTAGTTTTCCGATTGCCTTTTGTGTGCTCCGTATCAGGTACAACACGGCAAAGGCTGTACACACATCGTCGGGGCACATATCAATCGTTCCATGTGACCAACTACCGTTAGCGGTTTGCAGTCGCCGCAGGTCTTCGACACCCGCGTTATACCACGGTGGACTTTTCTGAATCTTGTTGTCTTTAATTTCGAGAAAGCTCTGATACCGTTCTTGTGAGTAGCGATAGTAGTAATACCAACCCAGGCTCGTCGGTGGATCATTTTGGTGTAAGTTTTGCCACTGGTTGCCACGCGTGATAGAGCCATCGATATCGCCGAACGACATTGCCACGTCGCGTCTTGCGGCAGTTAGCTTTTGCAGATCAGTTCTCACAAACGCCTTAGGAATGTCAGCCTCATCTTCTTCGCCTGGCAATCTTCGTCGGCCATAGAAACCTAACACATCGCCGCCGATCAACATCGCTCCAAGGCCTGCAGTCGATAGCGACTTGGTCACAGAATCTTGTGGAACCAATTGCCCCTGAGCGAGCTTGCCTTGATATCCCCATCCACCTGATGGATCCTGTGTTGCGCGCAAATATTGAAGCGTCGCTTCAACGCATCGGGCTGGCACGTCGACACCAACAACATTCAGCGTCCATAACGCCAACATGGCATACTGAGTTTGTGAAGTATCGCCAGTCGGCTGGCCCAGATAACCATAGCCGCCATGTGATTTTTGGACAGCGACCAACCAGTCTCGAATTGCATCCAGCTGCGGACGATATTGGCCAGCGTCCGCATCGGCTAGTATCAGGCAGGCTACTGAAGTTTCATATACGATCTTGCTATCGCCTGTATCGCGAAGCGATGGAAGTTGTCTCACTAGATGCAGAGCCCCTGCAATCGCGCTTTTGACCAATGGATGTTCAGTGTCACCAGTAACCTTCAAAAAGGTAAGGCCAATCAACAACTGGCCGCCAACTGCAAACTGTGTATCTCCTTCTAATGTTTTTTGGCCCGACGATTGTAAGTACGCCAGCCCTCGGCTGACCATCTTCTGAACCACAGGGTGCTCGGGATTATACTGCGCGAACACAGTATCTGCTGGGCAGCCAAGCACCAGCAGGATGGCTAACCACCCGCGACGCAACTTGTTAATTAAGGTCTCCACCGACCTCTCCCTCAAGCAACCGTAAAAATAGATACGCAGTTGGTGATGTACTGCCCACGATAAGCTCTGCCGACTGCACATGCAGAACCCATTGTAATGCCTACAGCGACAAGCGAAACATTCTACATCGACTAAGTCGTGCCTTTCACGTCCGCTTCTGCAGGTCGTGCCGATTGTGCAGCTTGTGCGTATCTTTCGACAGTAGTAACGTATCTTTCGACAGTAGTAACGTATCTTTAGCCAGTAGAAGATCTGCTCATACCCTGCTGTCAAGCGAGCGATTGCGCCTGCCATCGCCGACGACTTTGTCGCCAAACATACCAAGATAAGGGGAGTTGTATGCACGCGATAGTGCCGGTAAAAGCACAAGCGGCTGCCCCAGCACCGTACTGCGACCCGAGCCCGAAGATCAGTATCCACAGCAGCAGATTGCAGCCCACGTTGGTCCATATCATAGGATCACGTTTGTGAGCTCGCAGGTACAGATTCATGCTGCGAGAAAGGTGTACTAGCGCCGCTCCAATACAGAATATGGCGACTGTCTGGGTCGGCAGAAACGCATTGGCCACCTTTCCAGCAAGCTGACCAGGGACTACGTTTGCAGTACCGACGGCTAGCACAAACAGTACTAACAGTCCACACAACGCGCCGAACGAAACCCACAACAAACGTCGAAACATCTCATTGAGTTCGGCAAACTTCTGCTGCGCGACAAGAATGCCGAAATGAGGCGCGCGAACTTGCAGCCAAGTAGCGCCTATCAACAAACAAGCATTCACAATCTGCCAGGTCATCCCCATTCTTCCTGCCAGTTCCAACGAATGTGGCTGCATCACCAGAACCATTGTCTGGTAGGCAAAGTAATGAGAGATCGACTGCAGTGCGATATTCCACTGCAACGGCCAAAGTTCTCGGCTCCAGGAAACACGATTTTGTGGCGCGATAGTCAGCGAAAACATTGCCTGCCAAAATCTCCCATAAAGATGCAAAACGAGGAATAACTCCCACATCAATTGAATTGCCGAAGCTGCCACGGCGACCCACAATCCACCTCCCATGACAATTAATATCCAGACGCTCAAACTACCCGTGATTACCTGTAGTAAGCGTATCCGTTGAATTGTGGCTACCTGATTACAGCCTTCTAATACGCTGACGCATGCCGAGACAGTCAGCGAAACGGCCGAGATCACCGACAGAATCGTCCATGGCCACAGCCAAGAAACGTTGCTCGGTGCAGATCGAGAAAATTGTTGGAATCCGACAAACCAAATCAGTGGCATAACGAGAGCGCTGGCTGAGATGTACCATAACACCACCAGTCTCGCGATGCTGGCCAATCGCTCTTGCGACCTCGCATTGCCCTGCGGTAAACGACGTTCGTCCAGCGATAGCTCTGACCACTCGTGACTGACGACGTTTAAAACCACCCACTGAAATCCCAGCTCCGCAATAACTTGGAATCCTAACGTGCTCCAAAAAACCCAATAAAGCCCCCGCTCCTGATCGCTAAAATAGAAAATCAACAATATCATTGTCAGTGGACTGGCTATGGCCTGCCAGATCCTGACGGCTATGGCGATCGACGTCGTGCGGTCGATTGCCAGTTGTTGCATCCATCGTGCGAATTGATTCCCAGCCATTAAATCTGTCCTACATTCATTGGATTCTCATGCGAATTCTAATCACAGGATGTTGCGGTTTCGTAGGCATGCGTTTGCTGGAGTACTTTTGCACGCACTTTGGCAATTCGCTGGAGATATACGGTATCGACAATTTGTCTCGCCCTGGCAGTGAAAGCAATCGCTCCCTGGCTAATAAATACTGCCAGCGTTTTTACCACGGTGATCTAAGGCTACCTAGCGACCTTGAAGGTTTACCCCATGTTGACTGGGTTGTTGATGCATCGGCCAATGCGAGTGTTCTTTCGGGTATTGCAAATTCTACCAGCAGTCGTCAACTGGTCGAATCAAACCTTGTTTCCACGATCAATGTATTGGAGTATTGCAAAGCGCGTCGAGCTGGATTGATTCTGCTCAGCAGCAGTCGAGTCTATTCGATTGATGCGATCAGGGGGCTGCTGCTGGTCATACAAGGAGATCAATTTACCTTGGATCGACGAGCCGATTTACCCTCTGGATGCAGCCATGATGGCATAACCGAGCAATTTTCGACATCGCCTCCTCTGTCCTTATACGGCACCTCGAAGCTCGCTGCAGAACTGCTCGCAATGGAGTATTCTCAGGCATTTGGTTTCCCCCTGTGGGTCAATCGTTGTGGGTTGCTGGCCGGTGCTGGCCAACTTGGCCGCGCTGACCAAGGAATCGTTGCCTATTGGATTCACTCGTGGCTCGCGAAACGTAGTTTGCGATATATCGGCTTTGGTGGCCAAGGATTCCAGGTGCGAGATTGTTTGCACCCGCATGATCTCGCCGAGCTGATTTGTAAACAAATTGCCTCTTCCGCTCGCAACAGTCGTTGCATTTTTAACGTCAGCGGGGGTGTAGATAACCAATTCTCGCTGGCACAACTTTCGCATTGGTGCCGAGAGCAATTCGGAGAAAACCAAGTTGTTGCCACAAGTGAAGAACGTCATTCCGATCTCGCTTGGCTGGTCTTGGACAGCCGCTGTGCTCAACAAACTTTCGATTGGGTTCCCAAATTTCAGCTCACAGACATTTTTGCTGAAGTCGCCGCACACGCAAGAAAAAACCCAAACTGGCTGACTCGGTCCGATACTGAGTACTGATGAAATTGGGACGCAGGAAGAACTAAATCGTGCCAGCGAAATCGTTTAACCGCGTGTCCATCAAGTCGCGTGTGCAGCTTCCTTGCGGGCAAGTCTTAGATTCCTATTTGGCTCGCAAACTGGCACTGCCAAACAATGTATGGAAGCTTATTTCGTCGCACTCGGCGGATGGTCGAGAATGTGAGCGATCGGGATGATGTACATTTGCCTGCCTAATCCTTCGTGGGTTGCGTCTATCGCGACAATACGCCCGCTACGACTGGTCCGCGCATGGATATCAACGCGATAATCAGTCATGTTTTGAGCCGTGTTCTTTAATTTCGCCAGCGGTACAAAACTGCGACTGAGCCGATGATACAAGACGACATATTGAAAGCCATGGATGGGATAGGTGTCAAGCAAAAACCAATCCCCACCCGGTAACACCGTAGGGTCGAAATCGACTCCACCAACATCTTCAATTCGGTGAGGCTGTCCCGAGCCGTCATCCTTATAGAGAGAGAAATGTCGGCCCTCTAAGATCGTGTGGTCATCTAACCACGTGTGATGACTGGGAATCATATAGAAGAAACGCACATCGCGTCCGTCTGCAGAAATCGACCAACCACCGGTGTACGTCGGACGATCTGCATTTTTTAGGAAAGCAATAAAACGCGTTCCAGAAGGATTCCAGCCTTCACGAAAAAAGTACAAATTTGTTTTCCCAGGATATCCCTGCGGAAAAGCGATTTCCGCTAGCCGCTTCAAACTAATGATGCGTTCGACCTGGCCTGTGTTCATATCCATTTTTTCTACACCGATGTCGCCCGGCGCGACCTGCGATTCATATGGATCCGCAATACCAACATAATTAGTACTCTTGCCATGTCGCATGCGCTGGAAGTCGTGCGTCAATGCGTATGCGCCGTCGCGCGAAACATCGTAGATCGGTCGCGGCAGAGTCCGTTGCTGTCCTGTGCTGAAGTCGTAGGCTCGGCAAACAAAGCGGCTAGGATCGTCAGCGATATCATTCCAGAGAATCTCTTTTGAGTTGCCTCGCCACGTGAGCCGGCATCCTTGTTGCCAATTCCAAGCACGAGTTTCACCAATTTTTGTCCACTGGAATTGATTCTGTAAGTCGATGTACCCAATCTCTCCCCGATCCGATGGCGTCACCTCACGTTCATGAAAGTGGACTCGCATGCCTAACGCATATCGGTCCGACTCATCGAACTGCAATCCGTCGAAAAACCAGAATCCGGTGTAGTTCGGCGAACTTTGTGTTCCGGGGTCGGATACTCGAATAATCTTGGCATACTGCAAGTCGGTGCGTGAAATGACTTCTTGCCAACTCTTGCATATCGAGTATTTATCCCCGGCATTCGCGCCAGATTGCTGCCCGCTTGGTTGAACGTTCTCAGAACCCGGTGCCGAGTTCTGTGAAACCAAGCTCTGAGATACCAAACTTTGTGGCCATGCAGTTGACCAGAGGCAAAAAACTGCAATCGATGAAAAAACGTTCCCCAGCAACTTTTTAAGCCAATGAAGAACCATTTCAGTTGCTCAATTCGCCATGCCTAATTCGTAAAAGAATGCTACATGCCGGCAAAGTTCAGACTCTTTGCGGGCTCAAGCCAAACGGCAAGCCGAACGTTGGCAAGTTCGGCTTGTCGCATTGCATTAAATCAACTTGAAAGACGCCAGAGTGGCGGCCTAGGCTCAGTCGGATCTGGGCGAGTTACAGGGGCTTGTAAGTTTGTTTAGCAAACTCGGCGAATCGCTCGGCGATTTTCCCGTTCTTTTCGTCGCCAGCATGTAATACCACGCGATAACGCAGTGTAATTGTCTGGCCTTTCAGCAACTTGGTACCATCCGTGGACGGAATAGATGGACGCAAGCCTTTCATTCCAAAAGGATTGGCTGCGAAAAGGCCGTAGGTTCGCACGTGCCAACGAGTTGGAAAGCGATAGCTGGACGGATGGTTCAAGATAGCAATACCTTCGTGTTTACCATTCACGGGGCCGTGATAATCAACCCACTCAGCTAATTTGCCCCAAGCTGCATCGTCGGTCTGACCTTCGCTATTGACAATCGTACCTCCCTTGTTGGGGTCTTTCTTCTTGTGATCTGTACGCATCGACTCAGCCACTCGAACCGCAAACGTCCCTTCCTTTGTATCGCCAAAATGCAAATCCCCTTCACTGGCCCGAATCTCGAATTCGCAGTCGATCCAACGATAATCTTCACCTCGTCCAAAAGTGAACCGCCGCGCGTCGGTCAAGATTGTCTTGCCAGCAGGGTCATTCCAGGCATTGGTCGACGCGATAACAGCACTTTTTCCGTCGGCGAGTGTGGTAAACTCTTTGTGGACTGTTACACCAGCCTTGTCACCTTCAGCCCAAAAGTTCACGCCGTTGACTTCGTCTTGCGTGAACCACAGCGACCGGTGATGGATATGGTCGTGAGCTTCATCTTTGGTGTCAGTAACCATGGGATATTCGCGAGTCATTTTCTGGCCACTGATACCAATCAGCGGCCAAATAATCGGTTTTGATCCATTCTTAATTAAGTAGTCGGCAATCACTTGCCCTTCCTCTAGGACCTTCACGCCACCAGCATGTTTTTCAAGTTTGTACTGAGCGTAACTCTCGACGGACGTCAGGGCATTCAACCCAAAGAGAAATAGTAAAACAACTGACAAACGCGATCGAATCATGATTGGGTCCTAAATTGCGAAGTTCTGTTGGAAGGATTGGAACGTGTGACCAGTCGCAAGAACTGGCTGACCGCCAACTGCGGTTGACCTATTGCGGGACGTGGAATCAACTCTCTTGGGTTGGAAATCCTTACATCTTGGGTGAGGCATGGACAACTTGCGAGTGGTCGAAGTGTACTAGCGATTGCCCGATGAAGGCAGTAGCATAGCTGCGAAGAATTCTAGCTGCAAACGCTTCCGGTTCCAACTCTCTCTAGTAAGGGAAGCCATATGTTTCTGTGTTCTCGGTTTCTGACTTCGAGTCCGTTTCTGTTTGTTTTTCTGGTATCGCCGCTGTTTGCGCAAAGTACCAACGCGCCAAAATTCGTGCCGAATTACGATGAGGCCAAAGTGCCTGCATATTCATTGCCGCCCATTCTCGAAACGATTTTGCCTGACACGTCAGCGAATGTGGCTAACTGGAAGAATCGTCGAGTCGTAATCTTGAAGCAATTCGCTGACGAGATGTTTGGACATGCGCCGGTGTCGTCCGCCGATGTGAGTTGGAAAGTCATCGAGGAAGGGAAGGCATTCAACGGAACGGCGCGTCGTCGTCAAATTCGCGTTACGTTAAAAACGTCGGCAGCAGAAGTTGCGATCGAGTTGCTGCTGATCACGCCTACAACGTTTGCAGGAAAAGTGCCGGTCTTCTTAGGGCTTAATTTTGGTGGCAACCATACAACGACCGACGATCCCAATGTGCTGGTGACCAAGTCGTGGGTGCGCAATGATCCGGTTCAAGGCATCAATGATCATCAAGCTCGTGAATCATCTCGAGGATCGTCGAGCGAGCGTTGGCCTTACCAGCAGGTTCTTGGATCGGGCATGGGAGTTGCAACCGCGTATTACGGTGACATTGATCCGGATTTTGATGATGGATTCAAAAACGGGGTGCACGCTTTATTTCCCGATCATCGTCCCGACCAGGAACACCCAGACCGCTGGGGAACGATCGCCGCTTGGTCTTGGGGTCTGTCGAGGTTGCTGGATGTGTTGCAGCAACTGCCGGATATTGATGGCCAACGAGTGGTTGTGGCGGGCCATTCGCGATTAGGAAAAACGGCTCTGTGGGCTGGAGCAACCGATACTCGGTTTGCGGCGGTTATCTCCAACGACTCAGGTTGCGGCGGTGCGGCACTTAGTCGTCGGGCGTTTGGAGAAACGGTTGAACGGATCAACACGTCGTTTCCGCATTGGTTTTGCGGTAACTTTCGCAAATACAATTTACGGGAAAGCGAGTTGCCGATCGACCAGCATCAACTGGTGGCTTTGGCAGCACCACGTCCAGTCTATGTTGCTAGCGCTACTGAGGACCAATGGGCCGACCCGCGTGGAGAGTTTCTTTCCGCTTTACATGCCAGTCAACTTTACGTTGCATTGGGTAAGCAAGGCTTGGGAATCAACCAATTCCCAGGTCCTAACGAAGCTTCGATTGGTACGGTCAGTTACCACTTGCGGCAAGGCAAGCATGACATGATCCTTTGGGATTGGGAACGTTACGTCAAGTTTGTGCAGCAAGAACTTTCATCCAATTGATCCGGCTAAATTGTATTGTTCAGAGATCTGCCAAGATTCAGCCCCAGATCTCTAAAAAATCGTCTTGGTGGAGTATCTTGACGTTGGCTCCGTTCGTACAATGCAGGGCAAAATTGGTCCTAGAGTTCCGTCGCAGCTTAAGAATAGAGGATTCTCGGAAACAGGCAGAGAGCGAGGTTCTTGCAGAGCCGCCGCTCAATTGACTCAATCGAAGTTTCTGACTGAGCAGAAGTTTCGCCCTCCCGATCCCTAATATTAAGCTGTGACAAAAACACTAGAGTGCTATGTTCATACAAAACTCGGCCGCGCGAGGTTTCGACTGAGCTTGTAACTGAGCTTGTATCAGTGCAGTTCTTCCGCGACCGCAATATCGGTTTGGGCAGGCAATGTTGGCTGAGGACGAAGGATTTCGGAATCTTTTGAGGAAGCAATAAATGGGTAATTGGGACATTGGAGTATTCACGAGCATTGATGCCGGTTTGGGTGTCAAATTAGAAGTTGCAGCCGAGCTAGGGATACCAACGATCCAGTTACACGCTCCGCACCGCAGCACTCGGACGCCAGAGTCGGCTGAGAAATTTTTAGCACGATTGGACGAGCTAAAGATTCGATTAACAGCCGTATTTGGTGGCTTTGAAGGGGAAAGTTACGCTGATATCCCAACCGTTGAACGGACTGTCGGATTGGTTCCCGTGGCTACGCGTGCATCCCGACTGCAAGAAATGCGAGAAATCAGTGACTTCACTAGGTTGCTAGGCTGTGACGTTATTGCGCTTCATTTGGGGTTTGTACCGCACGACACAAAATCGAACGCTTACAACGAAATCGTTGAGGTAACTCGACAACTGTGCGACCACGCCAAGCGCAACGATCAAAGGGTTCACCTGGAAACCGGACAGGAGACCGCCGATTCGCTGTTGGCGTTTCTCTCTCACGTCCAACGGGACAATTTATTCATCAATTTTGACCCAGCCAATATGATTCTTTATGGTACCGGCGAACCAATTGAGGCGTTGCAAAAGATAGGTAAGTTCGTGCGCAGCGTACATTGTAAAGATGGTACATGGAGCGACCAGCCAGGTGTCACTTGGGGGCGCGAGGTACCCTTGGGGCAAGGGCAAGTCGATATGGAAAAATACTTGCGCACGCTGTTAGCGATTGGCTACCGCGGTCCATTGACCATTGAGCGCGAAATCCCGCAAGAACCCGAACGGCAGAAGGCAGAGATCGGTTCAGCCGCTTCGCTGCTGACTTCTTTAAGAGCCAAGATACTTGCCTAAGCCGAGATGCAAAATGAGTGCATTTTGGACACAGTTCGGTAATTGCCAGGTACTTGGTTTGGCCGCAAGTCGAATCCCGCAGGTATATCCCATTGGTATCTATTCAGCGCAGCTGACGTGCATCGCATAGAAACGAAGGATCCTGAATCAAAAATTCGTGCAGTGCGAAGAGGTGTTTGTATTCGGACTGTACTGGAAACTTATGTTCCAGCGGTGAGGCAACAAGATGAATTTGGCATGCAACTCGACTTGTCGACAATCTTCGGTTTATCGGCCTTACTCGATTTCTCGACGCCATTTGATCGGATTAGGAGTCGGCAGCCTTATTTCCTGCCGTATCGTAACCGCAATGCAGAACGACAAATTACTCGAAGCTGACAAGATTCTGCGAAACGCAACTGACAGTAAACAGGTTCGCGCTGCGGTCCTTCATGTTCGCGATGGAAATTCGGTATTCGAAAGAGCCTACGGCGATATCACGACTCCGAAGGCTGCGTTTTTGCTGGGTTCGATATCGAAACCAATTGCGATCACGTCGCTGATGATTTTGGTCGATCGCGGTAAAGTCCGCTTGGAGGAGCCGGTTAAGACATACCTTCCTGAATTCGTAGGAGATGGGCGCGAGAAGGTTACTGTACAGAATTTGCTAACTCACGTCTCGGGCTTGCCGGATCAGTTAACTGAAAACGCTAGACTGCGGTCGAGCCATGCACCTCTCTCGGAATTTGTTAAAGGAGCCATGAAAGTTCCACTTGGTTTTGCACCTGCCACAAAATATGAATACTCGAGTATGGCGATACTGCTGGCCACCGAAATCGCTGCACGGGTATCGGGGGTGGAAATTAAAGAGCTGGTTGATTCAACGGTCCTTGAGCCTTTGGGCATGGAAAACTCATCCTTGGGGATGCGTAGGCTGAAATCAAATCAAACGGTACCTTGCCAAGTTGAATTCGGTGCGATTGAGGCTGGTGGTGGTTCGTCCGATTCCAAATCATGGGACTGGAACAGCACCTATTGGCGCGAACTGGGGGCGCCATGGGGAGGGCTGCACGCATCGGCTGCCGATGTCGCGACGTTCCTTGAGTCGTTTCTGCATCCTCGAGGATTGATATTCAAGCCGGAGACGGCGCGTCTAATGATTCGTAACCACAATCCGCTTGGACTGACCCCACGCGGACTTGGTTTTGATGTCGGCATGCGAGCAAGTTGCCCAGAATGTTCAGAACAGGTTTTTGGGCATACGGGATCTACGGGCACAATTGCCTGGGCAGATCCTGCGAGGAATCGCATTTGTGTGATCCTGACAACCTTACCGGCTCGGGCACTGGCAGGCCACCCTCGCCAACAAGCATCGAAATTTGTTGCCTCCATGTAAGTAGTCAGCCAGAGCACGTGGCAAGTATCAAAGCCCGCCGTACACGCCAGCTCGAATAACAGAATTGTGGGATAAGATGCGGTTCGTTTGCTAGAAAATAATCTAAAAGTTCTGTGAAGTTGCTCCATTCTCGGTTGCGTTTCGGCGGCTGCTGGGACGATAATCTTATCGGTGTACTGCACCCTCCCGACTAAGCTTCAAGACGTGCCACGTCGCTTCCCACCTACCCGAAATCTCCCCTTCTAAGTATGCAAACTCGCACTCGCGTTTATGTTTTGATCCTCGCCGTAGTGTCCATGGTGGCAGGATGGAGTAAGGCTGCTGAACCACAAGACAAAAATGCGAAAGTCTTGCCTGAAGTTGATGCGGCGTGGGACCGGAGTGTGGGATTGTTGTTGAAGACGCACTGCAATCACTGTCACAACAATCTCAAACCAGAAGCAGAGTTGTCGCTCGAACGATTCACGGTTCAACCCGCTGTACAAGAAAATTACCTTGTATGGCAAAAGGTTGCTAAGATGCTTGCGGAAAGGCAGATGCCTCCCGAGGACGAGGAGCAACCTGAAGAATCCGCGCGCCAGGCGGCGATCGAAGTCATCGAACGAGAGCTAGCCACGTTTGATTGCGGAGCAGAAAAGCACCCGGGACGTATTACGATCAGGCGGCTGAATCGAGCAGAATACAACAATACAGTACGAGACCTGTTAGGGGTCGATTTTGAACCTGCTGCTGACTTTCCTTCTGACAACGTTGGCGAAGGCTTCGACAACATCAGCGACATCCTAACGATTCCGCCAGTGTTGATGGAGAAGTATCTCGCGGCTGCTGAGAAGATCGTCGAGCGGACGTTTGCAGATCCGATGCTGGTAAAGAAGGTGATCGTGCATCAACCAAGTGAGACAGTTCGCCGATCTGAAGCCACTCGGTTAAATATTACCGACTTGGCGACCTTGGCTTTTCGCCGCCCAGTAATAGAGAACGAAGTTGCTCGGTTTGTGGACTTGCATCGTCGCGCGCGGGATCAAGGGTTAAATGATGACGATTCCATGCGCATAGTCGTACAAGCGATTTTGTGTTCACCAAATTTTCTCTTTCGAAGTGAAAAGGAGCCTGAATCGACCGATGCGGACGCTATACGCGAACTGGACGATTATGAATTGGCGACCAGGATGTCTTACTTCCTGTGGAGTAGCATGCCAGATCAGGAACTGTTCTTAGCAGCCAAGAATGGAAAGTTGCGCCAACCGAACGAACTGAGACAGCAAGTTCGACGCATGTTGGCAGATAGTAAAGCCAAGGCGATTGTGGAGAATTTTGCTGGCCAGTGGCTGCAGCTTCGCGACATGTCGAGTCTAACACCCGATCCAGGTAAGTATCCGTCGTTTGACGAGCCATTGCGGCAATCCATGCAGCGCGAAACCGAGATGTTCTTTGAGGCCGTGATCCGCGAGGATCGAAGCATTCTTGATTTCTTGGTTGCCGATTTTTCATTTGTGAATGAGCGTTTGGCAAAACACTATGGGATAGAAAACGTCCAAGGGGATCAATTCAGGCGAGTTGCATTACCGAACCAACGTCGTGGAGTGCTTACGCATGGCAGCATTTTGTTACTTACATCGAATCCAACTCGCACATCGCCGGTAAAACGAGGAAAGTGGATTCTTGAGAACATTCTGGCCGAACCACCACCACCTCCTCCCGCTAATGTTGAAGAATTGGATCCGAACGCGGAAACATTGGGGTCATTGAGAGAGAGGATGGAGCAGCATCGCGCGAACGAAGCGTGTGCCGTTTGCCACAAACGTATGGATACACTTGGATTCGGTTTGGAAAACTTTGACGGTATTGGCGCTTGGAGGGATCAGGATGGCCGTTTTCAGATAGATCCATCGGGAATCTTGCCCGACGGGACCGAATTCTCTGGTCCAAAACAGTTAATGGAGATTCTGAAAGATAAGAAAAAGGATGAATTCTGTCGATGTCTAGCTTCAAAGATGCTAACTTATGCCCTTGGACGCGGGCTCAAATCTTTCGATCGATGTGCGATCGACGGTATAATCAAGCACATTGCGGAAGAAGATTATCGGTTCAGTTCCTTGGTCACAGCCGTAGTTAGCAGTGATCCATTTCGGTATCGGGCAGGTGTACAGGAGTAGTGACTATGAAAGTGCAAGTGTCTCGCCGCACGGCATTGCGTGGATTGGGGATTTCTTTGGCCCTGCCCTTGATGGATTCAGTAGGCAAGGCATCGGCGGCCAGTCTGACGGGTCAAAGTGGTCCGCTGCGCATGGCGTATTTGTTCGTCCCCAATGGCGCGCATATGCAAGATTGGACTCCCTCGGCTGAAGGCTTTGGCTTTGATCTGCCATATATTCTGCAACCACTTGAATCGGTCCGCGACGAACTGCTGGTTCTGACTGGTTTGACGCACGACAAGGGGCGTGCCAATGGCGATGGTCCGGGGGATCATGCGCGCAGTGCTTCTTGTTTTCTGACAGGTACTCAAGCTCGCAAAACATCTGGAGAAAATATTCGCGTTGGAATTTCGGTTGACCAACTGGCCGCCAAGCAAATTGGTCACCAGACTCGATTTGCCTCTTTAGAATTGGGCTGTGAACGCGGACGTAGTGCTGGGAACTGCGATTCGGGTTACAGTTGTGCCTATTCGTCGAGTATTTCATGGGCTGGCGAATCAACTCCTATGGGAAAAGAGGTAGATCCTCGGTTGGTCTTTGAGAGACTTTTTTCCAATGGCCGTACAAGTGAAGTGAGTGTTAGCCAAGCTCGTCGCGAAACTTTGCAGAAGAGCATTTTGGATTTCGTCGCTGAAGATGCAAAGCAACTGCATCGCCGACTGGCTCGTGCTGACCAGCGCAAACTGGACGAATATCTAAACGGCGTTCGTGAAATCGAACGGCGTATCGAGCGCAGTGAGGCCGAATCGGTGGGTAATTACCGCGTTGATTACAAACGACCCTCGGGTATTCCTGCCAAATACGAAGATCATATCCGGTTGCTGTGTGACATGATGGTGCTGGCCTTTCAAACCGATTCCACGCGCATTAGCACTTTTATGCTGGCTGACGAAGGGAGTAATCGCAGTTATCGTGACATAGGAGTTCCTGATGGGCACCACGATTTGTCGCACCATGGAGGTGATCCCAAGAAGCATGCCAAGATTCGCGAAATCAATCGCTTCCATATTGCGCAATTTGCGTATTTGTTAGAGCGTCTGCGATCGATTCCCGAAGGGGAAGGAACGCTCTTAGACAACTGCATGATCGTATATGGAGGTGGCATCAGCGACGGCAATCGCCACAATAAAGAAAACTTACCAGTGTTGTTGGCTGGACGTGGTCAAGGGTCGATTGATACTGGACGTCACGTGCGTTACGAAGAAGAGACACCAATGTGCAATCTTTTCTTGTCTCTGTTAGATCGGTTGCAAGTGTCTGCCGAATTTATTGGCGACAGCACTGGTCGGTTGCCGGGGCTGATGGTCTAAGCATGTGCGGTCGTTGGAAAAATCTTCTGCTCAACCAAGTCTGGCTTCCATTGGCATTGCTTGTTCCCACTTGGTTGGCGGCACAAGATGTCACGCGGTCAATCGACGAACTCGTGAAGGCCTTAGCCGACCCTAGTGTCGAAGTTCGGCGCGAAGCTGCATACGATCTCTCGAAATTGGGAGCACAGGCTGTTCCAGCCGTGCAGGCACTGATTGGTGCCTTGGACGATTCGGATTACCAAGTGTGGTACGAGTCGATCATGACCTTGTCTAAGATTGGGCCTGAGGCAGCGCCAGCGGTCGAGATTTTGGCGCGAGACCTTGGCAACCGCGAAGCCCAGCGCCGCTATCGAACTGCTTATACCTTGGGTCGCATTGGACCGGCGGCCATCCCGGAGTTAGTGCGGCTGTTAAAGGAAGGTTCGCCACTATCGGCGACTACCGCAGTTTTTCGACGCACGGAGGCTGCGCGAGCACTCGGATTTATGGGGCAATTGGCTAGTCCGGCGGTTGACGCTCTGATCCAAGTATTGGAAGACGACAGCGATACTGTCCATCAACAAGCGACCGATGCGCTCGGGAAAATTGGTCGCCCGATCGAGTCTCGGTTAGTTCAATCACTAACGCATGCTTCTGCACGAGTGAGATCAGGAGTCCTGATTGCGCTCCGGTCCATTGCTGATAAGTCACCTGAAACTGTCGCGGCCATTCGCCATGCAACCAGCGACAAGGAAAGTGTAGTTCGCGCAGCGGCATTGAAGTCGCTGCCTGTTGCGGCTGCGGATGTGAATGAAATTTTGCCGTTGGTCGAGTCTGCGCTTAACGACAAAGACATAGCAGTCCAAGAGGCAGGAATTGCTACGACTATCAAGCTGGCTCGCGTTTCAAAAGCAGCAGTGCCCATGCTGTTAAAAGTTTTGTCCAGTGAAGATCCGAAGTCACGCACGGTCTCGATTTATTGCTTGGGACGATTGGGAACTCAAGCGGCTGAGGCGGTTCAGCCATTACTGGCTGTCATGCGTGGCCACTCAGAACATACATCGGCGATTGTCAAAACACTCTCTCAAATTGGCGCTCCAGCCGTTCAATCGCTACTTGAAGTTGCGGACGATGAAACACTGCCACCTGGGAGCGTTTCAGCGGCCCTATCGGGGATTGGTATCACTGCTGCCAAGCCATTGACTGTTGCGCTGACGCATGACAAGGCTGGGGTACGCATCGCCGCAGCAACGGCATTGGGGAGCATCCGACCTCCGGTTGCTGATGCAGTTGTTGATTTAGCAAAACTGCTCACTGATGGTTCACCTGAGATACGTGCGGTTGCGGCAGAAGCACTGGGGCGAATGGGATCGGTTGCATCGGTTGTATCTACTCAGATAATGCAGGCAGCCACTGATCATTCGCCGTTGGTGCGTGCTAACTCCCTGGCGGCCTTAAGTGCCATGAACGTGGACTCTGATCAATTGCTCCCAGTCGTCCAACAAGCGATGCGGGATACAGACGCGGTGGTGCGGGCCAAAGCCATCGAGGTTGTGGTACGCTGGCCGGATGTGGTCAAGCAAATGATCAAGGAGATACGGGGAGCTTTGTCAGACTCACACGCTGGTGTTCGAGTGAGTGCTTGTAATGCGGTGGCGGTAGCGGACGATAAAGCGTTAGAAGCGATTGACGATTTGGTTCGCCTGCTGGATGACCCAGACCGTGCCGTTCGTGTACAAGCGATTGTTGCTATTGGCAAAATCGGAAGCCGGGCTGCTGTAGCAGTTCCCAAACTGGTTGAATTGTTGCGCGACAAAGAAGAATCGATAGTGTTATCAGCTTCCAGTTCGTTACGAGCGTTTGGTGCAAACGCACAAACTGCGGCGCCAAATTTAT
>CAZVBC010000095.1:0-2574 GCA_964625155.1 uncultured Pirellulaceae bacterium
TTGATTGCCGAGTCAATATCCGCATCGTTTGCAAACAAATCGAGGACCGTAATTGCCCCTTGATTCACTTTGAAGGAATCGCCCGCCGTTGTCGGCGAATCGTTTACCGCATTTACGGTAATGGTAACCTGCCGACTAAAGGTAGCATTGTCTTGCTTGGTTCCCAGATCCCCATCCAACCCACCGTCCTCGACGGTGACCGTGAGTATCGCAACTCCATGTTGATTTGATATGGGCACATAGGTTATTAAACCATTCGATTGCGGGCTACTGTAAGTAACCGTCGGTGCTGCGATGAGTGTGGGATTGTCCGACGAAACAACCACCGCTAGTGGTTGGGATTCGGTTCCTCCAGCAGTGATCCCATTAAGCACAAGTGACTGAGATGCTGAATCCTCAGGGATAACTACAGAGGTGGCGGTCAAGTCCAGAGTCGGAGGAAGATTGGCTGGAATAACTTCAACCAAAAAGGTTCGCGAAACAGAGTTCACTCCGCCGTTCTCTGTTCCTCCACTGTCTGTCACGCTGACAGTTATTGTCGCGATTCCTGGTTGATTACCGAGCGGAGCGAATTCAAGAGTTCCACCTGGATTGGCGCTGGTGTACTTGATTAAAGGATTGGGGATCAAAGCAGGGTTGTTCGAGGCGGCTGCAACAGACAGTTCTTGAGTTTCCAATGGGCCGGCCGAAATCCCACTTAGGCTGATAACTTGTGTTCCTTGATTTGATCGGATTGGCTGAGGATTGGGGATGGCATCCAAGGTTGGAGCATCATTCACCGATTGTAAATTGACGGTGAACGTACGACTAATGACATCGATACCACCGTTGGCTGTTCCACCATCGTCACGCACTGTAACAACGATGGCTGCGGTACCGGATTGGTTAGCCGCGGGCGTGAATTCCAAACTGCCAGTCGCATTTGGACTGGCGTAATTCACGGTGGGGTTGGGAATCAATCCAGGGTTCAGAGAAACGGCCGATATTGTCAAATTCTGTACTTCATTCTGTCCTGCCGAGATGCCAGAAAACTTGATAGTTTGAACACCAGCATCTTCGAGCAGAATAGGTGGGTTGGGAATCTCATCCAATGTCGGTGCAAGGTTTACTTCACTGACCGTTACCGTGAAAGTACGCGAGATAGAATTTGCACCGCCGTTATCCGTTCCACCATCGTCCGAAACTGTCACGGTAATTGTGGCTGATCCAGCTTGCGCCGGCACTGGGGTATAAGTGAGTGAGCCCGAAACAGCAGGACTGACATAGGTCACATCGGGGTCGGGAATCAGGCCTGGGTTGCTGGACTTAGCCGAAACCGTGATTCTTTGGGACTCGTTCGGACCGGCGCTGATCCCCTTCAGTTGAATCAATTGTTGTCCTGCACCCTTGAGAATTGTTGCAGGATCAGCAATAGGATCCAATGTCGGCGCATCATTGACCGGATCAACAGTGACCGTAAATGATCTGGAAATCGAATCGATGCCACCGCCAGCAGTCCCGCCGTTGTCCTTGACCGTAATTGTTATAACGGCAGTACCAGTTTGATTCGATGACGGTTTGAACGCGACGGATCCGCTTGCCGCTGGGCTGCTATAAGTAACGGTCGGATCAGGTACTAATGCTGGATTGCTTGATGTCGCAGTTACGGTCAAGGACTGAGGCTGAGTTTCGCCCACACCTGCTGAGATACCTGCCAACACTACGGTTTGACTAACAGCATCTTCCAAGACGGCTAAATTCGCTAGCGCGTCGAGTGTCGGAGCTCGATTGACTTGCGTAACGGTTACCACAAACGAACGAGTAATCGTATTGATACCGTTGTTGGCAATGCCACCGTTGTCAGTCACCGAAACAGTAATTGTGGCTGTTCCAATTTGGTTGGCGGTGGGCTGGTACATCAACGTACCAGACGGATTTGCGCTAGTATACTCAACTGTCGGATTAGGAATTAGTTGAGGATTACTAGATACTGCGGTTACCGTAAGGGATTGTGTTTCATTAGGACCGGCAGATATTCCCGACAGGACCACACTTTGTGAACTTGAGTTTTCGAGAATAGGTGCTGGGTCCGCTATAGGATCAAGGCTGGGAGCATCATTGACCGGAGTGACCGTTATCGTGAAAGATCTGATAAGCAAATCTACTCCACTATTCGCTGTCCCACCGTCGTCCTTAACAGTAACGGTGATCGTTGCTGTACCCGCTTGATTGGCAACAGGCGTAAATGACAATGAACCTTCATTATTGCCGCTAGCATAATTCACTAACGGATTCGAAACCAAGGCGGGATTGCTTGAAACCGCAGTGACAATCAGCGCTTGTGATTCATTTGGCCCAGCGGTGATGCCACTGAGTTTAATCGTTTGCTGGCCAGCGTCTTCCAAGATGACCGGCGGATCAGTGATCGGGTCCATTGTGGGAGCATCGTTAACTGATTCGACAGTGACTGTAAATGTGCGAGCAAAAGTGTCTGCTCCACCGTCAACAACGCCCCCAGAGTCCTTAACGGTGACCGTGAAAATGGCTGTTCCCGATTGATTCGCCACGGGCGTGTACGAAAGCGAGCCAGTGGCA
>CAZVBC010000095.1:2674-20340 GCA_964625155.1 uncultured Pirellulaceae bacterium
ATACTGTCAACGTCTGCGACTCGCCAGGCCCGGCCGAAATGCCGCTGAGATTGATTGTTTGTTGTCCAGCGTCTTCCAAAACCGCAGATGGATTAGGTATGGCGTCCACCTTTGGGGCATCGTTGACGGGATTGACCGTTATTGTAAATGAACGTGAAAATGAATTGACACCACCATCATTTGTCCCGCCGTTGTCTGTAACTGTTACCGTAATAATAGCCGTGCCTGACTGATCTGCTACGGGCGAATACACCAACGTACCTGTAGAGTTGGCACTGGTGTAGGTAATCACTGGATTGGGAACCAACCCTGGATTATTCGAGACGGCGGTAACCGTTAATGCTTGCGTTTCGCTAGGACCAGCAGTTATGCCCGACAGATTCACCGTCTGAGAAGTGGCATCTTCCAGAATCGCAGCAGGATTCGCTATGGAGTCCAAGGTTGGCGCATCGTTCACGGGGTTGACCGTAATCGTAAAGGTACGAGTTACCGAGTCGATGCCTCCTGCAGTTGTACCCCCGTTATCATTGACGGTGACCGTGACAATGGCTGTTCCCGATTGATTCGCCACGGGCGTGTACGAAAGCGAGCCAGTGGCATTGGGGCTGGTGTAAATCACACTTGGATTTGGAATCAAACTCGGGTTGCTGGAAACGGCAGATACTGTCAACGTCTGCGACTCGCCAGGCCCGGCCGAAATGCCGCTGAGATTGATCGTTTGTTGTCCAGCGTCTTCCAGGATGGTTCCCGGATTGGGAATCGCATCCAAGGTGGGAGCATCATTTACTGCATTGACGGTGACCGTGAACGACTTTATCACAGTATCTACACCACCATTAGCAGTACCTCCGTTATCTCGAACTGTGACCGTTATAACCGCAGTTCCAAATTGATTAGGTTGCGGAGAAAAGTTCAGCGTTCCTGTTCCATTAGGACTGGTATAGACCACTGTTGGATTCGGAATCAGCGCCGAATTGTTAGAAATTGCTGTAACGGTAATGGCTTGAGTCTCTCCCGGCCCAGCCGATATTCCTGTGAGATTAACAGTTTGCTGCGACGAATCTTCTGGAATAGGTGTCGGATTTGGGATGTTGTCGAGTGTCGGTGGCTGATTAGACGCAGCGATGGTGTAATCGACGGTCAACAAAGGACGTGACGCCGCATTAGCGTTTTCGCGTGAGGCAAATCGCTTGGCATTCTTAACCGTCGATTCAGATGTCGCTTTGAGCAGCCAGCCAAACTGCGAGCTGGGTGAGTTCAACCATTTCTGCACACTTGCGACCAGTCCTGAGCCAGCCCATTCGTAGTTGCCAAGTCCTACGACCGCTGTCGTTGCACTGGCTGTTGCGCTGAAGTCTCCACCTTGGCTGTTCCAAGTCGTAGCGGAGAAGAATCGGTGTAGCCAAGTCGCCGAATTGGCCGTCGCAGCCCCTCCGGTTCCTTCCTGTCCACTGGCGTTCGTTGTTCCTTCGCCCCAATCCGCAGATACTTCATGAAGACTCATCGCAGTACTGACGATTGGATTAGGCGTTTTCGTCATCGTCAGACGCAGCGTTACTGAATTAATCGTTGCGCCGGATGGAATCGCGGCAGCAACGTCAAACTTTAATAAGGCTCTGCGCAGCAGACCTTGGTTTTGGTTCGCAGTCGCTCCTGCAAAAAATTGGTCGCCAGCTCCATTGGCAAAATCGCCATCTTCGTACAAAGTTGTATCGGCCACCGGAGACAAAGTAACTAACGTCAGCATGTTTCGAATTTCTAGCCGTTCGAAACCCAACAGCCTGCGGCGGATACGATGAGCCCAGGCACCCCGCGCGCGATGCCCTACGACGAATTTCTTGCGTTTCATCAGAAAAAACTCCACAAACCAGAACAAGTGCAAACACCGAAACAAAATAGAAAAAAAAGTCAATCAACATGACATTATGTTCTCAATAGCGAGACGAATCGATCATCAATCATTACAAAGCAACGTCACCGCTCGAATCCCAGCTCTCACCGTCGCACGTTGCATTCGAACACGGTAAAACTGCGGCACACGCTGAGATGAGCGCGACCTAAACTCCCAGGTAAACTGGTTGCATCGTCCACTTTGATCGGGTTAATTTCACACGACCAAACCGGGGTGATCACCGCCAAAGTTCTTGCAATGAAGGGAGTACACTTGGCCTTGAAATGCTCAGCCGACAGTTTTACGACTGCTTAATATTGTCTAAAGAAAAGAAAGTGTCAAAGACAATTTTTGAATTCGGACCATTGTTATGCCTTGAGCACAGCTCAGTCCGGTCGGACAGGATCAACACAAAAACTTCGATTGTGGAGCCTCACAAGGGAGCATGAGATTTGACTGTGTGCCGTTTACCTGTGTATTTCATGCAACACAGCCATGTAAGTATGATCAAAGTAAGGTATGATCGGGCGCAGCAACGGTTAGAGAGAAATCGTCCAACGGACGCCGACTAGATCGACGTCTCTTCCCACCTCGGGTTGCCAATGTTCATGGTTAATCATCAATAGGCTGCCGCGAGGCATGCCAATGTTAAAACCTGTGGTCAAGCGTTCGATCGCTGCATCGCCAAAACTAGCACTTTGATGTTCCAAGGTGTCATAGCGAAACACCATACTTAAATAGCGTTTCTTGAGTATTTGAAACTCGGATTCGGCTATCACGCCATAGGTTCTTTCAGCCCCATCGGGGACAAACGTCGAATCTTGGCGTCGTCGAGCATATTCGCCATAGACTCGCCACCGCTCGGTCAACTGCGCAGTTGCGTCGGCGCCCCAAAGCGTATAGTCAATTTGCGGTTGACGTTGATCCTGCAAATTGCCATTGAGTAACGACGCTCCAACAGTAAGAAATTCACCACCCAACATAGTGCGCAATCCGAATGATGGCTCTTCGTTGTTATCAGAATAGGCGCGGCTCAGCTCAAACAGACTGGTTTCATTACCTTGAAGGCCATTCACAGCGTACACATCCACTCCCAGTGTGATGTCGCTTGTCAGCTTTTGACGAAAAATAAAATCGATTCCCTCATCCGAAAAAGGCAACGGCAACACAGGCTGGCGAGGTGGAGCCGCACCAGAAGCAAAAACGCGGCGCCCCATATTGAACATTAAGGGAACCGTCACCGTTCGATAGACTCCCGGGTGACTCATCGCAGAGAATGCACCAAAAGGGACAGGGAATCGTCCAGCCTTGAGTGACAGTTGAGGCGCACAATCGTCTTCGCAATCTGTGAAGAGTTTTCTGATGTCGACCGTGGCCGAACCTTCCAGTAACTCCAAACTGTAAGAACTAATGGCACTGTTAGTTGAATGGCAACTGGTACACGCAGTGACCGTCGCACTCCATGGCCCTGACCCCTGAAACGAAGTGGTTAACCAAACATCAGCAAAGAAACCAGGATTCTCGGTCGATGATTCGTCACTGGCACTGCGATGAAGGGTTGAAATAGTTGTCCCAAAGGACCATCCGCCTGCTCCTTTGTCCGATTCACCTTCATCATCGCCACCAGTGGATGCATCTCCATTCAGCGAAGCCAGATACGAAGCAATTGCCGAAAAGCTCGACGCGGGAATATTGGCTCCATCTTTAGATGCCATTCGCCGAATTGTGTTCATCCACTCCGATTGGCTCTTTTGCTTGCTGGTCGAGCGTTCTGCATCATGACACTTCAGACACGACGCATTAAAGGCCGCTCGCCCTGCCGCAATCGCGGCTGTATCTGGACCATTCTGCTTGTCCTTGGTGCTCTGATCCTTGTCAGTGGCTGAAGCATTGACACCGCCAGATTTGGCTGTCGCTGTAAGGTAGCGAGCGATCGATTCAAAGTCGGCAGTGCGGACGTTGGCCTCTTGTTTTCCAGCCATTTTCCTGATTGTGTCCATCCACTGTGCATACGTCTTGCTCTTCTCCAGACTTCGCGAGGCCTCATGACAATCGGTGCACGATTCCTCAAATGCAATTCGCCCTCGTTCCATCATCTGCGAGTTCCCCACCGACGCATCCCCGACTATGCTGCGTTCGACGGAGGCTGCCTCATCCTGAGCTCTACCCGATTGGGCTGTGCCTGTTTGGTCGGTCAGAAATCGATGTGCTGTGAAAACGGATTCACGACCATCAAGCATTCCAGGTATTTGCGAAAAACCGTCCGAGGTCAACAGGCAAACGAATAAGCAGAATAGCAATCGCAGGTGAAACACGTCAAATTCTCCAACCAGTAAAAAGATGATGATGACATCGGGATAATCGACTGCATCGATCTTGCTGGTTGAATAATTTGGTTGACTATCTAAATTTACACTCAAGTTTGTATAGGAATGTAACCTCTCGACGCTTAATAATCGCTAGACAATATCATCGAGATTTAATTTTTGATTGCTGAATGCTAGCCATTGCATGGATCGGAAACTACTTTAGCGAGCACAAATAGGCAACCAGATCGGCCGCTTCTTGGGGAGTCATATCACGGAGCAACAATTCTGGCATCATTGAAGTTGGGCGAGGAGCAAAAATTTCGACGTCGGATTGCTTGATGCGAATTTCTTGATTGGCATTGTTGCGAAGTCGAATTTCCTGTTCGTTTTTGTCGATTAACAAGCCGGTGTGTACTTGCCCGTCGACGGTTTCTAAGAGATACGGTACGTACTTCGGCTCGATAAATTTTGATGGTTCCAACAGATGGGATAACATTTCACTAGGTGCGTATTTCTTACCGATTTGGCTGAGTTCAGGCCCAATCGTTTCGCCAGCGGAACCCACTCGATGGCAACTCTTGCAAGATGTTGTCCCATCGCGAAAGAAAAGTTGCTTACCGCGCTCGACGTTGGTAGGCATTGCCAGTAACTGAACAGCGTCGATCACCGTACCTAATCGCTTGATACGTTTTTCTGGCGGTACATAACGCTCAAATAGATCGCGAATCTCCGCTTGTTGGTGCTCTATGGCTAAGGACACGATCTCTTGCCGTATTACACTTGGAAACGAATCGGGTTCGATGTGCTTGAGCAGTTTCAACGCGCCTCGCGTGGAGCTGGTAACCTTGCGCACGGTTTCAGCTCGCGCTGCGACAGAACTGTTGACCAAAGTAGCCAAAAGTTCTTGCTCCCGGTCGCCAGTTGACGGATTAGTCCCTGCGGGATTGGGCATCTTGGCGATCCAATCATGAACCATCGCCACCGCCGCATCATCGACGATTTGCGAACCAAGCCGCGGCATACGTCCGCCACCTGAGGTTGTAATGCGATAATGCAAAACGGACCCAAGCGGATCTGAGGGTGCAATCAAACGAGCGTCCGAGATTCCGAATCCGCCCTGGGCTGGTCGAACACCCACCATTTTGGCATCTTCGAGCTTTGTTTCGAAAGCCAATTGTATGGTGGCCGTACCTCCAGCATGCATCTGATGACAATGCGCACAATTCACATGCAAATAGGATTTCACTCGTTGATGTAAATCCAAGCTCGAATCATAGGGATTTGAAAATCGAACGGCAGACTCCAAATCGACGGGAACTTTACTTGTAAGTAACCCGCTTCTCAGCAACTGTGCAATCTGATTGTCAACCACATTGCTTTCAAGATGGGTTGATGCGAACGGGCGATTCAATTGGCCAATCGAAATTCCTAAGAGGGATGCGGATTGGAGTCCATAGTTTGCAGACTTCTTCTCAACCCAAGAATTGTGGCACAGTTGGCATTCTGCACGGCTGGCGACACGATAATTCTGTTGTCGAACGCCATCGATTGCTCGCTTGTCGCGGATTTGCAGCGCGATATTGGTTCCCTCTGATGGCACCAATTCCGCGTCTGTCTGGTCCGAGTTCCATAAATATGTATACGGCCGCCATGTACCTTGTTCGCGATGCAAGACCTGAGTCTCTAGTCGACGACGGGAATTTGAGACACCGTGTTCCAACTCGATACTGATTGTCTTGGCAACTACCGACCCTTCTGGAAATGACCAATTCTGCTTGTCCTCAATCTTGATCGTTTCCGTACCCGGAACAGCCAACCAGCGCTGAGCCGAGGTGTAGTCTGCCCAGGGTTCGGCGTTTATGGCATAAGGAACGACACCTGGCGCAGCGGTCAGCGATTCAGCAGAAGTAAACAAGCCGGTCTGGCTTAGCTTGCGAGGAAATTCAGTATGTCGGCTTGGCATGTTGTTCCTAGCCAGACGATAGATTTGCGGAGCAGCTTCATAGTCCAGCAAATACAACTCACCAGCTCGATTCTCACCAAAGGCGACCAACTTCAACGGGGTATTTGCCAGTTCAATGCGCGATGCAACTTGTTTGCCATCCCATTGCAATGCCCATACTTTGCCAGTTTGAAAATCTCCATATACATATTTGCCTCGCAGTTCGGGAAACCGTTCGCCATGATAAACATAACCGCCGGTAATCGATGCAGCTTCAGAGTGAGGATGCATCGTTGTTGGCGGCAGAATCGGCGTCGGGCCCGGCTTGGTATCAGGCAATACGGGCTGGCTTCCTTCGATAATCGGCCAACCGTAATTTCCGCCGCGCTGGACGCGATAAATCATCTCCCATAATTGCCATCCCACATCACCCACCCACAAATCGCCACTGGTTCGATCAAAGCTCATGCGCCACGGATTGCGAAATCCGTAGGCCCATATTTCCGGCCGAGCGTCGGGGATACCGATCAGCGGATTGTCAGGCGGAATGCGATAACCCTTACCGTCTGCAGCGTTGTCCACATCGACCCGCATGATCGAAGAAAGTAGATTGGTAACATCTTGGCCAGCTCGCAACGGATCGGGAGGATCAGGCCCAGCGCCATCGCCTGCAGAAATGTATAGATAGCCGTCGGGTCCAAATTTCAGACAACATCCATTATGTCCACCCGAAAGCCAAGTAATAATCTTCTTTTCGGACGCAACATCGACGGTTGGTGGATTGGAATCGGTCAATCGAAATCGCGAAATGACAGTACCGTCCGTGTTTTCGCGGCCCCGGATCGTACAGACAAAAATGTACCGATTCTTATCGAACTGCGGGTGAAACGTCAGCGCATACAAAGCCGTCATGTCGGGATGCGACTGTTTAAAATCATGTACCAATTCCAATTTCGGCTGTGATTGATTCTCGAGAAACGAGTACAGCTTGCCTCCTTGCTCAACAATGAAGAGCCGATCGCTGTTCGGCGGAAAGGCAATGTCCAGTGACCGCTCGAACTTCAGCTCGGGAAAGGCTATCTCCACGCGATATGGCAGAGGAGGCTCCGGAGTACCAATGAACTTGGATGAGGTCCACGTCACTCTGTCCTTTGAATTCGTTGACTCCTGCCCACAGGACAAGTTCTGAACGACATTCAGCATCCCAAGGATCACGACCATGTATTGAACCGGTCTTGCAATTCGGCAAACCAATCGCCTAGTGGTACTGATGGAGAGCATGCAATACTTCCTAGCCCTATAGATTCTCAAGTCAAAAACGCTTTCACGAAACAAAATCGTCTGCAGATTGCTAACCAGCATGTCGCGGAGCTGGCACCCTGTCAACATATAGTGACGTATCAACTTAGCGAATCTGTATTCGTCTGGGATCATCCGCCAAATTCTAATGGCACTTCCTAGACGCATCGGCTTTCAACAGTTGACTAAATGTGACGTTCATGGCCTCGCATCGACGGCAACGCATTCACACTGTAGTTCGTACTCCAGCGCGCCAATGCTGCAACAACTGGGGGAAGCGCGTCTCCTGAGGGGACAAATACAGATCTCGTGGCGATAATATTTATGTGGGTTCAGCGATCGCAGCTTTGACGCGTTGATGCTTCGAGAAAAGACGAACTCTTCAATCTCCCCGGACTGGGACTGATAAACATTTGCAGAAATTGGGTGTGCTGGCTGACATGCGCAATCCCGCTCGTGTAATGCGCCATGATGCAGAAGTTTCAACCCTGCGCGCCAGCACGAGCAGTTAACCATTCGATAAAAGATCAGCGTGAGCCCTATTTGAGTTCGATCTTTAGGTCCTTCAAGCCGTCGCTGGGGATTTCCTGAGTGATACCGGATTTCTTCGGATCGTTGTATTTAGCTGGGATCTTGACCTTGGGCTTAGGTAGTTTAGCAGGATTGTCGATGATCACTTCGTTGCCTGGCTGAGCTGTATCTGGGGGAGCAAACATCACTGCGACTTCGCACTTTCCGGGAGGTGCGCCATCACCTGCGTCGTTGGTTCCCAACTTGAAATTGCCATTCGCATCGGTGATTCCAGTAGCCACCCGGCGACCATCTAGCGGCATAAATACCACTTGATAGTTCTCAAGCGGTTTACCTTGAAACGTCAATGTTCCATTTACGGGAACTACCGTTTCGATATCACCAGTCTGATACGCTCCACCACATCCGGAAAAAGCGAACACCAATAACCAGCTAAGTCCGGATAAGGGATTGTCGATTCTTTTTAACACTGACTTTTTCTCGCTTACCAATCTATGGAATAGACTTCACCACCAGCTCGCGTGCCAATAGCTCGCCAAGTTGCATCGTCGATCGAGTTGCTGGCAAAGTGGACACTTCCATCACACAGTACGATTTGTGCACCACCGACATGAAAGCTGCGCATCGCAAGGTGACCACGGTCCACTCCCGTTCCTCGGATGCAGTCCCTTCGTTTGGAATTCGGCGGAAGCGTATGCGAATAGTAAGTCGCAACGACAATTCCTCGATAGTACTGTTTGCCTCGATACAGATAAGCGGAAATCGCTCGGTTGTCACATTCTGGAACAGCAATTGTGTCGCCTGTTGGACTGGCGTCCCACGAAGCAAAGGGCAAATTCGTAGCCACGTGCAGATCTGTTGGTGTTCCGGCAGCCACAATTCCTGTTGTCGCTGACCCAGTCGAAGGCCCCAGAATGATCTCACCAAACAGGCCGGTGTTACTCAATCCGTCGCTAATATCTCCAAACCTGGCACCATACCGGCGACCAAACGGTCCCGAATTACTCGCATAGTTCCCATTATTTCCGAGACTTTGTACATAGTTGGTTAAACCACAACCGTTAGGACATTGAGTTCCAGCCAAAACAAATGGTGATACCCCCGACTGCGATGGACATTGAAATGTAGCCACATTTTGCTGACGCGCCGCAAGATTCACTGCGTGCGTGTTGAGATCGACATCAAAGTTGAATAGAACAAAAGCATTAGTTTGTTCGATGAAGGGCATAAGCATTGGATGGGGTGAGGAATTGTTGGCCGTACCCCGTGTAGCATCATTAAACGTTCCTGCGGGAAGAATCTTGAATGTGGATTCATAGTTATGCAACGCCAAACCAATCTGCTTCAAGTTGTTTGAACATTGCATTCGACGTGCTGCTTCACGCGCCGATTGCACAGCGGGCAACAGCAGGCCCACCAAAACGCCGATGATCGCAATAACGACCAACAGCTCAACCAATGTAAATCCTCGTGTTCGCATTTCTTACCCTCCGAAAATCAAATACCAGAATAAAGACCGCTTAAATCACAACCCAATTGCGCTTCCAACACTAATCATATTAGGACTTGAGAATAAGTGTAGTGCTATAATGAAACACGACGCAAAAGTCGCACTGCGTACGATTACGGATCACTAATCAACTCAACCGATTTCTCCTCAAAAAATTGACCAAATGGTCTTCGCTTCGTTGCGAATCTACATGAATGACCCCAGAGGTTGTTAATCAGCGTCATTCGCCGTTGAATAAATAGAACGGCAATTTTTCGTTAGACAACTCACTGTGAGTTCCGCTTACCCCCAGTTGAAAGATGCAATGCAACGCCAAGAGCGAAAACACGGCGGTTGTTAACGTAAGTCGATATCGATTTCAACGCCTGGCTTTTCGATGGTGAAAGCAGCGTCCTGGTAGGTTACCGGCCCTGATTTCGGCCGCGCATTATTCGAGTAACCAACACGTTCTACTGCGGAACCCGTTTTCGGTTGATCGAGTTCATGGTTGTCGTTGCGATCATGCAATACCACAACGGCATAAGAACCGTCTTCCAATCCGTCCACTTCCCAGACTGCAGACCGATCGACAATATCCATTGGCTCGAATCGAATCGCGGCGGTCGGGTCATTGAATCCATTTTCGCCATAATAGAGCGCGAGCAAACACTTTCCTTCGTCGCTGGGAAAACCTTTAACGCTAACAGCCAATTTGGCTTTCAAGTTTTGCGGTCGCGTAATAGTCATCCGGCGCACTGGCGCCGACGCGGAACGAATCTCCAGCATCGGCAGGATATCGAAGCGATGCGCCGCGCAGGCTGCCGCTCCCGCAATAACCCCGATTGCCAGCAAGACAAAGCCGTAACTATCGTTCCATGTCTTGAGCAATTTGCTGTACATCGGACATTCCTGGGTAGAACTCAGTCGCACGGTCATGGCGGTATTGGATGCGGACAGACGTTGGTATACCCGAGTCAAGCTCAAAACCTGACTTGAAAAACCATACCCATCACGTTGTCGCGGCTCATTACGGCATTCCAAACGGGAATACCAACAGTATAGTAATTCTGCCGAAAAACTGCACCAGCGGATAGGGACACTTGAGAACGAACCGGCTCAGATGCGGATAAATATTCGCTTGCGAAACATCCACAGCAGTATCAACCACATCGTCAACAATGTGGCAGTTCCAAGCATGAGTGGTTGATACATTTCACCAGCCATCAAGAAGAAATCACGTCCTAGATGTCGTTGCCAAAAAGCTTGGATGGGTTTTTCAAGCGCCCAGCTCATCAAGTAGGCTGCTATCGAGTTTGCGCCGATGATCATAAACGGCCAAAAAAGTATTCGAAAACGCATCCCATCACAAATCGCCAACAGAGTGCCCAACGCCAGAGAGCAAAGACCTCCGCTGAACAGGGCAAACGAGGGAGTCCAAATGCGCTTGACAATTGGACACAACTCGAGTGCCCCCAGTCCCCAGCCGACAACGGTTAGCGAGAGACCAACCATGATCAAGCAAGAAAATTTCTTGACCAGCGTTATGGGACTCTTAAGGACCTGGCCAGCTAACAAGCCCATAATCATTGTTGCCAATGTCGGCACAAAGCTGAGCGTGCAGTAACCACCAGCGTTGTATTCAAACACCTTTTCTCTAGGAAATAAATTCAAGAACCATACATCTACCGCCCAAGCTGGATTGGCGTTCTTGTTCCAATGAGCCTGAAAGCCGCTCAACCAATGCGGCCAATCGGACGGGACTCCAACCTTAGTTGGATCGAAGTCAACGGGTAAAGTCCACTGCGCAAAGGTCAGCCAATATCCAAACAGGATCAACACGCACCAACCGATACGCTGCCACATCGATGTCAGACCGATGCAAAATAGAAAAAAGTATCCTAAGCCGATTTGAGTCAATGTGTCTTCAAACGTAAAGTACGTAACTTCACGGTTCATGCTGCGCAGTGCAATTCCCAAAGCCACGAGTATCAACGCTCGCGACAGGGCGTGCAACAACATTGTGGTCAATGTGCCACCGCGAATTTTGCGTGCGGCAATAGAAAATGGAAGAGACACACCAACCAAGAACGAAAAACTGGGTTGGATCATGTCGTGCAACGAACAGCCTATCCATTCGACGTGGGTCGTGTGGAATCTTAAATGCTGAAAAAACGTGCTGTCCGGAAATTTGCTCGCCAGTTTGTCTAAGTGTAAAACTTCTGCGAGCATCAGAAACATGACCAACCCACGGTAAGCGTCAATGGATGCCTGGCGCTGCCCATTAGCGGCATTAGCGGCTTGGTTCGCTGAAGGTTGATTTGTGGACGAAACCGCCAAGCCTTTGGGCACCGATTTCATGGAGTTTTTCCATTGCGTACATGAGTAGCCAAATGCACGCGAGTCAAACCAAACTCACGCGCAGCATCGTAGGCGGAAACAACGTCTCCGATTGGCACTGGTCCCTCGGGATCGATGATCACTGGCACATCGCGCTGCAATTTGCTGAGACCATCAAGGCGGCTTCGTAGTTGTGCCAGAGTCAAAGGACGCACATTATTGAGTGCCCAGGTTGTTAGACCACCAACGTTTGAGGCCTTAATTATAATTTGGTTCGTCCTGTCGTCACTAATTTCTGGAGGCTTATCAATTTTTCCCGTAGGGTTGGTGATTTGTGAGACCCCACTGGGAAGAAGCTTCTCAGGTAATCGGAAGCTGGATGTGGCGAGAAAAAATACCAACAGTAGAAAAATAATATCGATCATGGGAGCCATCATGATCTCAATTGGTCGCCGCGGACGGCCGGAGCGACTGTTGGGGGACAAAGAAAAGTCCGTTTTCATGATGGATTGATTGGTCTCAGCGTGGCCGAAGATCTTCAAATGCAGCAAAAACGATATCTGTGCAACCGCACTCAGCCGCAGCTCCCAAAATAGGCTCGATTTTCTCGTAGGGGACCAGACGATCCGTGCGAATGCGGACTTGCAATTGTCCCCCAGACTCCCGATGCCTTTGACGCATCATTTGAGTCAGCCGTTCGATAGAGATGCTACCCCCTGCTACCGAAAAATCGCCAGATGGCAGCACATTGATAACTAGTTTGTCCTGCTCGGATTGATCGGCCAGTACCGACGTAGCGGTTGGCAGGTCCAGTTTGATTGCATTTTCTTGTTTGGCTAAATGACTGGAGACGAGAAAAAAAATGATTAGCAAAAATACAACATCAATCATCGGCGTCATGTTGATGCCTACAGAACCAGCCGCAAGTAATTGTGGAGATCTCATAAGAAATCCAATTCTCAATTGTTACGGGCGAGGCGGCACAGGTGGCTGGCCAACAACGCGCGGAGCAATTTTGGCCGATCGTCTGCGCACCGGTGCAAAGACATGCTGAGCCAAATAAGCGACTTCGGCGATCAATTGATCCACTCGATTTCTGAAGACTGCAAAAGCACCCAATGACGGAATGGCCACGACCAGCCCAGCGACCGTCGTCACCAGCGCCGAGTAGATTCCTTCCGCTAAATCGTCTGCGCCGGCCGTTCCCTGTGATACCGCCACTTCTCGAAAGGCCAATATCATTCCAGCGACAGTACCAAGAAGACCACACATGGGAGCCAAATTGCCAATTACGGATAAATACTCAATCTTGCGATACAACTTGGCAGCCTGTTCGGCGACGCCATCCTCCATCGCTTTTTCCATGGCTTGCCATCCATAATCGAGCTCACCGAGACCACTAATTAATACAAACGCCAAGGGGCTGGGGCGGCTTCGGCACAACTGGTCGGCTTCCGGAACTCGACCTTGAGCCAGCAATTGTCGAACTTCGTCAGCCAACCCACTGGGCATCACCTCTTTTCGCCGCAACGTAAGCATCTGCTCGACGATTAGATAAAACGCAGCCATCGACAAACCGATAATGCTGACCATGATCAGAATGCCAAAGGGACCGCCGCTGAAGATGATTCCCCAAAACCCAGCATCCGTGGCGGAATTGGCATTGAGGGGCCCAGTGGTGGAATTCACCGGAGCAACAGGCTGGGCCGGCTGAGCCCATAGCGTCGCCAAACTCGTACTTAAAACAGCGGCTACTGTTGCCCAGAAGGTTGAGTATCTTGCAGTTGCTCGATCCATGCAGCATACCTTTCCGCTTCCAATGGTCGGTTCTCTCGTTGCAATAAGTTCCTCGCAGCCTCTAGAGCCAAGGAAGCTCGATGGTATCGCTCTAGATGCAGTGTGGCAATCCGCGTCCACTCCCCAACGGCAAGTTCCGACATGGAAACTCGGCCGAGACGATCGGCGAGAAACTCGGTCGGGCCAATTTGCAACGGCAAAAGCATGCGGTCGCGAAACTCAAACCAATTAGCCAAATTGGATTTAGTTTCTGGTGGGGATACCAAACGCCATAGTTGCGCGGTCGCTAATTGTGCCAAAATCTTGTTCGTGCCCGCTTTTAACTTTTCTAATCTCTGTTTGGCTTCGTCTGTCCGATGGCTGTTCAATAGCCAACTGGAACCCAACAGTCCTTCGTGATCATTGACGCTGGTAAGCCACTTTTCGGCAGCAGTCTGTAAAGCCTTGTCTGGTTCGCGCGCCGTCCAGCACAATGGCATCGTGGCATACAACATCGGTGGCGGATCGTGCTTAGCCAATTCGAGAAAAAACACGCACGCTGATGAAGTTCTACCAAGTGCGTCAGCCGCATCGACTAATTGACCGGTCAACAGTCGCTGCTGCCAATGCGGAATCCCGCTGGCCAAAGCCGCATTGAGCGTCTTAGTAATCTCAGAGTATCGGCGAGCACAAAAGGCGCGATGAACTTCAACTGCTTGAGCACTACCCCAAACTGGCTCGACGCGTTCAACTCGATAACTCTCTAATTCCCGTTTCTGTCCTTTCGCGTCCAAGAATACCAAGCGAGTCGCGTTAAATTCTTGGATCGAGCCTTCGAAATAGAAACCCTCGTGCAGATTCCAAATATCTCGATTTCGTACTGCTGCCGGTCCATACCAGATCTTGTCAACAGACGTACGTTCCTCGTCGGAATTGGATGTCGTTTGGCTTACTGCAGGCCGGACAGTCGAGGCGGTCAACAGCCAACAGACTAACAAGCTTAAAGTTCTCATTGATCTGTTGCCCAGTCAACGCATGTTCAACGAATTCTGAGGGTAAGGGGTACTCATTTTCTCGTCGGAGCACGACGATCAAAGTCGGCTTGAGTGACATCGATGTATCGAAATTTCCCTGATGTTTGTGTGGCCAAATCCGCGATCCAGTCACTCGCTCCTTGGCTGGAACCAACTCCAAATTGAATTGCATGTATGGTGATACCTGCACGGGCACAGCGTTCGACCACTTCCTCGCGCTCGCGGACCGACGGCAACGGCAGATCAGCATCCGTCAGAAAAAAAATAACATCCGGCCCCATGGTAATTGCCAGTTTTAGTGCCGGAATATGTTTAGTCGAACCCTGTGCCGACATACTGCGCACAAAGCTTGTCGCCTGAGTTTTTGTACGGTCGTCACCACTAAGCAAGTTTGAACCTCGATTCAAGCTGCCAAAAGGGTGCTGTGATTCGTTATAAAAGATAATTTGAAATTGGTGCGAATTCCCCAACGATTGTAAACTCTGCACCAACTCGGACTTCGCGGTCACTAAAGGCAGACCACCAAAATCATTCATGCTGTCCGAACGGTCAAATACATAAATAAACCGGGTCCCTTCACCTTCAATTCCAAACACGCTGGTCTTAACCTTCGGAATATTCCTGGAGCCGCCAATGCGTGGCCCTCCTTCCCCTAGTCCCAATCCGCCGGTCGCATCCGATGCTTTTCCGGATAGACTACTTTCGTTGGGAAGCAATCCTTCAAGCAAATTATCGGTGTTGATCGGCTGTGATTGACTATTTGGCAAGCCTGCTGAAGTCGCACTCACCGATTCGCTGGCACCAAGATTGGAGGCACCCGACTCCGGAAGAAAGTAAGCTTCACCTCCCTCCACTTGTTGAATTACCGCGATCCCGACGGGACGATCGCCTTGCGAACCCGTGCCGTGGGGCACCGTGGTCCACAGCGCCCCCAACGTGACAAAGGCTGTGACATGGAACAAGGTCGACGCCGCCAGAGCATGGTAACGTGAGGTTGCTGCACCACTTGCTAGCAGCTTGGGAATTCCGCGACGTCGCAGTCGCAAGTGATCCGCATCGGGTTGTTTTAAGCCATTTGCCATGTGTCAATTATACTACTTGCCAGGGCTGATTGGCATAGTCGACATCATCGAGCATAATCACAATCAGTCTTGCCCGTAGCCAGACCCTACCACTTTGCCTGCTCTCCCACACTTCCATGCAGCCGCCCCCAATTGGGCCGCTTGAGTTCTCCGGTCGATACAAACTGACCGGTGGTAATATGCAGCAAGTGTTTGCTCATACAAATTGCAGACTCGGAACTTTTAACTCCCCTTATTGATCTTGGAGACATGCCATGACTCGCTTCTTCGCTTTTCTCAATATCGTTGTTCTGGTAAGCCCAATCGTGGCACAAGAGACAGCGAAATTCGCCCCTGCTGAACCGGCAGGCATGAAGTCCATTTTTAATGGGAAAGACTTGGCGGGTTGGAGCGGCGATCCTCGACTGTGGAGCGTTAAGGATGGCGTAATTCATGGTGAAACCACCGACGCCACCAGAACCGAGGGCAACACTTTTTTGATTTGGCAGGAAGGCAAGACAAAGGATTTCGAATTAAGACTCTCGTTCCGTTGTAATGCTAGCAACAATTCCGGTATTCAATATCGCTCGAAACATATAACCGAAAAGGTTCGAAATAACTGGGTTGTTGCCGGGTACCAGCACGAGATCCGTAACGAGAATTCGTTACCGAGCGTATCGGGCTTCATCTACGACGAGAGAGGCAAACGTGGGCGCATTTGTTTGGTTGGCGAAAAGGCAACCTATTCTGCCGATGGAAAGAAATCCGTGCACGAGACGTTGATCAATCAAGACGAATTCCAGAAACTATTCAAACTCGATGACTGGAACGAAGTCGTCATCATTGCAAAGGGAAATCACATTCAGCATTATTTGAACTCTCGACTAACTCTCGATTTCGTCGACGACGACCCTCAATCCGCATTTCTTGACGGCATCCTGGCGTTGCAATTGCACGCAGGTAAACCCATGTGGGCCGAATTCAAAAACATTCGCATTAAGGACATCCAGTAAGGAATTGTCGCGAAATAAACTCCCGATTTGGAGTCGACGACGGATTCCGCTGCGATCGATCCAGGAAAGATAATTCGGGACTATTCCCAAGCGATTGCGACCTGTCAGTAACTGCCTGCGGCATGTAACTTTTGATCTCGCGGGCATCTCGATCACATGAGTGCTGTATTCTCGGGTACATAAGAACGAATGCAGCCAAGCGGGACGCGCTCGTTTGCACGCCCGGTTTTCCCATGATTGCGCGGCAAAAACCGAATACTAACACGTTCCCGCTAAACTAAATGTGGCGCTATTCCAATCAAGCCACGTTGCAGCGCAGGTGTCTGTTCTGCAGATGCGAGTTCCTACCTGGCTGTTTATCATTGCAGTGTGAGATAATTACACGCTGCGCAGTATCGAGTTGCCAAACGATCGTGTAGGCTAACCTTCTAACACCACTTCCTGCCACTTGAAGTCTTTTCGAACACAAACCCGGCAGGTGGGAACTATGGTAACATCATCGAGTGAACATGTGCTATGCGAGAATCGTCGCCCAGTCTGTTGCTTCCTCCCGACTTATTGGCTCGACTTGAGCGATTGGAGTTAGTTAGTCGCAAAGTATTTCGTGGTCGTTTGAAGGGCGAGCGCCGCAGTCATCGCAAGGGTCAAAGCGTCGAGTTTGCCGACTTTCGAAATTATGTTCCCGGAGACGATTTGCGATTTGTCGACTGGAATCTTTATGCTCGACTGGACAAACTCTTTCTGAAACTATTCTTGGAAGAAGAAGATTTGCACGTCTACTTGCTGGTCGACGCAAGTTTGTCAATGGATTTCGGTGACCCGACGAAGTTCTTCGCCGCTCAGCAAATTGCCGCAGCCCTCAGTTTTATAGGATTGTGTCGAGGTGATCGCATCAAAATCGAATTCCTCGGTGCCCGAAACCGCACCAGTCCCGTGCTGCGCGGGCGCTCGCAATTGTGGCGGATGGGCGAATTTGTCGAATCA
>CAZVBC010000096.1:0-9440 GCA_964625155.1 uncultured Pirellulaceae bacterium
GCCCAAATCAACATGACAAAAGGGAGTATTTTCGACCAAACCATCGCGTGACGTACCGATGCCTTGGATGTGTCAACCGTCACTATTTCAATTGGCTCGACCAAGCGTGGATCGGCTCCTGCCGCTCGCAAATGTTGGCTGATCCACTGTTGTTGCCAGGAACGCACAATCGTTTCAATGCGCCGCATGGCCATCTCCGACCGATCGCGTGCCATGTTGGCGACCAAACACATTCCTTGTGTTGTGGCCAGCGGTTCTGTTGTCGGCGCTTTTAGTCGCTGTTGCAGTAGTTCATTGAAATTGGGTGGAATTACAACTGCCAGATCGGCACCACCCTGCTCGACGCGCTGGCGAGCTCTACTGACCACCTGTTCGGAACTTTGTGTATCACGCGGCCAGGCGACTGAGTCGATGGTTACTAATTCGGCAATGCGTTCCAAACCGGGTCTCGGCACTAACACACCCTGTTCGTCCAACAATGCCAGTTCACTTGGAAAATGCTCGGCACCGACGATATATAGACGCGATACATGCTCACGACTGAATTGCGCCACTTGCATGAGCAGTGTGCCGATCAGCGGATAGAGCAGCAAAGGCAAGATTGTGATCGTAAACAATGTTCGGCGATCGCGTAATTGATCACGCATCTCACGAACAAAAATCAGATTGACGTGCTTCCAATTCATGTGCGCACTTCCTTGCCAGTATGTTCATCCGCGAGCACCTGGCCCCGAGCCGCGCGCCAGTGTTGGTCATGGCTCTTCAATAGATCGAAAAATAGCTCTTCAAAGTCCGGCTGGTCATATTGGTCAGCCAACTCTACGAGAGTGCCTGCCGCCAGAATGCGACCTCGATACAAAATGGCCACGCGATCGCACAATCGTTCGACTTCTCGCATGATGTGGGTCGAGAAGATGATACATTTTCCCTTCTCACGCAATTCAGCGATGATGTGCAACAATGCTCGCGCGACCAATACGTCCAGCCCTAAAGAAGCTTCGTCAAAGATCAATACCGGTGGATCATGAACTATCGCACGTGCTATCGATACTCTCTGTTTCATGCCCGTCGACAGCCGTGCTCCAGCCACATCGCACATATCCATCATCGATAGATCTTTAAATACTTGCTCGATGCGTTGTTGTAGCTGGGATTCTGGAATTCCATAAAGGCGGCCAAAGTACTCGACCATTTCCCAAGCCGTCATGCGATCGTAGATCGCCGTATTGCTGGAGACAAAACCGATACAGTAGCGCACTTCGTCGGGATGAGTCGTGACATCAAAGCCGTTGACTCGCGCGGTTCCACTGGTCGGCTTGAGAACCGTGCTCAGTATGCGCAGGGCCGTGGTTTTGCCTGCCCCATTGGGTCCCAGTAAGCCAAAAATCTCGCCTGGAACTGCCTGAAAACTGATCCGATCGATCGCCACGAACCGACCGGTCGCTATGTCCGGATAGGATTTTGTCAATTCGTGGACTTCGATCATTAACTAACTCGTTTCGTTATTGCGTTGCCTCGCGACCACATTGAATTGATGAGGTGGTCGATATTGATCGTGGATTATAGCGATTGCTTAACTCGACCAAAACGTGCGCGAAGGTTCTTCGCGCGCCTTCTTGCGGCGATCTGTGGATTGCGCTGTCGCATTCACGGCTCGCATCTGCAAACGCGATGGCGTCGCAGCGTCCGCTGGAGTATTCAACGTACTAGTTCCTGAGTTATCGTTAATTCCTGAAGCTTCGTTAGCCCGTGAAGCCGGCTCAATGACTGCGGCGGCAACAGGTGTTGCCGACTTGGCCGGTGGCTGAGATGCAGGGAGCTCGCTCGGAGTATTACCCTGTGTCCGATTTTCATCGACCAAACTGACTCGATCCGACATCCGCCTTCCTCTTCCCGGCGCAGAATCGTCAGCGCGACGACCGAATCGAGCGCCAGTGTCCATGGGAGTTAGCAGGAATACGATTCCCAATCCAAAGAAGAGCCCCAAGAAAGTCGCGCCGCCGAGAATTGTTGTGCGGCCTGGACCGACAGGCTTTTCACCTAACACAGGTTCACCCAGGCGTGTCAACAGGCTGGTCGAAAGAGCCGCCTCGCTTCGCGCTTGAGCGCGTGCCAATTCACGCTCGGCATCTTGGAGCAGAGTTGCGCTAGTGCGTAGGTCAGCGACCAAATTCCCGTACTTGACTCGTACATCCGCCAATTTGTCTAAGCGGTTGCTGAGAACATTGTGATCATTTTTCAACTTATCAATTCGCTTCGATGAAATCTCGACGTCGTTTTGTACGGATTGGACGGAGAGCACTAACTCTCTCTGTAGTTTTGTTTCGATTTGTTTTCGCGCGTTCATCGCTGCGATAACCTGGGGATGTGAATCCGAATAACGTCCCTGTAAGAATGAGAGAGACAACTGAGAGTCCGCCAAGCCTTCGCGCAATCTTTTGAGTCCTGGTTGTGAATTGAGCAAATTGCTTGGGGCCACCATCAACTGCATCGGCTTTTCTAGGGTTTCACGCAATAAATTGAGATCGGTTAACAAGAGCTGGTGTTGATGTTCGGCAGCTCGAATTTCTGCTTTTAAGGCATCTAATTGCAAGCGACTGCTGCTGCCGCCGGAATTGCTATCGGTCATCCCGCGCAGGTCGCTCAAGTCGGCTCCGGTCTCTCGTTCGATTACTTGGATTTGAGCCGTTGCATCTGCCAGTTTCTTCTGTGCGATATCTCGTGCATGTTCCAACTCTGAGATCACTCCTACGGCTCGTGATTTGCGAACTTCTTGTAAGCTGTGTTCCAATGATTCGGTCAAGGCGCGCGCCAGTGCGACGGCGCGTTCTGGTGACTCCTGTTTTACTGCCAGGTAAATCACTTCGGTCGTACCAAACTGGGCCCCTTTGGGAGCACCGACGCTGATCGCACTTGAAGCAGTACCTTGCACCGCTCCTTCACTGGGCCATTTTGCGGCCAAAATGTTCATACTGAACATGCTTTTCTTGGGGCCAACTTTTTCGAGCGCGGCGCGAACCACTTGCAGATTGCGAGCCATTTCAAGAATGGTCTCCTGCGCAGCTTTCATGTCCGCTTGAGTGTCAAAGCTGCCGGGCTTGAGCGCTCCACCATTCGCTTCGGCCCGTACCAACAGTCCTTGCGTGGCCACCCACAAGTCTTTTTTGAGAAGTACTACATAGCACATTCCCATTATGCCAAACATCAAAGTTGTTCCAATCCATAGGTACTTCCACCGCCAGTAGGCTTTGACAAGGTGGATGAACAAAGGATTAGTAAGCGTGGAATTCATGAAGCACCAACATACATTGCGTTATTTCCGCGTTCGGGGTGATGTAAAATCGCGCAGCAACATCGACAACGCAGTGTGCGCAAGGATCCCCAATTGGAAACTACTTAACGCGCAAATGTACAATACGAATGGCGTCTTCAGTCGTTATCAAGAAAACAGTCGATGGGTATCTCGATCAAACGTAGCGAATGTGCCAAGATTACCGATTGTGCAGCCGCACCGCGCTGTCGGCACCTCGGTCATTCAAGTCCGTGAAGAGCGTCGCACCGCGAATTTACGATTTTCGCGGACTCAGCACATACCACACCTGCCATGGCAATTTGGTCACTAATTGTTTTGCTGCGCCAAAATCTCTACGGCGACCAAATTCAGGTTCTTCGCGAGTCAAATCCTGACGCGTGGCAGCGCGCAATACGCGATGAACTGCGCGACGATTGATTACTGCCCACCTTCGGTACGCTTAGACCACCAAGGGAGCTCGACTCCGCCATCCATGGTGAGCGTACTGCCGACCATGTAGGCGGCTTCCTGGCTGAGCGTAAAACAAATTCCGTGCGCCATTTCTTCGGCACTGCCGAGCCGTTTCAAGGGTAACGTTTGCGCCCCTTCCTTTAATTGCTCCTCAGTGAAAAATTTGCGTTCGCCCGGCGTATCAATCCATCCAGGATGAAAGACATTGACGCGGATACCATACTTTACCAACTCAATGGCCGCAGTCCGAGCCATATGGTCAATGGCGGCTTTGGCCATATTGTAAGGCATCGCGGTTGGGAAGGCGATTTTCGAATGAGGCGAACTGACGATCGTGATGGCTCCACCTTTGCCTTGCTTGACCATTTGCTGCGAAGTCGCCAACAATCCATAAAACGCGCCCCACATCGAGACGTCAATGGTCCGTCGAAATCCCGCCATATCGGTTTCGAGCAGCAATTTACGATCACTATAAACTGCATTTGAGACGAACAGATCGATGCTTCCGAATGCATCAACTGTCTGTTGCACCATGTCGTTTACGGCAGCTTGATCCGAAACATCGCACTGGACGACGATCGCTTTGCGGCCAAGTTTTTCAATTTCCTGCTTTACTTGTTCCGCAACTTCACGACTGGAACTGCAGTTGATCGTCACATTCGCACCGCCTCGTGCCAGTTCGAGCGCAACTGCCCGCCCAATTCCCTTGGACGAACCAGTAACTAGGGCATTCTTTCCTTCAAACAAATAATGCATCTTTTGGCAACCTCTCATCAAGTCTGTGCGGGTACACTCCGTGCGATAATGCGAGCAATATCGACGCGGGCAAATGCTAGCCGCATCTGGCATCCAGTTCAAGGACTGCTGAATGATTGTCCAACCCGTCAAGCGTTTTAACGCAACGAGGAACAAAGAAAGCAGGAGACTTAGCCTGGAGGCTGTTAAACATCTGGTATTGACGTGAGTTTTTGGCGCGCGGTTTTGTCCGCGCGAATCGTCCCGATAGGGACAAAATGTCGGTGGCATGCATGGCAAAAGCCTTTTCTACCAACATTCAGTCCCTAGCTAGCGGAACACTTGCGATCGCCGTTGCCAGGCGTGAAGCATTGGCGGCGCAACAGGTATCAAATGCTAGCAAGAATATCTGAGAAGCTTTGCAGTTAATCTGTAACGATTAACGAAAGTCTGACTCCGAAGGTGCCGATACTTTGCTTTGTCGAGAACAGTTTGCTGGAGTGCTAGCTCTATAAGACTGGTCGAGACACAGGGGGGTTCACTAACAAGCTTCCGTCGTTTTGGGCAAGCGATGGCTGATAGCTAGTCCTCGTAGGGCTGAGCAAATTGGTCAATTTTCGCGACCACGACAGACTTGGGCAGGGAACCTGGCTCTCATGAGCAGAAAATTGCAACGCTGGGCAGCGATCGTCCAGATTGGCTTGACCGTATTGACCGGTTGTCATCCGACTCAGCCGTTCTTTATCGCTAAAGACGATCATTTGGCCCATTACCTCGACCAGGCGATGAGCATCGACTATTCCAATGTTGATGTGGAGTCGTTACCTGAGGCCACGCAAGCTCAGCGCCCGCTGGGGCCATCGAATCCAGAGCAAGAGTATGTCGACCTGACACTCGAAGATTGTATTTCGTTGGCGCTGCAAAACGCCAAGATCATTCCGGTAGCCAACGGTTCGAATTTGCTTTCTGGCAGTGTGTCTGCCCAGTTTCTTAGTGCGGCACCTGGCCAGTTACCGAGCGTCTACGACCCTGCGATCGCAGCGTCGACTGCCAGTACTCAGCCGTTGCAGATCGATCAAAACGGAAACCGCGTACCGCTTCGAGGCGCCATTCGCGCCAACCAGGTCGGTGGTGTCGAAGATGCGCTCAGCGAATTCGATGCACAGCTTTCCTCTTTCTTCGGATACAGTACAACCGACCGGCCGCGCAACGTAGGTGCAGGCAACGTCTTTAATCCGCAGTTCTTTCAAGCAGTGGATGGTAACTTTCAAGCCGCTTTGTCCAAAAAGACCGCGACTGGTGGCGTCGCGACCCTACGGACGACGACCCAATATTCACTGAACAACATCCAAGCACCCGGACTGGGGCGATCCGTTCCTTCGGACTGGACAACAGCTCTGGAAATGCAAGTAACTCATCCGTTGATGCGTGGGCGCGGAACGTTGGTCAATCGAATTCCCGTCGTTCTCGCTCGTATCAACGAGGACATCCAACTGCACGACTTCGCTGCCAACACTCGCAATCTGATCAAAGCAGTCGAAGACGCTTATTGGGATCTCTATTGCGGGTATCGGCGAGTCGAAGCGGCGCAAGAATCATTGAATACTGCCACCGAATTGTGGCGAGTTGCATCGGCTCGTGAAGGAGTAGGCGATACGTCTCCTGAAGCCAAGTATCAAGCTGAGGGTCGATACCACCAATTTCGCGTCGCAGTAAGTGCCGCAATTGACGGTTCGTCGATTCCCGGTAACGATCCTCGTGGACTGCGTGGCCGTGAACAAGTTCTACGTGAAAAGATCGGCTGGAGTCCCACGGACGGACGCATGATCCGTCCGATTGATGAACCAACCTACGCCCGAATCGAATTTGATTGGGACGAAGTATTGGCCGAGTCACTTAATCGCAATGTCGAACTGCATCGACAAAAATGGGCGATCAAACAGCGAGAATTGGAATTGGTATCCGCAAAGAACCAGCTCTTACCTCAAGTCGATATCAGTGGCACTTACCGCTTTGTCGGAGTAGGCGACGAATTAGGGCGAGCTGATCGAGTTGGATTGCGTTTTCCAGATCAAGGTTCGAATGCTTTTCAAGAGCTCACTAGTGGAGACTATCAAGAAGTGGGAGCCAGAATTGAATTCACTCCTAACGCTACTGGTGCTCGTCGTCCGTTGGCAGCAATTCGTGGGGCAGAATTACAATTGGCCAAATCCCATGAAGAACTGCGAGTCAAGGAAACGCACTTGGTTGATAATTTGACGACCACTTGGCGGAATATGGAGGCCATGCACGATGCAATTCGTGACCACTTCGACCAAATGAGTGCTCATCACAAGGAAATTGATGTGTATCTCAATCGAATTCAGCGTGGTGCGGTCGACCAATTGAGTGCGACTCTCGACCAATTGCTTCGCGCTGAAGAACTGCGTGCACGAGCTCAACAAAGTTATCACGAAGCAGTTTGCGAATACAACAAATCATTGGTCAACATGCACTATCTCAAAGGTTCGTTATTGGATTTGAACAATATTACTTTAGAAGAAGGCCCTTGGCCTACAAAAGCTTACTGGGATGCCGAAGAGTTGGCTAAACAGCGAGCGGCAGGACACTACGTAGATTACGGTTACACCCGACCGGCAGTGGTCAGCCGTGGGCCAGCGGTACAGGGCATGATAACTGAAGGCAATGTCTCGACTGGACCGGGGCGAACCAACAGCATCCAACCTACCGAATCGCCTGAACCAGAAATCGAGGAAGATGCTGAGAAACCGCTACCCGATATCAAGAAAAAAGATCCGGCAACACCCGAGAAAATTCCAGCTCCAAAGCCTAATGAAAAAGCTCCAATTACGATTCGCGGAACACAGCCCAGTGGTCGAGCTGAAGTTCACCTGTCCAGTGGCCCTAGCTCTGACAGCAACAGTCGATTCGATTGGAGCAGCGTGGAGGTCGAATCGAGCTCTACGCAGACATTCAACGATTCCCCCAGCACTTCAGGGCGTCTAACAGCACGTTCAGCAACCGGGCCTGTCCACAACCAACCCTCTGCATCTCCCCAGTGGAAACCTGCTCGTTCACAGTAAACGAATTTAATCTTGCCAAATCACTTTTGTACAGCTTGACGCTGTGAACGAGGGCAGGGGGAAAAGTCCGCGGCGGGTCCGGTAACTAAGGTTGCCGAGGCCCGTTTCGGCATTTATCGACGGAATGCAACAACAGCTTGCGAGCAATAAGTGTTTGAGCAAGCAATATCTTTAGGTTCCGACGAATTCCGTTCAAAGTGCGCTGCAGCGGCCCGAGGCGCATTGGGGCCGACCACATGTCGCGGGTTCGGTCGGTCGGCAAACCGGCAAGTTATTGCCCTTCGCTGGTGCCGCAGCCACGCTCAACAGTTTGTCCAAGTCGCTGGAACCACATTCCGGGCATTTCGGAGTCTCGCTACTCCGCACCAAGATTTCGACTTCCGCACGGCAATGGTCACAATGGTATTCATAGATGGGCATGAGGCACCTCGAGCAACTACATCTGTTGGACTGGAAAGTCTTTTATTCTATGTTCCAATCTCAAACTGGCCAAGAGAATCCATCACCTCTATCTTTCTCCATGAAGGACAGCGGCCTTATGCAGAACGCGTTGCAAATGCTTCAACAATCAACCATGTCGGTCGAGCAAGTTCGCCGCGTCGATCAAATTGCTGTCCAGCAATTCCATATGCATCCGCTGGTGTTAATGGAAAATGCAGGGCTGGGTTGTACCAGATGGCTTACGGAACATTTTCGCATCGCGCCCCATGTCTTGATTCTATGTGGCAAAGGGAATAACGGCGGAGATGGGCTGGTTATTGCTAGACATTTGCAGCTTGCTGGCTGGTCGGTTCAAGTTCTTTTGCTGGGGCCGACGTCTTCACTATCCGCCGACGCTTGTGCCAACTGGAATTCTCTTCATGCGGCAGGCTCTGACGGCCTTTGGGTTTGGGAGCCGTCAGCTCCACATTCAATTCCGCTGGAATCCCTGTTTCTGCAAGCGGATGTGATTATCGATGCCATGCTTGGGACTGGGGCCGCAGGTGATCCGGCCTGGCCGCTGAATGACTGGATTCAACGTGCAAATTCGGTTTCTGCTTATCGAGTGGCTATCGATATCCCAACTGGTCTGAATGCGGAAACTGGTCAGCTTGGAACCCCGACATTCAAAGCCGACTCAACCCTGACCTTTGTTGCGTTGAAGCCAGCATTTCGTTTCGATTCAACTCGCGATCACGTGGGAAATATCCAAGTGATTCCCATCGGTATCCCTCTCGGCTTGGTAAAACAATTGCTCAGCAACTTTAGCCGTGATTGAATAAAAAAAGTCGAATGCCAGAAAATTGTCAGGCACATTCAGACTTTACGCATTGCCAATTGTGGTTGAAGTTCCACCAGCTCAAAGGGTCCATTTGCCAGCAAGCGTCCGACCTTGCATGCTTGCGATCAATCGGTAACGATTCTGGCTTGCAAGCCTTTTATTTTGGCATGGGGTAAACAAGCTTGAAGTTGTTTGATGATGCGAGTCTTCTGGAAGTGCAATTCTTGCAGTACGATGCTGTCTGAGACTTCGACGTACAAAATTCCACGTCGGACATTTCCAGGTCGCGAGTGCCTGCTCAGCTCGGGACCAACCGTACTGCGCCAATGCTCCAAGGTAATTTGGCTGGCCTGTTCCGCAGCATATCCGCGTTCAGACATCAGGCGTTTGATGACGCTCTTGATTGGTTTGGCATTCAATCGGCTCTTGACTTGGTGAATCTGCGCCAGATCATACAATTCTTGCTGTGAGTTCGTATTGGATTCAGAGTTCATTTTTGGAGTCTTTGCCGTTCGCTTGCTGGTCCCAAAAAATGTGGCTGGTAAAAAATGTGGCTGGTAAAAAATGTGGCTGGTAAAAAATGTGGCTGGTAAAAAAT
>CAZVBC010000096.1:9540-20323 GCA_964625155.1 uncultured Pirellulaceae bacterium
GCTGGTAAAAAATGTGGCTGGTAAAAAATGTGGCTGGTAAAAAATGTGGCTGGTATTGAGCAGTTATAATCCTAGGTCCTGTCGAAACAAACGTCCAGAGAAAGTACGCGTGCCAAACATGTTTAAATTCCTAGCCCTTGCCGGAATATTCTCGCTCTCCGCGCTAACGGCTGTGGCTCAATCGAACCCGATCCAGATCGAAAATGCTAAGCCCGGCGCCGACGATTGGCAACTGACACGCGTTCGCTTGGACAAGAACCTTGGATTTCGATCGCCGTGGATTGAAGGTTATTGTTCAAAGCAAAGTGTTAAACCGGGAGAGACGATCGATATCATGGTCTCGACTAATCCGGCACGGAGCTTCCAGATCGAAATTTTTCGGACAGGATACTACGCCGGAAAAGGTGCGCGGCTGATGAAGACGATTGGCCCACTGAGTGGACGAACTCAACCGACGCCGCCGGTCGAAGGAGAGCGTCGATTGGTCGAATGCCGCTGGCAAGCCGATGTAACGCTAGAGATTCCCAGCGACTGGACCAGCGGAGTGTACCTTGGAAGGCTCAGCACAGTTAACGACGAACGTCCCTTTGATTACTGGCAAAGTTATGTCGTCTTTATCGTTCGCGATGACCGTCCTGCAGATATTCTATTTCAATGCAGCGATAATACATGGCAAGCCTATAATCGCTGGCCTGTGGACACGTCCGTATATTTGCATCCCAAAGGCAATCAAGGTCCTTGGGCCGATGTCAGTTTCGATCGCCCTTACAGCAAGTATGCACAGATTTACGAAAACCCTCAGTCCATCGGCTCGGGCGAGTGGCTTTGTTTTGAATTCCCTTTCGCCTATTGGTTGGAACAGCAAGGATACGATGTTTCTTACTGCTCCAATAGCGATATGCTAACTGCCGTGCGTGGCTTGAAATGCAAGGCGTTCTTGAGCGTGGGGCACGACGAATACTGGGATATTCGGCAATATGAGAGCGTGGTTAAGATGCGCGATGCTGGCGTTGACCTCATGTTCTTTTCCGGTAATTCAGTCTGCTGGGTCACTCCCTTTCGAGCCGCCGCAGACGGTCGGCCCAACCGAATCATTTTTCGCGGTGGACCCTATGGCGGCCAGTACAAATATGCTGTCGATCGCGAGCGAGATAATGGACCTTTTCCTCATCGCGGGCCAGACGAAGGATATTTGATGGGTGCGCGCAATGTTGATCCTGTAAATGGAGGTGGCGATTGGACAGTAACCCAACCAGAGCACTGGATGTTTTCCGGAACTGGAATGAAGAAAGGGGATCGCATTCCTGGCTTGATCGGCTGGGAGTACCATGGCGATCCTCCGGCAGACATTCCAGGACTAGAAATTGTCGCTTCCGGGACGGCAATGCAAGGCGGGGTAAACCCTCAACAGTGGACCGCGACGATCTACCCTGGTCCTAAGGACAATTTTGTTTTTAATGCCTCGACCATCTTTTGGTGTCAAGATCTCTCCAGCCCACCCGGGCATATGTTGCCTTGGTCCCATTGGTCGCGCCCACACGGTCCAGATGTTCGAGTACAACGTATCACCAAGAATCTGTTGGATCGAGCAATTCAATAATTCTGAGATTTACGTGTTCCGAGAACTGCACTTGGCAAGGAAGCTATCGAGCCGTTCTTTATAGGGTCCAGACGAACGCTGTATGCAGAGGAAATTCGTGCTTTGATCACTGGAGAATACCAATATCCCAAACCGGCGCTACTGGTAAGTGTGCGCTGTGCGTCAGAGGCCCAGACGGCACTTGTGCTTGATGTTGATTGGATCGACCTGAAAGATCCGAATGCGGGGCCATTAGGGTGTCCGTGCCTGTCCGAAGTTCAGCAAGTAGCAAAAGTGCTAGATCAATTTCCTCGACGTTCTGTCGCGCTGGGCGAATTGCGTGATTTGGATTTCTCATGTGCGCAGCAGATTGCATCGCTTTTTCCAGTAGTCAAAGTTGGCCTGGCAGGTTGTCATGGGAACGGCGTGGATTGGCCATCGCGACTGCAATTGCTGCAACAACTTGTAACCAGTCGCGTACAAGTAGTACCAGTGTTGTATGCGGATTTCCAGAACTGTGCCGCGCCCAATCCGGAAGAAGTCCTCAACTATTTACGCGGTCGTGAGTGCCGATGGTTGTTGATCGATACCTATACAAAAAATGGGCTCTCTCTGCTGGATTATCTGAACGTTGGAGAACTCAAAGCGATTCAGTCTCAGGCAGCAGAGTTGGGAGTGGTCACTGTATTTGCTGGCAGCCTAAAACTTGATAGCCTCTCAGCTTTGTTGCCTATACAGCCTCAAGTCATTGCAGTGCGTGGCGCAGTATGCGAAGGTGACAGGCGAGGCACTTTGAGTGGCGAGAAAGTACGCTGTTGGCAGACGGAACTTGCTCGATCCGTCGACGGCCCTCCGCGCCTGGCAAGGTATGCGCGGCACGGTGCATGATGAACCAAATTTCACTTCCGATCGATAGTGCGCTTGAGCAAATCTGTGAAGCGGTTCGACAGCAGGCATGTGTGATCGTGGAGGCGCCGCCAGGCGCAGGAAAAACGACTCGTGTCGCGCCGGCAGTTCTCAATCGAGGTAGCTTGACGTCGGGTCGTATCGTCTTAGTGCAACCACGTCGCATTGCTGCGAGGACTGCGGCGGCGCGCATTGCCATGGAGATGGGCGTACAGTTGGGGCAGCAAGTCGGATACCAGGTGCGCTTTGACCACCAAGTATCATCTGCTACGCGCATTGCCGTAATGACTCCAGGTGTCTTGATACGGCAAATTCAACAGGACCCTACTTTAGCTGGCATCTCGGTAGTCATCTTGGACGAGTTTCACGAACGCTCGCTCGAGTATGATTTGTTACTGGGAATGGTCCGACGGCTTCAAGTGGCAGCTCGTCCCGAGATGCGTTTGGTCATCATGTCGGCTACGTTAAATACCGTTGCCATTTCCGAGTACTTGGACCAGCCACCTGTAATTCGAGTGGATGGTCACATGTACCCAGTATCGATTCGCTACGCGCGAGCCGGACGCAGTAAGAATATTGTCGAGAGCGTGACTGAGGTAATTCCTGAGGCCACTCAGAACAGCGAAGGAGATGTGTTGGTATTTCTGCCTGGTGTGGGCGAAATATTGCAGGTCGCGAGGAACATCGAACCAACTGCACAGCGACGGCAATGGAGTGTCTTGCCACTGTATGGCGACTTGGCATCTGACGAGCAAGATCGAGTATTGGCACCCAGCCAGTTTCGTAAGATCATTCTGGCGACGAACGTGGCTGAAACATCACTGACGATCGATGGCGTACGCGTCGTGATTGATAGTGGTTGGGCGCGGATGCAGCGCGTTGATGCGACAGTGGGACTAAACATTTTGGCGCTAGAACCCATTTCGCGAGCATCGGCCGATCAACGAGCGGGAAGAGCGGGCCGTACAGCGCCTGGAATATGTTGGCGTCTTTGGGATGAAATCACCCATCGTAGTCGCCCGGTCCACACCGACCCTGAGATTTTGCGAGTCGATTTGGCTGGAGCTGTATTGCAGTTAATCACATGGGGTGAGTCACCCGAGAGTTTTCCTTGGATAACGCCGCCGCGAAGTCAGGCGATCGATCAAGCCCTAGAATTGCTGGAACGCTTAGGTGCGCTGCAGCACGGACGCGCGACACAACTAGGACAACTACTGCTGAGGTTGCCGGTGCACCCGCGATTGGCTCGTTTATTGGTGGAGGGTCATCGGCTGGGGATCGGTCAAACTGCAGCTTTGGCGGCGGCAATGTTATCAGAGCGCGACGTTTTTGATCGTCGCCAGGTGTCGTCGGATGCTCGCCATGTACCTCCTACGCAATCAGTCGTGCGCTGCGACTGTGATGTAACGCAGCGAGTAACAGCGATACAGGATTTTTTTAACCGTGGCACGCTCGATTACCCGATGGGCACCATTCGCAGAGGTGCCGCGTTTCAAGTCCAGCGAGTTGCAACTCAATTGCTCGACCAATTGTATCGCGAACTCGGGACGACCGAAGAAAATGATGTCGATGATTATCTGCAAAGGTCTTTGTTAGCTGCATTTCCTGATCGATTGGCTAAACGTCGCGAACCGCAGAAGCCACGCGGTTTGATGGTGGGTGGCCGTGGCGTTCGTTTAGATAATCGATCGGGCGTCTTGGCCAGTGAACTGTTCTTGTGTATTGATGTCGATGCAGCGGGTTCGGAGGCGACGGTGCGACAAGCATCCGCAATCGATCCGCTGTGGCTGGACTTGAAACATTTGCGCGAAACCGACGAGCGATTCATACATCCGACTCAAGGAACGGTGGTTACCCGCCGCAGAACCTATTGGCTAGACCTCGTCATCGAAGAAACGCCGGTTACAACTCCACTGGATGAACGCACCGCAGAAATTTTGGCCAAACATGCCAGCTCAAATTGGAGCAAAGTTTTTCCTGTGGACAACAAAACTCTAACAAGTCTCATCGGTCGAGTGCGTTGGCTTGCAGCCGCCCTACCCGACGCAGCACTGCCGGACATGAGCGAAACTGGACTGCAATCACAGCTCAGCCAATGGTGTTGGGGTTTAAAATCGCTTGCTGAGTTAAGGTCTTTACCGTGGCTTGACCTTGTGCGTGCACGGTTGACCTCCTCACAGTTGCAATTATTGGAACGCGAAGCCCCCGAAAGCTACACTCTTCCCAGCGGACGCTGTGTTGTGTTGCAATACGAAGCAGGCAAGCCGCCAATCTTGTCCGCGCGCATCCAAGACTTTTTTGGCTTGTCGGACACGCCTCGATTGGCCCAAGGGAGAGTTTCGTTGCTGTTGCATCTTCTGGCACCGAACAATCGATGTCAGCAGATCACGGAGGATCTAGCCAGTTTTTGGAAAAACACTTACCCCACGGTTCGCAAAGAATTGCGCGGTCGTTATCCCAAACACGCTTGGCCTGAGAATCCCCTTAAGGCGATTGAGCATCAGCGTTAGTTAGCGGTTCACGGGCGAATTGGTTCACAGTTCAGCGTCGAGCCGGTTGCGTAGTGAGCCCCAAACCGGGCCAAGGGGGGTGGTGGGGTAAGTGTTGCGTAGACGAGTTGACACCCGCGGATCCATGGCGAAATACTATGGGCGGGGTCGCAACTTCGAGAGGGGAGTGCGATTTTTTGCGGATCGCTTGCGACGAGATGGAAGTAGCGATCTGGCTGGCAAGGTAGGTTGGCGTTCGCTTAAATTGTCAGCCTGCGAATTTGAGTTTCATCTGCCGATCTTTGCTCTTAGTACGCCGACGCGGAGGAGCGGTGGGCTTCTTGGTCTTGCCGTGCAGGGCCTGCGCGATGGGCGTGAGCTTCGTCTGCCCAAGCGTGCCCTCCCAGTGCGGGGCCATGGCTAGTAAAGTCGCGAACGCGGCATGTACGCTGAGCACGACACCCAGCAACGCAAAGAATCGTCGGCTGCCGGTGACGTTGCCGTCGGCCGCTCCCCAAAAAACTTTCAGTCTCGCGTTGACTCTTTCGACTGCGGTGCGGCCTTTGTAGAGTTGCTCGAATTTCTTGGTGGCTCGCGGCAATGATGGAAAGCGTCGCACATCGATCTCGCGCGGCACGCGAACTGTCAAGCCATATACCTTGCCGGCGTTGCATATACCGGACATCGGGCACTCCCAGCCTTCGTGCATGGCTGGGCAGCGGTACTTGATCGTCTCTCGATCTGGTTCGTAGCCGATATAAGACATTTGATGTCGCACGATCGGTTCGCTCACGCGGTCATAACAATAGACTGTACCGGATTCGTCGTACACAATATTCGAGTTGCCGTCGTGACCAGGCAGCATGCGTTCGGACTCTTCTTTCCACAGCGAGCGATTCTGGATGACCGGTTTGATTTTGTGTTTGGAGAGCAAGGCGTGCACGTCGTTCGTGTCGGCCGCTTTGTCGTAGGCCAGTGTCTCGATGCGACCAGCAGGCAGATTCTCCTGTGCATCTTTGAGAATCGCGGGCAACGTTTCGCCGTCGCCGGCTTTGGTGTCGGTGATTTTGTAGGACAAGGCCACTTCGTGTTTGACGTCGACCAACATGTGCAGTTTGAAGCCGAACCACTCGACAACCTTCGCGACATGGCCCTCGTCATCGGTGTATTCCTTGCGCCCGCCAGTCGCCTCGGGCAGCCCCTGCTGACGTTCGGCCTCCGCGGCTTTTTCGTTCTTCTTGCGTCCGCGTCGAGCGTTCAGATGCGTCGCGTCGCCAGCCACGTTCTTTCCCAGGTCCTGCACCGTCGAGCCCAGTCGCTCGATCATCGTATCGAAGATCTCGTGCAGCAAGCTCAAGTGCGGCTCTTCGCCCAAGCGTTCCAGGAATCTCGACAAGTTCCATTTCTGCGGCACAGCCTCTTCGGATTCGATGCCGATGATCTTACGTAACGACTCGTTGCGTCGGAGTTCCGCCAGGCAATGTTCGATCGTCGGATGACGCAGCGCTACGCTCAGCAGTAGCACTCCCCAACAAACTCGCTGCGGCACGTCATCGCGTCCCTTGCCCCGAGCCTCAGCCAACGGAGCCGGTTGCGATGTTCGCAGGTTGTTGTGGTTGTTGGACTTAGGAAGAGCGTTCAAACTGCGTTCCCCGCCGGGCAGTTGAGAATCCCTGGGAATCGCGCATGCGCTGGCTTCTACGAAGTTTTTTTCGCGATTTTTCGACCAACGGATGAACGGTGCGGGGATTGGTTGCGTAGTTAGTTCGACAGCCTCACTACGCCTTCCTTCAAGGACTCCCACTCATGCGCATTTGCACCACTCAGCCCTTGTTCGCTTGGGAACAACTCGAAGACAGTCCGTCGATCAAGACCATTCGTCAGTTGCTGGATGTCATCCCGGACGAAAGGCTGCTGCAGTCGTTGGCTGAATAATCATGGATCGACCATTTGCTAATGGCTGCCACATGTGGTCTTAAGCCCGAGCTTTATAATCGTTTAACCCGCAGCCAAAGGCGAGGACCGGGACGAGTTTGGCATTATTACGGTTTTGAATTAACACAATTGCGAAAACTCAGACCAGTCCTCGCCTTTGGCTGCGGGTTAAACGGTTTCGCTGCAACGACTTAGGGCAGATCGAATCTGGCGCTACCCAACCCAGCGTCCGTTATCTAGCGATATCCGAAAATCGTTTCGACATTCCCTCGCAGAACTTGTTGTCCCAATTCGATAGCTCGAGTTTCGGACCAACGATTGTCAATGACAAAGTGTTGGGCTAATACGCGACTCAGGCATCGCTTGAACATGTTAAATTTGGGCAATGCAAACTCCAGCTTATACATGTCGCTGTAATAGCCGATTTGTTTGTTTCGCGGAATGGCTTCCAGGCGGGCATGGAGATCCCGCAGAACAAAACTGGGAGTATTGCTATACCACCAGTGGCCATTTGTGACGACGTTGGGGAAAATCCAGGCATAGCTGACCAACTCCTGGTTGGTGACACTGGCTAAAACTGAAATCGGAAACGTTACTTGCGGAAACGCGTTGAACAGTTCTCGATATTGGATCAACGACACGCGGCTGTCATACAAATCCTGTCCCTGAAAAACTCCTCCGGGATAGACCGCGCGATTTACTCCGATCATCAAATCAAAGGGCAAGCCGGCTTCTGTACAGTTTCGAGCCAATTCCCAAAAGACCCAGTATCCAAGTTGCGATCGTGAATCGGCATCAGCTTGTTCATTGGCCGAAAATAAATGTGCTAAGGCCTTCTCAGCCACAGCGTCTGAAATCTGTGTGGGCGAAAAACTCGGCGGCAACGAAATCGCACATGCGCGCACACCGTGAGACTTAAAATGCTCGAAACGCTGTTTGATGGCCCGCCGCAGATCACCGACGGTGTGGACTTGAGTGTTAGCACACTTCTGCAGTCGCTCGCGCACGGAGGCTTTCGCGAAATGAAACACTAATTCGTCGGTTCGCAAACAAGGTACGTAACGCTTGGTATCGAATCCTTCGAGCGGGTCGTCGAAATCGTTAGTCAGAAAGACGGCTTCCAATCCCGTCCGACGCAACACTTGGTCTTCCCAATCAGGTTGTTGCATCTTACTCAGCGCAGCATCGTACATGGCTTCCCAATTAGAACTGTCAACTCGCTCAGCCTCGAAGCCAAATAACTCCTTCGACAATTCTAGTAACCAGCTCAATTGTGCGGTGTTGTCGATATGACCAAGCCCTTCAGCCAATCGTCGTACTTTTTCCTTGGGATCGATCCCCGGTTGCTCAATGTGATCACGTTGCATGCCAGCCGAGTGTGCCAATTCCGTATAGTAGTGGTATCCCAATATGTCCGCTAGAGTTTTGCTTGCCGGACTATGCGGGTTGATGTGCGTATGCGGATCGATCAAGACTAACTGGCTCAGTGACTCATAAATTCTGTTTTGAAGTGCATCGGACATATGGATTTAGCTTAAAAGTGTGATCTTGGTGGTGCCAGTACTTTGGGAATGTTACCAGCGATTTGTTAACAGCAGAAGTAAGTTGTCGGGAGGTAAATTCTGATGCGTGAAAAATGTGGACATCCTACCTGACTTTGAACGTTGGAAGACACAAAATCAAACGCGGACGCCCGAACGAATCAATGTACTTTGTTCCCCAGAACCTTGGCAACTGGGCAAAGGGCTGATGAGACTTGTGATGCATGAGCTAACCAATCTGGCCACAATCTCCAGATGCGAGCCACTATGCGCACAGCGAGATTGGTGTGCACAGCAAGATAGATCGGGCCGCTCGGGGTACTGACCACTCGGGAAACAAAATTTGGGCAACATAGTTGCGTATTCATGCGCGACTCTAGACGAAGTTTTATTCCCGCCCGCTAATTTGTGAAACCGGCTGATTCTTAGTGAGAAGGATCTTCAAGATTGTTGTAGGCCGTAGTGCGCCGAGATTCCCAACAGGGCTCCGCAGCCAGTCGACCAAGCAACTCGCTCTGTCAAAGTCGCGGGAATTAGCTTTAACAAGTTCGCGTCTGAAAATAACAAGGAAAATAGTACATTATAAGCGATGGCGACCACAACTCCGCTAATCAAGCCGACCATGATGGTACTGACCAACGGTAGGCGGCGCGATTGAACGCTGGTAACTGGGCCAACAACGGCGAAACCGATCGATCCCCAGAGAATGCCATGAAAAAGGGCGCTTTTTATCAGACTCTGATCTTCGCTGGTGTTCAACGACTGGGCAACAAACATCCCAATCAAATAAGCTGCGGCGCCACCTGCGATCGCACCACCAATACCGCCAAGCAAGCCTGAGACCATGCGTTGGCGAATCGCTGCTGATACTCCAAATCCAATACCGACGCACGCCCCGATTATTGCCAGATTGAGACCGTAATTCTGGCTGTAGTACGCAACTTGAGCAGCATTGTGCTGGGCCTGCAACTCGGGCGACGGCGATAACCCCAATTCCGGAAGATCGGCGTACGAAAATACCGGATCGATAGAATGCACGACCCCGGTACTAATCAACGCTCCAATAATACAGCCGAGCACGCAGCTCATTAAACTTGGTCGCCACTGCCCAATGTTGGGAACGGCTCCTTGCCCAGAATTCGTATTTAGGTCGGTACTCATTTGACAGCTCGAAAAAAGATGTGGAAGAAAAGTAACTCTGCTAATGACACCTGGGAGCATCCTGGCAAATAGAAACCAACTCACTATCTCTATGGAACGATATTGGTTTTAGGCCACCAAGTAACAAAACAATCTGGATAACGATCTCGAAAAGCAGAAACCGCTTCACTGGAAATTTGTGTCCCACCGATCATCAACTTCTTGAGTGTTGGCGGAGGTTGGAATTGAGCAAGTCCCATATCCGTAATTTTTGTTTCTTGAAATTCGAAAATCTCTGCTTGCGGAAAACGACTACAAGCCAACAACGAAGAGTCGTCGAACGAGTCCGATTGCCGTACAAATAATCTCTGAAGTACCGGAAAACTTGCCAGGGTCCCAATTCCTTTGCCAGTAATTTTCGTGCGACTCAAGTCCAATTGTTCCAGTTTCTTGAGCTTGAGCAGCGGTACTAACCCTCGATCGCTGAGTCCAGTTCCCGACAGATTCAGGTGTCGCAGCTCGCTAAGGTCGGCAATATTCTCGATGTTAAAATCGTTAACATTGACGCTCCACAATCCCGAATCCGTGCGCTGTTGACCGGCAACATCCAATTCTCGTAAAGATGTTACGAGTTTCAGCAGCGGCAAGGCGTTGCCGCTCATCTTATTTCCGCCGAAACCCAATCGTTCCAATTTGGGTAGATCGCTCAGTCTTTCGAAATAATCGTCATTTACGCGGCTAAAGCCGACATCCAAAGACCGCAACACTTGCATGCCGGCAATATGTTCGAACAGCGAACTTGTGACTTTTGACCCGCGAAGGTTTAGGTGTTCAAGAGATTTCCAGTGCTTTAAGTGCGCAATCCCCACATCGGTAACGTACTCTGCATAGTAGAGATTCAATGAGCGGACCTTGCTGAGTGGCTTTAACTGTTCCAGCCCTTCATCAGTGACTTTCGTATACGCTAGATCAATTTTCTCCAGATGCGTCATGCCCGCCAGCCTGATCAGATCGACATCTGTCAGCCACACATGCCGCAGTTCGACCCCAACAATTACCTCGACGCCATCACGAATCGCTAATTCGCTGGAGCCCCCGAGCGATTTAAGCCAGGCCAATTCTTCTTTTATTCGCTCACTGGTGGGAACAGGCGAAACCAAGTTTGTACTCGAAGCTTCTGCCCCCGCGCGCCG
>CAZVBC010000097.1:0-20219 GCA_964625155.1 uncultured Pirellulaceae bacterium
CCAGGAGTTCAAAGGGACCGGCAATATGGAGCTGGTGCTCGATCGACGTCTTGCCGACCGACGAGTTTGGCCAGCAATTGATATCAGCCAATCGGGCACTCGTCGCGAAGAATTGTTGTTGGACGCCGAAACTCTACATGCCGTTACGATGCTGCGACGGACGCTCAATACCATGCATCCAGTCGATGCTATGGAACAGCTCACTAAACAGCTCGCCAGATTTCCTTCGAATAAAGAGTTCATTCGACTGATTTCAGCGGCCAAAATTCTCGATTGATAAGCATAGTACTTACAAATGTCAGCGTTTGCCAAATCGCCAGAATTCTCAAATTAGTGTCATGTTACCCAATTGTTCGAGACTGGGGGCTTGAGACAAGGAGCGGGATCTGGGGGTGATCATTTTTGAAATGTGAGGGCAAATTCTGATGGCTACTCATCGCGTCAATCTTACCCAATCGAAATAATCAGTAGTGCAAACAATATTCTCCGAGAGATATTGCTAGCCTCGCCTGTTCATTTCAAGGATCGGTTTGTACGCTTGGCAAGGTTTGTGTAGAGCCTGTGCCGGTGAGTTGCTTATCTTTTTGAACAGGAAACGGCAGAGCGATGAAAGAGCCTTTCTTCGCAAGGCGGTCCTTCTTGGGCCTCCCCAATGCCTTGATCATCTTGATGATCGTGTTTTTCGTTTTCCCTTTCGCTGGTCGCGGGGCTCGTATGGCCCTAAGGAAAACGGAGAACAACGTCAAAGATTGGCTGCCGGACAGTTTTCGGGAAACTGAAGAATTAGCTTGGTTTGCTCGGCGGTTTGTTAGCGAACAGTTTGTGATCGCTACTTGGCAGAATTGCACTATCAATGACCAGCGGTTGCGTCTGTTTATTGAAAAGCTGCGAGCTGAAGTTGAGCCACCCGTCGATATCGCCGAAGATTCGGATTACGTGCGCGCCAAGCGACTGGGTGCCGAATACGCTCTCTTTGCAGGCGAAGATTTTCATACGAATTGGGGTGGCGCCAACGAAAAGTGGTTAATCGATGAGCACGGAGCGGGGTTTTACATCACGCCGGACGGTCGCTTGTATCGCTGGAACGATAACGGCAGTGTCGTATCGTTTCTGACGCGTACTATCCAGCGTACCACGGGGACATTTCAGCTTGCCGGCCAGTTTATTGCTTCGTTTAGTGATCCTCGAATCGCAGCAGACAAACCCAATCCGTTTTATGTGGACCCGCGTTTGTTGACGGCCCCGTTGTTTAAGAAAATTGAAACGGGCCCAGACCTTGTCGAACAGCTCGCCGGTGAAGGTGGTCCCCTGGCGACACCAGCTCAACCGAATATGGGACGGCGCGATGCGATTGATCGGTTGACCGGGACTCTGTTTGGTCCCGCCGTGCCAAATGGTTTTTCGTGGCAGGCGCAGGACCTGCCGCAAATAATACTTCCAGACTTTTTGGCTGAATTCCCTGATGATTGGCGGGCAACTTGGGACCTTGTGGTCACGAGCGCGGTCGATGCTAAATTCGACGGGAATATTGAGAAACTAAAGCAAGCATCGCCGATCCAACAAGCTGAAGTGTGGTACGAGTTCTTTGACTCCATCGCGCTCGAGGTCCCCAATCGCCAAACCTGTGTCATGATCACCATGTCGGATGTGGCCAAACGCAATTTGAAGCAGGTGGTTGGTAGAGGGCTGATGGGACACGAACTAGGAAGAGTGTTTCAGTTGGCTAGCGACAGTGGCATCAACCTTCCACCCCGTCCAAGTTCTGCTCCGCCTCCATTTAACATGTTGGCAGGCGCACCGGTCGCCACTGAGCCTGTGCTGCATGTGGGTGGACCGCCGATTGATAACGTTTCCATTGATGAAGAGGGCACGATCACCTTGGTCCGATTACTCGGTTATTCGGTAATCCTCGGGCTGGGGCTATCGTTTGCCTGTCTCGGTTCAATCCGTTTGATGATGATGGTCTTTTTTGTTGGTGGTGTAAGTGCGATTGCCAGTTTGGGGATGGTATGGTGGGCCGGTTCAACCATCGATGCCATACTGCTGACCATGCCATCGTTAGTGTACGTACTGGGCATGTCGGGCGCAATTCATATCATCAACTATTATCGAGACATAGTGCGTGAGGATGGTGCCCACGGAGCAGCCGACAAAGCCCTTCAACATGCGATTGTTCCCTGTACGCTGGCGGCACTCACCACCGCCATCGGCCTCATTTCACTATGCACAAGCAACATATTACCTATCCGCAAGTTCGGACTGTTTTCCGCGCTGGGTGTCATGGCCACGCTGATGCTGCTGTATCTCTTCCTGCCAGCCGCGCTGACAATGTTCCCACCGAGAAAAGAAAAAGTACGACAGCCGCGTTCGTCAAATGTATTTGCGGGTTTCTGGGACAGTTTGATTCACTTTATTGTGAGACGTCATTGGCTGGTCAACGCAGCATGCCTATTGATTTTTGTCGTGGGTATGTTGGGCTTGCCTAAGATTCAGACGTCCGTGCAGTTGTTGAAAATGTTCGATCAGGATGCGCAGATCATCCGAGATTATCGCTGGATGGAACAGAACTTTGGCCGGCTGGTTCCGATGGAATTGGTGGTTCGATTTCCAGTCGAATCGCAACGGAGTCCCGATGTCGAAGAGGACATGAACGACGATCAACGGAAACTGTCCAGACGTCAATTAAGCTTGCTGGAACGAGCGCAAGCTGTTGCGCACGTGCAAGAAATTCTGCAAAATGAATTTGGCGATGCGGGCCAGAATTTGGTTGGCCGTGGGATGAGTGCGATCACGTTTTTGCGAGACATGCCCGATCCCTCTCGTGGCTTCGATGCTCATCGACTCGCTTACGATCGGCTCCTGCAACAATCCCGTGAGGAACTGCTTAAGACCGACTACCTGCGCGTTGAGTCGGCGGACTCGGCCTCGCCGGGCAAGGAGTTGTGGAGGATCAGTTTGCGGCTTGGCGCGCTGAATGATGTAGACTATGGCCAATTTGTCAATCAATTGCGCAAGGTCGTTGAGCCGATAGTTGCCAGCTACCGCTGTCGTGCCCAAATCATTGAAGCCATTCTGAAGCATTCTGCTGATGCGACCGATCGACTGCGTGGCGATGTCTTAGTTTTGGGTTATTCCAATCCTGCTGAGTTGCAACAAGTATCGGACGGAGCTGCAGCTTCGCAAACTGCAACTATGGATGGCGAACGCATCTTTGCCAAAACGTTGGCTCAATGCCTCACTAACGAAACTGTGCGGCAAACTAATTGGCACGATCCGGTCCGTTTTCCACTGTCCGATGGCAAGGCGACCTCACAGAAATGGCGTGAGTACCTGAGCCAATTTGCGTGCGTCGTAATCATGCGTGACCATGCGGATTACGATTGGCAGTTTATTCGCGAAAGCAATCCACATATAGTGGATGCTCGAACGATGCTGGCCGAAGCCGCCACAACCATCGCCTCTCAAGAAAATTTCCTCGGGGTTCCGGTCGAGCTAGGGAAAAGTCCGCAGGATATGGATGTTGTTTATACGGGGGTCGTACCCGTCGTCTACAAGGCTCAGCGTACTCTATTGGAGAGTTTGATACAAAGTGTGGAATGGTCATTCGCACTGATTGCCTTGGTTATGGCCATTAACCTGACACCCGCGACCACATTCTTGGCCAGTTTGCGTCCTTTGCAGATGTTCCAAGCTGCAGGTGCTGGATTGGTTTCAATGTTACCGAATTTGTTTCCCTTGGCCATCATATTTGGCTTTATGGGATGGACCGGCACTCAAGTGGATATCGGGACGATGATGACCGCCAGCGTTGCGCTTGGTATTGCCGTCGACGATACAATTCATTTCCTAGCCTGGTTTCGACAAGCGCTCAGAGACGGCTTGAGTCGCCAGCAAGCAATCTTTTATGCTTACATGCGCTGCGCTCCAGCCATGACACAAACGACGATCGTTGGCGGATTGGGGCTGTCCGTGTTCGCGCTGAGCACCTTTACTCCTACGCAACGATTTGGCACGTTGATGCTCGCGTTATTAGTCGCTGCATTGTTGGGTGATCTAATATTCTTACCAGCTTTATTGGCTAGTCCACTTGGCCGTTTCTTTCTGGTAAAGCCTACAAGAAAACCCGGGGCTGATGATGGGCAACTCAATTCGAACTCGGAACCGCAATCTCGCCCTGAGCCCGCAACTGAATCACCAGTCCCTCGTGGTGGACTCGGCAATACCTTGTTTGACTACGATAATACTCAACTCCGACGAGACCAAGCGGCCAGACCCGGTCCTCAACGCCCAAAACTATTGCGCCATGACCAGGCTCAATACAAACGGCACGACCACTTGTAGAATTTCGTAATGCAGTACCAAACCACGACGGATCTCGTCCGACAATTGTTGCACAAAAATTCTTCGAGACAATCAAAGTACAAGCCTGAGCCGTCTTCAACCCTTTAATTCATACGTTAGTAAAACGTGCCCGTAGCCGATCAAAAGACCCACGGCTGAGTCAACCAAGCTCGCCAAGTCCAACCTGGCGGTTTCGTTCCTGGAATCACCGTCCACCACGGTTGTTCGGCTGGCCCGGGAATATCGTGTGCCGGTTTGACATTGGCACCAGCCGCGATCGGGTCGGGAAACGCCCAGCCGTTTTCAGGAGGAGACAAGCGATGTGCTGTCCGATACCACCGGTGGCGCTGATCCAGCCAAAACAATGTTTCTGCTTGACGATCCTTCCACCCGATAGGCCCTAATTTGCCTAATTGTTGTAGAGCACCAGCAAATTCCTCTTTGGCAGCTAAGCCTATTGCATAATTGAGTTGCGCAGCGTTGTTCCAGCGGTGTTTTCTAGCGGCTTCACTCCATTCCCATTCAGCTTGCGCCCATCGTCCCTGCTTGGCAAGCGTATTTCCTTTTCGAACTTGCCGAGAACCGGGGAGTAACCAAGGTTGCGCCAATTCGATTGGCTCTTTGACGATAAAAGGGGCGAGCGATTTCCACGACTCGCGCGCGGCGGCCATCAAAAGTCGTTCTTCTGGATCGGGGTACTGGTAAATCAAGTCTGGATAATCTTGATCTGCCCGTTTCGTATCTATGGACAGCGCTTGGCTGCCCAGCGCATTTCCACTGGACGCATCAATGAGCCGCCAGAACATGGCAACTTTCTTGTCAGCGGATTGGTTCGTTGTCCCCGTTGGTGGTACAAGGGACATGCTGCTGGAGTTTACAAACGGTGCGACGTTGGTTTTCAGCACTTGCCCTACCAGCATCACATCGGTGTCCATTCCACGTGCCGCCTGAAGTGCCACGCTACTCGATGCAAAGGTTGCTGGTACAACTTGGGATGCAGAGCTTAACTGAGTCGACGTGACTAGATGGAAATCTGCGCGCGCACCAGGACGCTGTACTAACATCGCTCGTTCAATGCGCTCGGCGATATTTCCTTCGGCAAGTATTGGCGCAAACGCAATCACGCGAGCATCGGCAACATCATAATTTTGCGGGTGCCAAACATATACAGAGGCAGTTGTTCGGCAGCCAATTACCAGCAGCAATAAAAGCAATTCAGCGAGCTTGGTACAGTTGCGACGGCGCATCGTATCGCTGATCGATAGGAGTAAAATAGGCTTGTTCACTAAAGAAGTCTAGGAATATCAAATTCGCTTGACGCGAGGCAATAGAATCGCGACTCATAAATCTGTGCCCACTCTACTATGTTGAACCCAATGTAACACCTACACTGCGGTTAGCGCATCCGGCGAGCATGCAAAGCATTGCTGGCAATCGAGGGACGTGCGGGGACGAGTCGATGCGATGGAAATACGCGAACGAAGCCCCAATGCCAGCAAGCCAAACTAGAGTCTGGCACTAATTTTGGGTTGCTCTTGGTACAATGAGCGCGGAAAGTCTATAATGCATTGTCGCAGTACAACAGTTTCATGCGTGGTTCTCTTCAGATTGACTCATATCAAAAGTGTGCAGCCTTACGGTCGATAGGATCGAGCCGACGGCGATTTGAGATAGGTTTTGTTGAATGACTGTTTCGAGCATTCGTCCCAAAGTGGCTGAGTTGACTTTCCAGCTATTCGCCCGAGCGCTTCATCCGGAGCTTTTTCACACCTTCAAGTCGCATTCAATTTGCCGACAGAATTATCAAACTCGCATTGACATCACTAGTGACGGACACGTTATTACTTGGACTTCTGGCAATCTGATCTTGACCGAAGTTGCTGCGTCAGCTCATCAGCCTTTACCACAACGTCGCCGTCTACTCTCGCGCTCAATCAAAGGTTCCCACGGGGATCAGATTGAGTGCCGAGGAGGGGTGATTTACAAATATCAGTGCCAGCTTGAGCATGTCCCAGCAGAAATGTTCTGGATGATTCAGCAGCAACTCGGTCACTCGGCTCGAGAACACGAGTTAATTCAAGTCTTCGATTCCAGTGGTCGGATCACCATTGGAGGTTTGAGCTTCATACACTTAGAAGCTCGTCAAAAAAGCCTAATTGTTCAAGCCATCCACACGTTTCCCGACGATCTAGCGCTGGTGAAGACCCAAACACAAATCTCGCTGGTGTGAGCTTAAGATAGCTATTATTAGTTAAGCGTTACATCTTCGGCAAATTAGCCTCGCGCCTTCATTTACTTCATGCGATGTTGAGCAGTTACTCACTTACAGCCGTCGGAAAAGCGGCGTAATGGCGTTACTGCTGCTACGTCGCTTCAGAAAAGCTCTGACAAAGTGCGCGATTGTATCGAACCTGTCGATAGGGCTACCCCCTGCCCCGTTCATCCTGCAGCTTGTCCGATGATTACTGCCTCGGCTGTGCCGATAACGACCGATAAGGGAATGGCCAAGCCCCAATTGAATCACCTGCGTGGCTCAAGTGTCGGCGGCATCCGCGAGTATTTGTACTCCTAGTGCTCTGTCACAGCTAAGAATTAGGTTCGCAGAAAAGGGAGAGTGAAGTTCCCACCGAGCCACCGCTCGAATGGCTCAGCCGGAGCTTCGCCCTCCCGATCGCCAAAATAAAGCTGTGACAAAGCACTAGAGTCGTATCCTGTTTGCCATTTTGATCGTATGAAAGGCTCGCAGTGCAAAACAATCGGCCATTTCTCCGTCTCCATTCTGGTGATCCCGAACCTAATGCGATGGTGGCCCGTCAGGTCCCGGGTAACGACATTCTTGAAGTCTTTTCCGAAGCGACCGGTTGGCAGATTCGAGTTCGCGGAGGTTCCCCCCACGCATTGGCGCGGGCATCGGTGAATTCTTTAGGAAGTGGCAAAGGGGCCTTGCGTCGCAGATTTCAGTTGATCAGTACGCAGACACAGGACGGTATGCTGGATGAGTTTCCTGAACTCTCGCTTTCTTCAACCTCTGAAGAGAGCGCGTGGCGATTGCTTGAAAGCATCGACGACCTCAAATCACAATTGCACGCCGCCGAGCGTGTCATCGCCAAGCAAGAAGCCGAATTGGCAACCGGAATCGGCGTTGTCCTGCGCGGCGATGAAACGGAGATGCTGTGTGATCGTTTGCAAGATTCCTTACAGCGAGCAACGAATCTGACTGGCAGCGATGCAGCAGGTATTTACTTGTTGGACGAAGCAACCAGTATGTTGAAACTGCGCGCATGTTGGGGACTCGCAACTTCAGCTTTATCGAAACCTGCACGATTGCTGCGCGGTTCAATGGCGGATCTCGAAGCGTTACTGGGTAATGCGGTTCTACTTGAGAACATCGCGATGGCGCCGGAGTGGAACAGCCCAGAAGAGTTTGCGGCTGGATTATGCGTGCCCATCGGTTCACCCAATATGCCGCACGGAACTCTTTGGCTCTGGAGTAATCACGTTCGGGATTTTAGTGCTGCTGATATTGAAGCCGCCAAATCTTCTGCCGACAGGATTCTCATTGACGTTGAACGTAGCGTACTGACCACCGAAGCATTGCGTGGACGTGAAATCATCAAACAACTCGAAGCCGCCGGTGTTCTACAGGCCTCGAGGTTACCCGATGGTCAAGCGTTGCATCCCGATTTTGATGTCGATGGCTGGACTTTTCAAGCCGGTCCGCTTGGTGGCAATTTTCATACTTGGACCCTTAATAGCCACGGACAAATCTGTTTGGCGATTGCTGATACCGCCGCTTGCGGTGCCGCAGGTGCGATCGTTGCCGCCAGTTTGCAAACGATTGTCGAAGCGTGCTGGAATACACGACACGTTCCTGGGCAAGTAATTCGCAAAGCCAATGAAATTGCTTGGGGACATGACGACGCCGACTGGCGTGGATCACTGGGGTACGCGCAAATTGATCCCGACTCTGGTACTGTCCAGATTGCGTCAGCAGGAAACATTCAGAGTTTTGTAATCGGCCAACGTGGCTTTCGCATGATCGCCACCAACGGCCCTGCGATCGCCACCCAACCCGATGCCACCTACAAGACAGAACGGATCATGCTCGAACAGGGCGAGACCATGCTGATGGCTACCCCTGACGTAATCGGCGGCATCGCGCGCGGCGGCTTCACGCAAGATTCACTGCTCGCTTTGGTCCACGCACAGGCTGAGGAACCAGCCACCGAAATCGCTTCTCAGATCGCGCGAAAACTTCCAACGATTCACGGAGATCATTCGCCTTCGATCGATCGCAGCTTGCTGGTCATCAAACGCAAGTTCACTTAAGCCTACGCAGAATACAAATCTTCAGTTAAGTTGCACGACGCCACTTACCGTCAAGGGTTCAGCGGGCAGTATCGTTTAATCGCGGTTTGCGAAAGCTGATAAGATCTTACGGTGCTGCTGGGATCAGATTTAGGCAAACTAGTTTCGTGTTTCCGCGGATGTAAAGCAGGCCATGTGAAAGAACGGGTGCGGCCCAGCATGGGTACTCGAGCAATGGCGTCCCGTCGCGTGGATCGTTGATCGTGGAAAGGTCCGCTGAAGAGAGCAAATCATATTTTTCAGGATTGGATTTGAGCAATTTCAGCGTTCCCGATTCGCCGAGGACGATTAGGTGACCATCGACTGACAAGACGCTGCTTCGCTCTTGCTCACCGCGCACTAAGTGGACCCATTGCACATGCCGATCTTTTAACCGCACGCAACGAAAATCGCTATCCGGCGGATTTCGGCCGCTGCATCCATACAAATAACCATCGACCAGTACAGGAGTCGACCAATGAGCACGGAAGGCTTGGTCACTGCGACTATCGCCGTCCTTCCAAAGTTGCTGCGGTGGCGAGATTGATGTATCGATGAGTGTGCTGCCAATATCATAAGCTTCTGAGAGAAGAATCTGACTGCCGATTACGACGGGCTGCGCAGCATTGACGCTTTCCAGCATTTCGGCTCGCCATGGAAAGCGAAACCGTTCGCGGCCCGACTTTGGTTCCCACGCCAACAAGCCGCTGCGCAGAAACGCGAGCCCTAGGACATCATCTCCCACTTGGCGCACTAACGGGGTCGAATAACTGGCCAAATCTTCGCCAAGTTTGTAGACGTCTTTCCCGGTGAGTTTATCGAGTACCACGATAGCCGATCCATTGGGCTTGACACCATCGAGGTGTCCGGGAGGTAATGAGTGCGACTCGCTGGGGCTACCGCCGACCGCCAAGATCAGTAGGTTTTCGTAGACGCAGGGAGCGCTCGCAACACCAAAGAAGTTTTGTACGACTCCAAATTCTTTGGAAAGGTCCCTCTTCCACATCAACTTGCCATTCGAGGCCGAGATACAAGCCAAGTTGCCGGCAACGCCATAGACGTAGACTCGATCACCATCAATGATCGGACAGCAGCGTGGCCCGTTGTTATATCCGTACATGTCTTCGTATTCGACGATGTTATCCCATCGCCAAATTTCCTGGCCGGTTTCCGCTACGTAACAGGTCAATCGCTCGGTCGTAATGTGGCGATCAAATTGGTACAACTTGCCTTGGCTGATGCTTGGTCCACCGTAGCTGGTGCCGAGCGGTAGTGTCCAGAGGACTTGCGGAATTGGCTTCCACAGTTTGATGTCGAGCCCTTTTTCGATGGAAGTGCTATCGCCACGTGGGCCCAAAAATACTGGCCAATCTTCCCCGGCGGTCCGCTGCTGTATGACAGTTGCCTGGGTATTGATCGTCGTTGTTCCTTCATCCGATGCAGGTGAACAACTGCACAGCACATAAGCCATGGACACTGCCACGTAGGCTATCGAGATCTCTTTAAGGCTCTGTTTAGGGTATTTCATGTTATTGGAAAACTTTGATGGGAGCTTTCTTTTCGCCGCCGGTTGAATTGGTTTTGGTTGGAGCCGCTTGCTGCGCGGGAGCAGATTTAGTTGCCGAGCCTCCTGCAAAGGGAGCAGCGAGTTTGGTGCCAATAACCAGCGCCAATACAAAAGTTACGATGATATACAGTACATAGAGGAGCGCACCTTGAAAAAACTCCAGCTCCAGTGCGGCGACTGCGGCAAACATACCAATGGCAACCATGATTGGAACCATGATTGCTAAATCGATCGCACCGATCTCCGCGATGCTGTCATAACCGTGAATGTAAACGGGGACAAAAGCGTACAGGCCCCAAGTCAACGCAAAAACCAGCGAAGTAATGCCGCCTCGCACTACCAATTCCTGACCGGTGTATCCTTCCAATTCGTCGTCGCGCAAAAATGTATATCCAGCAACTACTAAAGGAGGTGCCAACAACAATGTCCCCAACACCAGCAGCGGCACCGGTGGTTCGCTCATCGTCACGCGTACGGCTATGGCGATCGCCAGCACGGCAACAATTCCGACCGAGATGCCGATGATTGCGGGCAGGGAGAGCTTAAACTCTTTACGCCGAATGGGTTTAAAAACCGGACGGCCTTTAGAGTCCGTCGGACCTTCGGAAGGACCGTGAATAACGACTTGATCGGACAGCTCCGGGATCTTGATCGTCTTGGAGCAGCTTGGGCAGGGGCCGCTCTTGCCTGCAAATTTTTCGCTGACCGAAAATCGCTTGAGGCAGCCTGGACAGGTTACTTGTATCGCCATAACGGTGAGTTATCTATGTTGTAGTAGTGTAGAAGATTACTTGAAGTAACTCTAGAATTGAGTTTTCCTTGATGGTTTGCTGAACCAACAAGTGTCGTCGTACATCGGCGGCTGTCTAGCCATCCGAACGGAACGCGGATATGCAATAAACTATTCACGTCCAGCAACCAAGCTGGCAATAATCGCATCAACGAACGTGCCGATAATTTATGCAGTAATCCAGGTGTTCAAAAGAACTGGCTCATTTTATAGAAGAGTCTAACCCGTGACGATACTGGGATGTACCGTGTAGAGCAGGTCAAATGTCATTTTTGCACGTAGTCTTATATCAGCCCGAAATACCTCAGAACACGGGAAACATAGGTCGCACCTGTGTAGCTTTATCAGCAAAATTGTGGATCGTACGTCCAACGGGCTTCCGCTTGGATTCCGCTCAACTAAAACGTGCCGGGATGGATTATTGGCAGGCCCTCGATTGGGAAGTCGTTGATTCGTGGGAGCATCTGCAAAACCGACTCGATCTCGAACGGATCTGGTTGATCACTAAGTTTGGTGACACGGTGTATACTGACGTCTCTTATAAACAGGGTGATGTGCTGGTGTTTGGCTGTGAAACGAATGGCTTGCCAGACACCATCCGCGACCGATACCCCCAGCGACAGTTGCGCATTCCCATGGCTGAGCAAGCCCGCAGCTTAAACTTATCGAATGCGGTCGCGATTGTTGTTTACGAGGCCGCACGTCAGCTTAGCTTTTCTCATCAGTGTGCACTGGACCATCCCAAATGAGAAAAACTTTGGCTCTACTCATGTTTTGGGGCTGGAGCATCGGCTGCATAGCCCTGATCGCGGTCGAGCCGGATACGGATGATCAATGGTTGAAACGACTGTGCGAGAAAGGTGGAGGCGTGACGGCAGCGGATTATTGCCGGGCGCGCATGGCTTTGTCTGCCAGTCAACCGCAGGCATTGGCTCGTTGGACAATGCGATTGATGGAATGTACGGCCCAGGCTGCCTTACACCACGCTCGCGATGCTGAGCAACATTGGCAAGCTGCTGACCAAGTTGTTGAACAATTCAGGGTCCAGCGGGCCGAGAATTCTCGGTTACCTTGGCTGGAGTGGCAAGTCGCGCGCAACCGTTTCTTAAGAGCCCAAGATTCACTGGCTCGCTGGTTGGCTGCGCCACAGCAATCGGCAACACGCGAACAAGCCTTGCAAGCCGTGCGCATTGTTGAAGCAAAACTAGATGACTTGGATAACGACCTTAAGCGGCGATTGCCTTTAGCTGCCGACCAGCCCTCCGGTAAGAGCGGTGAGGCTCCTTCCGAGCAACTTCTGCAACTGCGACTGGATAGCCAATTGCTCCGGTGCGAATCGTTGTTAGTACGCGCACGATGTTATCCCGCAGAGTCGCCCGATCGAATCGCTGCGTCAACGCAAGTGGCAACGACAGTTCAACAAGCTCTCGAATGGGTACCCGCTAACTGGCCATCTCGCCATCAGTTATTGGTCGCTTGGTCCAATGCCAAGCTTGATTTGGGGACACGCCAGGTTGCCCTGAGTGAACTCAAGCAGATTTCAGACGATAGTCAACTTGATACTCTTGTGCGAGTGCGCGCTCTAGTGACCCTGATCAACGCCCTGATTGATGAACAATACGTTGACGCAGCGCAGCAGTATGTCAACCGACTGCGGGCCCTGGACAATGGACCTGAAGCGGCCTTGGCTGAAATTCGCCTACAAACAATGGTGATTGATAATCTGGTCGGCCCCAGTCGCGAGGAGGCTATCCAAGCGATAGTGACTGGCGCCAAAACGATAGGTCAGCGACACGGCGATTATTGGGGAAAACGTGCCGATGCATTGCTCGTTGAATCACTTGGGACGCAGTCCGTTTCGGGTGATCTAACTTTGGGAACCGACATTGTAATGGCCGAAGTGCGGCAATTACTCGCTGCGCAGAACCACCAGGCTGCGATCGACAAGTTGGTACAAGCAACTGAACTTGCCAAAGCGCAGAAAAAATTGTCAGCGGCTATCGATTTTTCAAAAATCGCTTTTGCACTGATGAGGAGAAATGGCCAGCCAGGAAGTGGCTCCAGATTTATGTTTTCACAGACCGAAGAAATGCACAGTGAAGCATCCGCTCCATCGCTACATTGGTTAGCCATTGAAGTGTTAGTCGAAGAAGTCCGTCGCCATCCAGCGGACACCGAACAGTCAAGGTCATATATCGCCGCATTAGAATCACAACTAGCATTGTGGCCCGATGCCCACGAAGCAGACTCAGCTTTGGAGTGGCTGCAGCAGTGGCATGTAGGGCAACAGCAAATCCACAAGTTTATAGGTAGCGTACACAAGCGGATTGATTCAGCCAGAAATCCTCAGAATATTCGTCGAAGTTTAGTAAAATTGCTTGAAGCCAGTATCCTTTTGCCGCCCGACGCCGCGCTGGCTGATGCACAATGGATTGGGGATTTCCGAAGTCGTGCTCCTCAGGAATTGGCGGGAGCAGTGCAAATCTTTGCTGTCGCTTGTGAAGCATTCGCGAGTTGGCCGACTCCTACTCGGGGGCTCGAGTTGCAGAAACTCAATCAATGGGTCGAGTCGTCCAAGTTAGATGCAATTGATGATCAATTGCGCAGGTCTGTTGATTTGCTCAATGCCGCTCGCACTGGGAGATTTGCGGCCGCGCAGGCGCCGATACAAAAGAATTCGCCGGTGATTCTGACGCGGGCACTGCAACTGGCGTGGGCTCGTTGCATGTTAGAAGCGATCGATGAGTTGCCGCCGGATGAACGAAGACGATGGTCGATCGTGTTTGAAAATTGGCCGCACCTGAATCAGCCGATTACAAACTTATCGGGACAGCCGATCGAACAGGCCGTGCTGCTGAGGATCGCAGGGATGCGTGAGGGAAGTGCGCTGGTCGTTGAGCCGTTAAAGAAGTTAGTCGAGCAATTCCCTCGCGATGGGAGTCTGTTACTCGAATTGGCTCATTTGCTTTTCGAACTTGGTCCTCAGGGACGATCCGAAGCGCTGCAAATTTCCCAAACGGTCGCTAGCGGTGCTGACAAATCAGGAATCTTGTTCTTGCGGGCGCGTTGGTTACAAATCCGCTTGTTAATGGCCGAAGGTAACCAGGATAAAGCGCGCGAAATTGCTGGCCATGTCCTACTAACTCAACAAATGCCTTCGCTGATATGGCAAAACAGATTCGAATCAGTACGCCAGTAGCAAGCGGAACAAACGTCAGCGGTGCTGTTATTCGAACGACTCCCACTCCAGCTCCAGTTCGAACTCCATCCCTTGAGATTCCAACTCAGGTCGCAATCGATACGCCAGCTTTGCTTGAGGATGGTGATCAACGAATACTGATTCGACGCTGGATGTCGCATATCGGCTGAGAACTTGGTTAGCAATCAACCACAACATGGCTTGAGAATAATCTTTGGTTGAACCATTTCGGTTAGTCAGTTTATTAGGTCGCGAGATTTCATCTTGAGAGATCCAGTAAAAGGCTGGTCCGTCTGATGCCCCAGTTGACCGTTGCGGTTTGTACACTAGTGCCGAGTAACCGTCACCAACTTCCGTGTACAAGATTACGCTCGTACGAAGCAATTCGACAACGGTGGCTGGTAGTTGCTCCATCGCCTTTTTGGGCGTTTCCCATAAATCGATCATTTGGTTGTAAGCGGAGCCTAAGTCGTGAGGGGCCACGACAAAGGAGTCATCCGCTTGCCAGGCACCATAATTGCAGAGTACATCGACATGTTCCGGTGGAAGTGCAAAGCCCAATCGCTGATGTGCGGCGGAAATCTCGCTTTGGCTGGTTTTGTCTCCTTCCTCAAATGAGACAAATATCTCGGACATGATTTCAGGATGGGTGGCCTCAAACGCAGAGCGAGCATTCGCCATGCGCCGCAAACGCTCCGACCATGGTTGCGCAGGCTCTCGTAGTGGTTTGGTTAACATGGATAAGTCCACAACGGGAAGCTGATAGTCACACTTGGCTTGCTGTACTCCCTTGCGATAATGCCGAAGCTGGAGTGTGCCTGCGAATTTAATACTGTGTGCATCAATGGGCAGTTTGAAGGCGGAATAGCTAACATCCTTGTTGGTGCCTGCATAATGGATGGTCAATATCGTTGATTGATCGGACAAGATACATACTTCGCCTTTGTTATCAACGTCATCAAAGGTGTTAAGCGAATGCATGTTCTTGCCCTCCTCGGCCAAAACGTATAACGAGAAAACCTGCCACATCATGAAAACGAAGCTGGTAACCGACGTGTCGAGTGTCATCCTGCAGACCCTGCGAAGTAAGCCCAGAGATTGGTAGACGAGCCGATCACTGTTTCGTGCCATGCGTTGCAAACGCGTGCTCCAGTCAGATACATGCCCAACCAGAGAAAAAACGAAACACCGAATTTGAGAAACTGAGATTAAATTAAAGACGATCTAAAACTGCATCCCAACCCGCTAATGGTTTGGTTTGTTCAACCAGGATCTGTCGTGCTCGTTGTGCGGCCAAGGACAATAATTGTGGTTGGTCCAGCCAGTCGCGAACGCGATATTGAAGTTCCGCAGCGTGTGAGGAGCTGAAATTCAAATGCGGATGATTTCCTGGCAAGATGCTCGTAAATTCAGGGCTCGTGCCGACCAATACCGGTAGTCCAGAGGCGATCGCAGTAGGAATTAACCAGCCCGTTCCCACACCTGCCGCAGGGAGTATCCACAGGTCCGAAGCTTGAACGATTTGCTCGAGGTCTTCGAAGCTGCCAGGCAGATCGACCAAGTTGTGCCAACCACGATTTTTCAGAGTTTCAAACACACGCGATCGGTAAATTCCCTCACCAAGAATCCACAATCTCAAGTTGCGGTTCGCTTCCAATAGTGGTCCTAACGCTTGGATCATCGGATCAAGGATCCATCGCTGGTCCATATCTGTTGGACAAACCATTAACTGATCAATCGACCGCAAGAAGAGTTCTTGATTGATCGAACCCAAAATCGTGCGCGCGCGATGCCGCAACGCGTCATTTCGCGGGATCTGTTCGATTGTATAGTCGGGCATCCTGACGATCTTGGTCGCGGGTATGCCTGCCGCTATCAATCGTTGCAATGCGGTTGCGCGTGGCGCGATCACCAACCTCGCGCGACGGCAGACCTGGAATGCCCGCGCTGGAATTTGGGCATCACGACAATAGGTCGCCGATAGCTCAACTGGGTCAAATCGCACGGCCAGCGGAGGCATGTTGGCAGAAGAAGGTATGGCCGCAATGGCTTCCGCCTCGATATCCGCAGCGTCACAGAGGATCAAGTCAAATTGGCTGGCACGCTCCTGAATCCAAGTCGTCACACTGCGCGTATAGCGACCAATTCGAAATGGACTAGTCGGAGGGGGCTCAACTCGCCAAATTGGAATCTCGCGGCAAGTCAAGGATCGAGGCCACTGAGAACTCCAACAAGGCATCAAGATGCCAACGCTTGCACCCTGTCGGGAAATGGCGGAACACCAAGCTTGAAGTCGATAGGTGGAATCGTTCGCTTGCGGCCAGTATCGGCGTGTAACAACCAACACGCGCGGCGATCGATGCATGTCACAACGCCTCGATGTCGTGCTGTTCGAGAACGGCTAAATACGGCAGATTGCGGTACAGGTCGCGATAATCCAAACCATAACCCACCACGAATTCGTCAGGAATATGAAAGCCAACAAAATCGGGCTGCAATCTTACGACTTGTCTACCCTGTTTATGCAGCAACACGGCACTCGCCAACGTTTTAGGCTGCATCTGTTCGACACAGCTCAAGACCGCTTGCAGCGTCTTGCCAGTATCAAAGATATCGTCCAACACCAAAACATTTCGGTCGCTGACGTCCAACATCATGTCGTCACGAATCCACAGTTCGCCCGACTGCGTACCGCCTCGATAACTACTGGCTTGGATCAAGCTGACACGCACCGGCATGGTCAGTCGGCGGCTAAGATCAGCCAATAACATCAGGCTGCCAGTCATGATCGCCACGATCGTCAATGGCTGGTCACCATAACGGTTCAGTATCTGATTGGCCATTTGATCGACACCAATTCGCAGCTTTTCCTCGTCCAACAGAACTTGCACTACGCGCGCCCCCATTCTTCAGCGAAATTATTGCTCTTCCAGTACTATGCTCAAGTCGTCCTGCTGCGGATTGCGATTGCCATGCAACGCATTTATTCCAGCGGCAATTGCGGCTCCCGCCACAAAACCACCGATGTGAGCCCACCAAGCCACACCACCAGCCTGCGTGTCTTGCATTACAAATGCCCCGTTGAAAAACTGCAAAGCAAACCAGAGTCCCAAGAAAATTGGTGCTGGAATGATCCACACGGGCCAAAAGAAAATCATCGGCAAGACCGTCATTACTTGCGCTCGCGGGAACATCAACATATATGCTCCCATCACACCAGCAATCGCTCCACTGGCTCCAATGGTTGGAACTACCGAGTCAAAATTCGTGACCATGTGCGTGATACTCGAAATCACTCCACATCCTAGATATAAAACGAAAAACGAGACATGCCCCAAGCGGTCCTCAACGTTGTCGCCAAACACGTGTAAGAACCACATGTTTCCCAAAAAATGCAACCATCCTCCATGCAGGAAAATGCATGTCAATAACGTCAGCCATTCTGGGACACTCGCAGATTCCAGCGGTCGCAAGCGTTCGACTCGTTGATATCCAAATATTGTAGGGACCACTACTTGCTCGGGAACCGCAAGTACTTCTCCGGCTGGAACGGTCAATCGCGCGGGGACCATGCCTAGCCGTTCAACTATCAAGCCCCCGTTAGATCCGGCCAACATCTGTGCCAAGAACATCACGCTCGAGGCACCGATAATCGCCAGGTTTACTAATGGTGTCTTGCGTGACGGAATATCATCGGATAATGGAAACATCTGGCTCACCCTAGGAACAACGCACAACCACCGACGGCAAGCAGCAGCCATCAAATGCTGTACTACTTTAGCCGTTCTCCGCCAGAAAGAGAACGACCTCGTCAGTTGCTGGCTGTGGCTGGGAAAATCATATTGATCCAACAGCAGCTTTATTATTCTTCGCCAGGAGTGACCTCACCGCCAGCCCGAGTGGAAAGCCGAGCGAAAGTCCGAATATCGATGGTGGCTCCTACAAAGCGTACAGAGCCATCGCCGTACACTAGGTTGGCGCCACCTGTGTGTAGGCTGTAGGTTTCGCCGTCATCGTAATTGCGAGTCGGTAAACCACAGAAGTTATTTGTACAGTTTACGGCACACGGACCGGGTTTTAACCTTCCGTCGGGTGACGAACCGTCCAACAAGAATGCGTTCTGTTGCTCAGCCCAAGCCCCGCCCGGCATATCGCCACCAGCAGCATCTTCGATTGGATATCTCGCATTGGAAGGATCCAGAGTCGCCAATGGTATGGCCTTGCCAGCTCGATAAAGTTCTGGCCGTCCAGCGCATTCGGCTATTAATATCGTATTCGACGAGCCGTCAATGATACTCCCGAAATTTTGCATGATACTATCGGTCAAAATTCCATCGAAGCTGCCCGTGTTATCCACCAGCCCGGAAGTGGATAATGTTCCTGCTCCAGTACGAATTCCTTTAATGCCCGCATAGTCGATCGCCGCACCCCAAGGACGGTTTCCAGCAGAGGCCGGAAACGCTTCGACATGCATACGATTGGCCTTTGCCGAAGGACACTGCATGATCCGCAATTGAGTTGGATTCGCAGTATTGCGGTTGGCATTGTCGGCCCAGATTACCTTGATGTTGTACAGGCCGTATAACGCTTGTTGTTCAATGAAAGGTAATACAAACGGGATCCAACTATGGCTGGGGACAGTTCCGGTTGGTGTGGCAGGAATGCCCAGCGCCGGCAGTCCAGCTCGAGTATTCACGCGCCCAGGGGGAAATGCTTTGCGTGTGTCATGAAAATTATGCAGCGCCAAACCAATGTTCTTCATGTTGTTTTGGCAACTCATGCGCCGGGCGGCTTCGCGAGCCGATTGAACGGCAGGCAACAGCAGGCCAACCAATACACCGATGATCGCGATGACGACCAACAGCTCAACCAAAGTGAAACCGTCCACGCGGTTTCGGATAATGGGCGACATACACACCTCGCTACGAACTCATCGACCTACTTGGATAACTCAAAAGAAAACTCGTTGGGTTGCTCTTTGACCTCGACTGCCAGCGGCGTTGTCTTGGGCTGTGCAAATCGCTCCGGCACCAAATTCTTGGCCGGCCGGACTTCCTCTTTAGGTGCGTTTTGGTTATCTGTTTCTTTGATCCAAGTCACTGTAACGACGTACTTACCAACCGGTGCTCCATCGTCCATTTCGTACGTGTAGAGCTTGTAAGTTCCGTCCGCTGATACGCGAGTCAGTAGTGGCCTCGATGTTGGATCGGGATCGTTTTGAGGGTGAAAGGTGATCAAGGCGTCAACTGTCGGTTTGCCTTCAAAAGTGACTTTGCCTGAAACCGGAAATACAGGTCGCCTGCCGTCACCAAAACAACCCACGAACAGCACGCACACGATGCACGCGTAACCGCGCATGAAACTCTTGATTCCGCAGTCACGCATTTCATGTTTCTCCAACGCTGGCTCAAGACTGTTGGCGCACAAACCAGCTCCCTCCCCTTCATCACCCACAGGAAAAACTCTTCGAGGCAATTGAGACACATGACCCGCAGGCCACACAAAGTGCATCGAACCAGTAGCAAATTCAATCGCTTGCCTATTTCTCACACAATTCATAGTGTGAGGGCATCGAGTGTCGCTCGCAACAACAACTTACCGCAAACCGCTAATTTTATTTGATTGTCATGAGCGTCATCCAAGATTAACGGCAAGTAAGTTTTATACAGCGAATCAACTTCGCTGCTGGCTTACTTCGGCGACTCGCCGCGATTCCTCTTCGACGATGCGTTTGAGCCGCTCTTGTAGCCTTTGTTGTACTTGGTCCTTGCTTTCCATTTCTGTACCAATGGGTGCGTTCTGCGGTGTAGAAGCCGATGGAATCGGGGGATTTGGAGCGATCTTAGTAACCAAGCGGCACATCGTTCCATCGTGCAAATAGACACGATTTCTGCCTCCCAGCTTGGCTGCGTACAGGGCTTCGTCGCTGCGCCGTACCAATTTGCCAATTTTGTCGTCAGCCGCGATCTGACCAG
>CAZVBC010000098.1:0-20144 GCA_964625155.1 uncultured Pirellulaceae bacterium
ATCGGCGATGTTTCATGGTGCGCTGCGCATGGTACGCAGTGGAACAGATCCGCGACCAAAAGTTGATCTTCGTTACCTGTGGACGTATTTGCCGTTGATGATACTGCCCTGGATCGTAATGTTAGCGTATTTGTCAGCGTCGGGAGAATTCTTGGAAGTCGTCGCTCCGATAAAGTGGCCCTACGTGGTTTGGCTGTGTACCGCAAATCTGATATCGACGTTGCTGGTGATTCGCGCGCGGCGGCACTTTCAAGGGACTGGCATACGCAGTTACCTGGGTTGGTTATCGCTGGCCTTGATCGTCATGACGGCCTGTGCTGTAGCCTATGCAGCCATGCCGATACGCTCTCCTTGGCAATCCAGCATGCGCATGGTCACCATTCTCTCGCCGTTATTTCCAGCGGCCATGTTTGCGTGGTACTTAATTCACAAGCAATTGTTGTCGTTAGTCCTAGAGCGAACTTTGGTATACGGTGCAATCTTTTTGGCGATCGTATTGGCCCACCGACTGTTGGTAATGCCACTGTTCGATCGCGTGCAGAGGCAATTGCGGTTTGATTTGGTACTGTTCGAGTTCGTGATGATCGTCGTCGTGGTATTGGCGTTCCGTCCGTTACGCCGAAGAGTTGCAGAATCGCTGAGATACTTACTTAGCAGCAATGTATTTCAAGTAAGAGATGCGACTCGCCAGCTCTCAGTCGAATTATCGCGTATGGCCAGCTTGGCTCCCGATACTTTGGTGCACAATTTCGAGCGCGCGGTACAGCAAGCGATTCAAGTTCAGTTTGTTGACATTGATTTGATTGCCCCAAGTATTTCAGGTTTGGAAAATCACGCCAGCGAAATTGACGGCGAATCGTACACTCACGTCGTTTGGAATGTCTTGCGAGAAAGCAACGTTGCGGTTGCAAGCCTAGATCGACCCCTGCGCAGCGAAGTGGCGTTTGCGCTTCAGCGGCTTCAAGCCATGTGGGTGTTCCGCCTTGAATTCAAAGAAGTACGCGGAGTTGTTATGCTCGGCGCTCGATTGCGCTGCGATCGATTGGCGGAAGAGCAGTTGACAGCGTTAGCACTGATATTTGACCAGTTTGCCGCGACCCTGCATAACCGCTTATCGGAAGACCAACGATTGCGAGCCGAACGTTTTGCCATGCAGCAAGAGAAATTATCGGTGTTGGGTTTGATGGCTGGTTCTCTGGCCCATGAGCTGCGCAACCCACTATCCTCGATTCGGACGATCGCCTCTTTGATTCACGAGAATCCCCACGCGGATCACAGCGAAGACGTGTCGGTTATCGTGGGAGAGATCGACAGGCTAACCGAAACCACTCAGCGACTGCTTGATTACGCGCGTCCCTCTGATCCACAGGCCAAAGTCATTTATCCGGATGTAATTGTTCAACGTCTGCTACACATCTTGGGACATCTTGCCAAGCAATACCACGTTCAGCTCCACACAGATCTAACCGCAAGTACGGTATCGATCGCAGGTAGCGACGCGATGCTTAGCGAAGTTCTATTCAATTTGTTGCGCAACGCGATCGAAGCTTGCCGCGATATTCCATTGGGTGAAGTAAGTATCACCTCGCGCTCGGTCAACGACTGGGTAATCCTGACGGTTTCGGACAATGGACCAGGCATCGAGCCCACAATTCGAGAATCGCTGTTCCAACCTTTTGTTACAGGCAAGACGACTGGTACAGGCCTCGGGCTGTATATCGCTGCAGAACGAGTGCGCGAGCTGGGTGGCACAATTACGTGTACAAGTCGACACCCGAGTGGAACCGTTTTTGAAGTGCGTCTGTCCTGTCGACAAATGTTGACAGATTGAGCGATTCTCGCGTATCGAATTGTCTGTGACATATTGGTCTGCGTGTCGTTTGATCAGACAAAATAAAAAAACCCGGCGAATTCGCTCAGAACAGCATGTGACTGTGACACGAATTGCGTGTGAAAGCCAATCACTAAATCGTAGTTACACCGATTTTTTAAGACGACACTTGACATAAGACACTGCGTCCTATAGTCTAAGACACGGTGTAATAGAATGTCCTAGTGGGTGTAATTCAATGTCGAGTGCAACAGAAGCAGAACTTGCCGTATTAAAAGTGATTTGGGATCGCGGTCCATGTTTGATTCGCGATATTGCGGAAAAAATTTACGGGGAACACTCGCAGGCGAAACATACGACAGTGAAAACCCTTTTGGAACGTTTGATTACAAAGGGACTGGTGGAAAGTGATGCTTCCCAATTTGCTCACAGGTTTTCCGCTTGTGTGACGCAACAAGAGTACGTTGCCACTGAGATTCAGAAGCTGGCAGATAGTCACTTCTCTGGTGCGCTGGTCCCGATGGTAATGACGCTCATTCAGCATGGAAAAATTGGAGCGAAGGAACGCAAGCGAATACGACAAATCATCGAGAACATGGAATAAAAAAGACGGGCGGATTCATGACTCAGTTGGTTGAACTTCTAACAGAAAATGCAATCAAAGCAACGATACTCGCATGCCTTGTTGCTCTGATCGCCATGGTTCCTAGGGTCCGCAATCTAACGCATCTTCAGCATTCACTCTGGGGACTTGTTCTATTGGCCATGATATCCCCAGCCGTCATCAAGCTCCCTCTGCTCTCAATGCCACGCAGTGCAGATTCAATTGAAAGCAACCAGGAAACATCACCACCAAGCAATGTCAACGCAAAGGTAAGTGAGCTGAAACTCCATGAATCGCATGTGGTCTTTGCACGCGCATCGTCTCAGAATGTCACTAACGCAAAATGGGTGATCTTCACAGCGATCGGTTTCGTGGGGACAGTTTCCATTGGATGCATCGCTGTACTCAGAGTTCGGCGCGTTCGAGGAATGATCCGACTTGCAAACTTGGCTGATGCAAAGCTGGCTTCTATTGCTGCGCAAGCAGCTTACCGGCTCGGAATTCAAAGGCAAATCAGGGTTGTCGTGATTGACGCGAATACTTCACCGTTTATTTGGATCGAATTGCAAACGATTAATATCGTGCTTCCCCAGTCGCTCGGGTCGCTGAGTGACGAACGACTACTGTGCATCATGCTGCATGAGCTTTCACACTTTCAGCGCCGCGACCACTGGGCAAACGCAGCGGGATTCCTGGTTCTGGCGATTTGTTGGTGGAATCCGGTTTCATGGATTGCATTCAGGAAGATGCGAGCGCTGCAAGAGTATTGCTGCGATGCCATGGCAATCGCCAACTCACGTATGAGTCGGCGCGAGTACGCGGAGTGCCTTTTTCAAATCACAGAATTTGTTCAGTCCGCAAACAATCGCCTGCCTGCGTCGGCTTGCGAGCTGTTCGGACAAACTTCGAGTGAGGAGAGGTTCAAAATGCTTGCGAATACTAGAATCTGCTATAAAACCACCAAAACCAGTGTATTGATTGTCTTTCTGGTTTCTACGTTTCTACCATGCACAATCGCCTATACGCAAGCAGAGAAACAATCAGGTCTGATCGACCAAGGACAACAGGCGAGAGATGCTGAACAGTCCAGGCAGTGGCACGAGATTGTGGAGCGATTTAACCGACTGGTAACGGAGAAAGACTGGACCAAAGCTGAGCAGTTAGCCAACGAAACGGCGAGTAAATTTGGGCATGATGACTCACTTATTCAGAATATGTTGCTAACGTCGATAAATGGTACGCGGAAGTCTCAGGGACTTGCTCCGATTATTGTTCAGCGGCTCATTGCCGATCCGAGGGCTAACGACATTCAGCAAATCGTTTTGTATCGACTGAAGGACATTTTGCCTAAGAATGAAGCAGACCAAGAGAAATTTGTTGAAATTCTGCTTCAATGCGTCTCCGCATCTATCGCAAACGTAGCGTCGGTTAAACCTGACGCTAAAGTTGCCTATGATGTAAAAAATCAAGGTTTAGTGGTCTTGGCGACCAAGCCGCAGCATAAATTGGCGGCAGAGATCATCAAGCGAATTGGTCAGCCGCGTAAGTAATTAAAGTCTAGGGTGGCTGGAAACCGCGTGCCCAACGGACCGCGTGTTTTAGCCTTCACCTATCATTTGCCGGTGGTGGCCTCCGCACCCACTTCAGACGCCCCATCATTAGAGTCAAATGGGCAGGTTCTGTCGGTGATGCGCATCAGCGAGGGGCGATGCCAACGGGGTTGAGCGACAACATAGCTCGGGCTGAGGACCATCATTGGCGCGTACTGGTGATGGCCAATTAGATACGCGTGCACATCAATTAGTCCTTTGTTACAGTTTAATTTTAGGGATCGGGAGGACGAAGTCGACGAAGCTCCTGCTGAGTCAATTAAGCGGCTCGGTAGGAACCTCGCTCTCCCGTTTCCGCGAAGCCTAATTCTTAGCTGTCGCAAAGGACTAGTGACCGAATTTCAAGTGGCGCGCTGAGTCCACGAGGGCGTGAATTCGTGGCCCACGCAACCAACTCAGAGCGTGCCACGCGCACTTTTCCATTTTGGACGATTATTGTTTTGCATTGCATTTGCCAATCTGTTATCCAAAGCGGCCCGCTCGCATATGTTCTTAATTGGCGTGGTGAATGTTGCTACTGATCTTCAATGCTGAAATTTTTCAGTGCAGTGATCAGGTGTGGCCAGTATTCGCAAAACTCCAGCCAAACAGGAAGCTCTCTGCGGTACAATATGCCAAGTTGATTCTGTTGGGAATCACTTGAGTTGACCTGTGCATACGCTTCGAAGCCTGGCGGTTTAGCTCCCAAGTGCCCAGCGGTTCACAATCATGGCAGACTGAAATTTGCATTAGAGATTTAGGCAAAATCATGGTGAAAGCAATTATTGGTTCAGTGGTCGCGTTTTGTTTAGTGAATCAGGGGTTGAAGGGTGATACAAAGGACTGGCCGAACTTTCGTGGGCCCGGCAAGATGGGCGTTAGTTCGGCGAAAGGGCTGCCTCTGAGTTGGAGCCAATCCAAGAACTTGATTTGGAAGAAGGAACTACCGGGCTCGGGTGCGTCGAGTCCAGTCGTGTGGGACGATAAGATTTTCCTTACAAGTTACACAGGCTATTTTGTACCGGGGGAAACAGGTGGCAGTCTCGATCAATTGCAGCGTCATGTGTTGGCTCTGGATCGCAGTACTGGAAAGTTGTTGTGGGATGTGGCAATTGCAGCCAAGCTTCCAGAGGAATCGAGCATTCGCGATCATGGCTATGCGGCGAGTACTTTGGCCGTCGATGACGAACGCATCTACGCGTTCTTTGGTAAGTCAGGAGTTGTGGCACTCGACCATCAGGGTAAGCAGCTTTGGCAGGCCGACGTAGGGTCGAGAACAAATGGCTGGGGGTCTTCGGCCTCGCCGGTCTTGTACCAGGACTTGCTCTTTATCAACGCGAGCGTGGAAAGCGATGCGTTGATTGCGCTAGATCGAAAGACGGGTCAGGAAAAGTGGCGAGCCAAAGGCATCAACTCTTCATGGAGTACACCGCTGGTCGTCCACCTGCCTTCGGGTAAAGACGAGTTGGTTATCCCGACCCAAGGCATGTTGTTGGCCTTCGATCCAACCAATGGGGAATCACTTTGGTCGTGCAAGACGGACATTGGTTGGTATATGGTACCGTGCTCGGTCGCTGAAGATGGGATTATTTATTGCATGGGTGGTCGCTCGGGGACGGCTGCATTGGCTGTGCGAGGAGGAGGGCGAGGCGACGTAACGAAAACCCATCGGTTGTGGACTGGCCAAAAGGGCTCCAACGTTACTTCGCCGGTGTTTCATGATGGTTATCTGTATTGGATGAATGACCAGCGTGGAATTGCGTATTGTGCATTGGCCAGTACCGGTGAAGTTGTTTACGAACAGCGGCTTGATCGTGCCGGGCAAGTGTATGCTTCGGCATTATTGGCCGAGGGACGCATTTACTATTTGACTCGGGACGGCAAGACGATTGTGGTTGCTGCTAAGCCAGAATTTGAGCAACTGAGTAGTTCTGATTTGCGCGACGGAAGCATCTTTGATGCAAGTCCAGCCGTTGACGGAAGCCGACTGCTGATCCGCTCGGGTAAGTATCTCTATTGCATCGGTCAGTAAAGGATCTGCAACTCGAGTTGGAAACCTGACGGTTAAATTGTCCGCCAAAATCTGATTCTTGGACGTGATGTTCGCGTCGGCGTCAGACGTCCAATCAGATTTTGTCCCTTACGGGACGGTGGGTGACTTTTGCCGTAGTAGGCTATCGGGACGATTCACGCGGAACAAAAACTGCGCGTCAAAAACTTACGGCAATATCAGATTTTTAACAGCCCAGGCTTGCGCGGTTCCGCTAAATCAAGTAGCGGAAAGGGCGCGAGCCTCCGGTGCGTTGGACAGGCAAGAACCGCCACCAGCGGCAGTGCTTAACTAATGAGAGTACTATCGTTTGTCGGGTTTAGGGTTTGGGTTTGATATACAGGACTTCAGCGCGTTCGATCCAGCCTTTACGAAGATCGACGCGGAACCAACCGTCGCTGTTCTTGGGGTGAAATCGCACGGGAGAACGCGAACCGTATTCCGCCAAGTCGTATTGTTTCCAGGTTTTTCCCATATCGGGAGAGACTGCGAAGCCAGTTGCATAAGTTGAGGCTGGTGCGCAGTGGCCGGCCAAGATGAAGCCGTCTTCGATGATCATATTAGCGATCTCGTACTCGGGATTGAACAGCAACTCATGTTTGCTTGGATCGGTAAATTCTTCGGGTTTACACCGAAATAGACCACGGTCGTGTTTGCCGTTGGAATCTTTAGGGCCATTCGCATCTGCAGCCCAGTAGAGATAGCCGTCAACGAAGTTTATGCCGCCGGATTTGTATCGCGAATTCGAGTTCACGGAGATTATCACTTTCCAGTTCCAGGAATCGTGTTTCCAATCGTAGACTCCGCGCAGCCAATGGCATTCGTCTCCGTGGCCGCGATTGATGTCGCCGGTGCAAGCGTAAAAGGCTCGTTCGCCTGGGTTGTAAACGACTGCATGGACGTGCCGGCAAATCACGGAATTAGTGGGATCACCTAAGAATTCGTCCGATGGAGTCCCTTTTTCCTGAAATTTTGGATTTCGACCGAAGGAGTAAGCCAGTTTTACGGTTTGTCCGCTGTCGGTGGAGTAATAAATATTAATTGGAACGGGGCCGCCCAGTACATTGCAATAGTTGCCCCACACCAGGATCTCCTGACCATCGACATCCCAAGTGTGGATTCCATCCAGCGAATGGAAATACCAACCGGGTTGCTGTGGATCTTTGGGTTTGTGAGGCACGTAATCTGCACCATCGCGAGTCTTGACGATTATCTCACGATAGGATTGGAGATTGTCGGTGCTGAGAAACAACTTCTCACGAGTTGCAAAGAGGATGTGGCCATTCTTGAGAATACAACTGAAGGTAATGTTCTCCGCATCCGGGAAGTCGTGACTGTGGGCCCATGTCTTGGCATTGTCTTCAGATAACAGAATCTTTCCGTCGCCGAAGCCAAAGGCTTTGTGTCCACGCTGCGAATCGATGTAAGGACCAGGAGGGGCCAGGCGACACCAAAAATGTTCCGTTTCTCGAATGGGGCTATCCACGGCACAAGCAGATTGTGGCCATCGACCCGCCAAGCTTGTGACCGCCAAAGTGCCAGCAGTACCTACAACAAACTGTCGACGTGTGCTCGCAGACAATCGTTTCATTGCCGTGTCTCCCTAACTTAGATCTGAAATTCGGGCGATAAATAACGCTGTTCTATTTAGCGGGAATTGCTAGTGAGTGATAATAGAATCGACATAAGCGCGCAACTCAAAATCTTAGCGTTGCGTGTCACACTCCGGCAGGATTGAAGTAATCGGGCTCGTTCCCTGCCTTCCACTTGATATTGCAACCGATACTGGGCTTTTGAGGATGCGGAGCCTCTTGGCCAGCAAGTAATGCTGAGATGGCTGTGCGCAGATCTTTACCAGTCGCGATGGAACCCTGTTTGGGGCGAGAGTCGTCCATTTGGCCTCGGTAAGTCAAACACAGATCGTTGTCGAACAGATAGAAATCAGGTGTACAGGCGGCTCGGAACGCTTGAGCGACTGACTGCGACTCGTCATACAAATATGGAAAACGATACCCCTGCACCTCCGCTTCGCGTTTCATCAGCTCAGGGCCATCGTCTGGATGCGATTGCACGTCATTGCTGTTGATACCCACCACGGCAATCCCCGCAGCTTGGCATTCGTCGGCAATCTTAGCCAACTCGTGAGCCACGTGCTTGACAAATGGGCAGTGGTTACACATGAATATAACGAGCAGCCCTTTCTTGCCGACAAAATCATCACGCCTGACGATAGTGCCTCCAGCCGTGGGTTGTTCAAGAGTATTTGGCAAGGCGAAATCTGGAGCTTTTGTTCCGAGTGGCAACATTGTACTAGCGGTACGAACCATTTGATTCAGCCCTATTAAATAGTTGGGACGGATGGCGCAGCTCGAGAACCACCCCTGGCGATTGATCACATTTGAATTCTCATTCACTCATTGCCGAGCATTTATTAAACCACGATATTGTTAAAGAGGAAGCGGTCGCACGATTGGCCCAGACGCTGATTCAGACCGTTTCAACGTTTTCCCGTACTAAACTTGTCGGCAAACTTGCTGACCGGCTGAATACTCTCGCTAGACTTATCCCGTCGAAAGCATGTAAACAGGTTGGCGGTGCGAGTCGTTGCTGGCTAGTGCTCGCCAAGTTGTGCTGGCTTCCTTCAGCAATGTGCGAAAACAGAATTGGAGGGATTGGACATGAAAAACTCGCTCAGCCATGACCAGCGTATCGCTCGCTTGACGTTTGCGTCAGTGTATCCACTTTACCTCACCAAGGTCGAAAAAAAGGGGCGATCAAAAGAAGAGCTATTGCAAGTGATCAAATGGCTAACAGGATTTGATGAAAGCACTTTGCAGAAGCACATTGAAGATGACACGACTTTTGAGCAATTCTTCAAACGTGCCAAGATCAATCCCAATGCGAATTTGATCACGGGCGTAATCTGTGGATATCGTGTGGAAGAAATCGAGAATCCACTAACGCGACAAGTAAGGTACTTGGACAAGCTAGTGGACGAACTGGCAAAAGGGCGAAAAATGGAAAAAATTCTGCGTGCGGGCTGAACCTATTCTCTTGAAGGTATGGGCGAGCGGTCGCATGCTGCCGGTTGCGCAGGGGAACAAATCATTCACTAACGTTTAGCGAAGGCACGTAATGGTGATTGAGTCGTACGCGCAGATGCGAGGAGAATTTTGCGTCTTTCCAATTGGCATCGGTTTGCGCAACCAGCTTTACAAAGTCTTGCCATTCGGTGGGCCGAATGCCTGGCAAGCCCGCACCCATTCGACCTTGTGCAATTTGGTACGGAGAAATACTAGTGAATTCGGCCCACGGATGAGGTGGTCCAAATGTTGCAAGATCGATTTCGTATTCAATTTGTGCTTGAATCGCGTACTGCTGTAGCTCGCCAAATTTGATGGAATGTACTTTCACTGGGTACGATTGCGAATATCCCCGGTTGGCAAAATACTGTCTCGGGTCTTCGGGCAGTTGCTCCTCGCGGCGATGGTTGACGACCTCGTACATGGAGATTTGAGCCGAAAAGAACTCATCGGTACAGTCGTGGAACTCGCGCCCAATTAGCTGCAGAAAATCATCGGTCGGAAGTTTGACCGATTGCAACCTGAAATGGCCAGAATAATTGCGGGTAGGATTGTTGTCAGCATCATACATCGTGGTTTCGCTCAAAGAGATTTCAATCTCATAGCGCCCGTTTTCATAACCTGCAGTAGGTCGTATGACGGCGATGTCAGGACGAAAATCGCGAGGTTGAAATGGAGCATCGAAGGCTTTAGGAAGAATCGGTCGATAATTCTCTTCACCAGCCAGCGGCCCAGGAAGTGCAGTTATGCACACGATGGACATCAGCATGTAACGCAACATAAGAAATACTCCATATGCGGATTCTTGGTGACTGTTGCAGACAAAATCTCAGCCTTCTGCGCATTGGAACTCTAGCTTATTTGCTTGAAGAGCCATGTCTCTGAATTTGATACCAGCGCAGTGACCTTGGAATACGCTTAGACGATTCGAGCGATTCTGCCGGTTGTGTCGCGCCGGCGGTTCGCGTTGTTCCTGCGGGATCAGCGTCAATAACTAATTCCAGCGTATCGGCTTGCCCATTAGTGAGTACGCGACGATCAGAAGACTCATCAAGATCACTGGGGAGAGGATGATCAACACAGGGACCCAGATGGTCAGCATCGAAGCCCAGAGGTATCCGCTGTACCGCAGAAAAATGCTGGCTACGATCAAAACTGGAGGCAGAAGCAATGGGATGCGAGCGCGTGGAATGAATATCAGCGTCGAAAGCGGCTCCTGGCGATGCGCTATGTACGTTCGTAGTAGATATATCCAAGCGCCCAGGAGGAATACCCATCCAGCACAAGACAACCAGTTAAGAACTGGGACCAACCAGCCACCTGCAGATATATCTGCATTACTTTCGACTACCGTTGGCCTGTCGAGCATTCGAAAGTAGACGCCCGCCGTAATCAACATTCCAAAACAAAGGGAAGCCATGGCATTCTTGATCAACAGTCCCTTGAAGGTTCCTCCACCAACGATCAAGGTCCACGGTAGTAGCACGCCAGCCAATCGGTTCTTCCAAGTGATCGTTTCGAGTTCTGCCGCTCGCAGAAGCAAAGCGGCGATTGACGTACAAGCACAAACCAATAACGAGTACAGTGCGAACCCCAATGTCAAGCCGAACGCTTGAGTCATTTTTCCAACTAGGAATCCCAGTACGACATAAACACCAAGATTGGTAAATGAAAAACGCATCGCTGTGACTTTCGAATCAACTTTGGATTGAATCGTTTAACAGTTAGCCGCAGCAGGCGTACCCTTGGTGCAACGCGTTTGCGTCTAGTTCCTAAAACCGAGTGCTGACGTCGTGGGTAATCATTACTTGGACTTGAAGCCAGCGTAAGCGCGGACCATTGCCCAGAGTTTGGATAGGGAATGCCCTTGCTCGGTGGCCTCCACGATCCCCGGAGTCTCGGAGGTGCCTGATTCTTGATTGCTAAGTTCTGTTTCGTCAACTTCGAGACGTGTGGAGGCGACCTTTTCGCTCAGCGCTGCCAGTTCTTGATCGAATTCCACCAAGTCCTGAAAATTGACTTTTGACCAATCGGTTGTAGGCATTGCCTCAAGGCGCACAAATTCAAAAGACTCTTCGATCGAATTTGTGGCACTTGTGGGCACACCAACCGAAGCATCCAATACCGCTTTTGTTTGACTTTCTAAGTTTGCCAGCGAGCTGTCGATTGCATCGGCAATCGATTCAACTGAGTTGCCTGAGTTGTCCCCCACACGCGCAAAGTTTTGAAATGCTGCCGGGTCCAACGGTTCTTTATCGTTGGTCTCTTGTGACGTTGGTTGCTGTAGTTGCAATGCTTGCGAGTCCACTTGAGTCGCTATCACGGGTGCGATTGGGCTGACGGTCGGAATGTCAGAGTTCGCTGCGAGTGTGGATGATAACTCAGGAGAATCGGTCGGCGATTCAAATACGCTCTGCACCGAAATTCCTAGTGATGTTCGCTGTTCAAAACTCGGGATTGGTGGATCTTCGGGTACCGGCACAAAATTCGGCGAGATGCCTTGCATGTTTGAATCGGTAGTAACTTCTGCGATTGACGTGGATGAAGATGGAGTTTCACCTGAAGGAGACTCTGCCGTGTACGTCTGTGGCTCTTGTGGCGACTGCTGGGCCGGGCTCGGGACTGGTGGATCTTCCGGGCCTGGGACAAACGCAGCAGGTACTTCGGCAGGAGTTGGCGGAGCCGGAGGCTGTGGCGGAACGGGGATGAAGCCGGTTAGTAATGAAGTTTCTCCACGATTATTCGTCGCGACGATATCGAATTGGTGTTCCAATTGGTCATTGTTTAATTGGTATTCCAATTGCCACGTGCCGTTCAAGTCGGAATACGCGGTAGCGACGATCACGTCACCCTGCCGCAGTTCGATTTTGTTGTAGGGGGCTGCATTGCCAGTCAAATTAAATGTGACGTGATCTTCGCCTTCGTCCGTGACTTCGTTTTCCGAGACAACGGGTGGAGCGACGGACACACCTTCAGTAAAGAAAGAGACGTTGCCTGTCCAAGCCATCATTTCGCTAGAGCCATAATGGCGGCCATCGTGTAACACTCTCATTGCGAATTGAGAGTTTTCAGCTTGATAGGTGGTTCCCCCTTCGTACGTTCCGTCGGCATTTAGCACACCGCCGATATGAAGATGATCGACGATCAGATTGCGATCTTCATAGTAAACGCCGTCGCGATCATGGTCGCGGTCACCATCATATGCATCGTTTACAAAGCGAATCTCTGCGGACCGAATAAGCACGTCATTGCCAACTCGCATGGAAACGAATTCAAAGTCGTTAACATCTCGCCCCTGAATTCGGTCCGTGAGTCCATCTCCATTGCGATCGATTTGGTCGTCGATAACGCGATTTCGATTGGCATTGACCGTAAACGTATCGTTGCCCGATGCATCGCGGAATATTTCACCATTGATGATAATTTGATATCTTGGCGCTCCCGTCACTCGATCGTCGAGGTTGCGCGGGTCGTAGTTATCAGCCGTAATCCGAAACGTGACTTGTTGGCCACCTTCTACGCCGCCCAAATCAGTCATGCGATTCATCAGCGGCAAATCGTCGACAGAAAACGTCGTTCCATCAAATACAAACGACTCGACATTCCGTACCGTGTCTGTTCCATCGCCATTGCTACGTCGATCGATGATACGGAACGAGCCGTCTTCGAGTTGAGTGATTTCGTAATTGTTGATCGAGCCACTGTAGGTGGCTGTGTCTCTTCCCGCACCTCCATCCAGAATGTCGTCACCACTGCCACCTGCGATCAGATCATCACCTTCTGCGGCGGTGATCGTATCGTTGCCTGCTCCACTGCGCAGAATGTCGTTGGCGATTGAACCGGCCAAGTTGTTATCACCCGCCAGTTGTTCAGCAGTGGTCAAGCTCCCTTTGACATGGACGGTGACCGTTTGCTTGGTGATATTGGTACCATCAGAAACTTCCACTTCGAACTGCACATCATAGTCTGCCTGAAGTTTTGCAGCGACAACTGTTGGATTTTTGGCAGATGGGTCGTTGATGGCGATTTCCGGACCTGAGACCTGTTTCCAATGGTACGTTAAGTTTTCGACTCCTTCCGGATCTTCGGCACCCACCGCCAGTTTGAAGGACTGGCCGTCTATGACGGACGGCTCGCCGACGGTTGTGATTTCGACATCCTTCCAAGACACGACGTTTTCGCTGTCAGCCTGATAATTAAACAGAATCAGCGGCTTGATATAGGCTGTGCCGGGCCGAAACAAGGACGCATTGTAGCGCCCATCGGTAGTTTCAGCTCCTCCGATAGTAGTCTCGAACTGAGTCCACTCGTTGGGAACTTTGCCGTACGATAACGCTGCGTACTGATACGTGCCGCCGGACGTCGAGTTGCGAACTGCTGCGCCAGCATCCAGTTCCGGACCATTCCAAGGATGCTTCAGGTGTATGACATTGTTCTCGTAGTCGATACCACTGGCATCCCACAGTCCTTCGCCGTAATTTCCATAGTTGACGTTACGAGTATACGTGTAATCGTCGTAAGTATGACCAGTACTGTCGGAATACCCATACCATGCCAAGGATCGAGAGTACCACGCAGCTTGGTTGTTGCTCCAACCTGAAACGTCATGTAGACGAATAACCGTATCGCCAGGACGTAGTGGCTCTGCCAGCGTCGTATCCACGGCGCTGGGATGTTTCATATAATGCCATGGATGAATGTGATTCTTATCGATATCAAATGTCGCAAAACCAAAGTACTGGCGGTTATTGGCAACATAGTCATCACCACCTTCTTGGCCGCTCATCGCGGTACCGCGCAACACGTATTGCTGATTGGGATCGATGCGAATAAATTCGTCCCCCATAGCTGCGGTCTTCACATGGCGTTGGACGACTTCGCTGCCGCCGAAAGTTGTATCGTCCAACAGAATACCCACGTTGCTGAGTTCTACAGCATCATTATCAGCCAGGATCTGTACTTCAATTGTCTTGACAGTCGTAAACTCACCATCATTCACTGACACTTCAAAACGAACGACCACATCCTCCGTAAAATTGCTGCTGATCGACGGCTGCCGAACGTGATAGTCCGAAAGCGCAACGGCGGGGCCCGAAACCTGCTTCCATTCGTATTGCAGTTGATCGCGATCCGCGTCACGAACTTCGATTGGTATCTGGATTTGGTTACCCTCGTGGACCGTGACAGAAACAGGTGCAATGATCTCGGGAGCTTGGTTGTCAGAAACTGTTACCCGGATGGTCTCAAGCTTAATTTGCTCACCGTCACGAACTTCGACTTCGAAAGTCAGTTCGTAATCCCCATCAAGGTTCGGTGCGGAGAACTTCGGGTTCGCAGTTTGTGGATCGCTCAGCTCAACTGTGGGACCACCAATCTGCCGCCAAGTGTAAGAGAAACTATCTTCTTGCTTTTCTGGATCGACCACACCGGAAGTCAATGTAACTCGATCACCAGCCTCGATCACCGGGGCATCGTCGGCGACAATTTCCACATCGCGCCAGGTTACCAAGTTACTATCTCCACCTTGGTAGTTAAACAGAATCAACGGCTTGATGAAGGCGGTTCCGGGTCGGAAATGCGAGTAATCTCCGCTCGCATTGGTGATTTCGCCGCCACCGATTTTGGCTTCGTACTCAGTCCATTCATTGGGAACTTTGCCGTACGATAGAGCAGCATATTGGTACGTGCCTCCCGATGTTGAATTCCGCACCGCTGCACCGGCGTCTAGTTCCGGACCGCTCCATGGTTGCTTCAAACGAATGGTGTTATTGGCATAGTCGATTCCGTCTGAATCCCACAGGCCTTGGCCATAATTGCCGTAGTTAACATTGCGAGTGTAGGTGTAATCGTCATACGTGTGTCCATTACCATCGGTGTAACCGTACCAGGCCAACGAACGAGAATACCAAGCGGCTTGACTATTGCTCCAGCCCGATACGTCATTCAAGCGGATGACGGTATCGCCGGGGCGCAGTGGCTCAGCCAACGTCGTGTCGGCTGCACCTGGATGTTTCAGGTAGTGCCACGGATGAATGTGGTTCTTGTCGATATCATAAGTTGCAAAGCCGAAATACTGGCGGTTATTCGCGTTGTACTGTTCGCCGTTTTCGTCGCCACTGATTGCCAGTCCACGCAGAGTGTATTGTTTATTAACATCGATCGGAATGAACGTATCGCCCACGGCGTGCGTTTGCACTGTGCGACTGATCGAATCTGAACCTCCAAACGTCGTATCATCCAACAAGATGCCTGGATGATCGAATTCAAAGACGTCATTGTCTCCGCCGACCAGCAGAGTGACGATTTCGGTCACCATTTTTTCACCATCGAAGACTTCGACTTCGAATTTTAACTCTGTAGGTTCGAGAACCTCAGGAGCTTTGAAAGTTGGTGACAGGGTACCAGCATCCTTGAGTTCCACATGTGGACCATCGATCTGTTTCCAATGGAATTTAAGCTGTTCGGCAGGCGTGTCATAATCGATTGCGTTCACCGACAAGCGATACTGTAGCCCTTCGGTGCCCATGAATCGGCCATCCACCTTGCTCGCACCAATGACTTGGGCATCGACGATGGTTGCCGCATCATTGTCGGCTTCGACGTTGATCGTTAGGGACTGAGTGGTGGTAACACCGTCCACAGTGATGTGTAGTTCGAATACCAATTTGTCATCCGACGGCAACTGCGGAGCGGTAAACGTCGGCGACACATTGTCGGCAGCTCCTAGATGGACATCGGGGCCAGAAACTTGTGTCCAAGCCACTGTGGCTCCGGCCGGGATCGGCAACCTAGGTAGCAGCTTTACAAAGTCACCTTCGTTTACCGTTATACCCGACTCCACATGCGCGGAAACGTTGTCGTAACGGACGCCACCATCGTTATCAAGAACGAACATACCGAACTTACCTACCGCAGGTTGATCGGTCGCGGTTAGAGTTTGCTGGCCGTCGATCGACAAGTGAATACCCGCTTCATCGACTGCAATCTCCAATCGAAACTGTTCGGGCAGTGTGAGCTGATTGACTTTGCCTAAAGTGATTGGTTGGCCATTGACGACTTTGACAAGTTCGAGATCTTTGTGGGAGTCGCTGTTCTGATAATAGGATTGCAAATCCGTATTGGATACGACCGAATAATCTCGCCACACTGCTTGGTAATAGTTGTTGGCATCTTGGTATCCAAAAACCATGCCGACGCCATTGTTATACGTATCACCTTGGTTAGCGATTACGTCCACGGCCAACGTATACTGCTTGGCTGTGGTGATGTTCACACCCTCGTTGGTCAGATCGTGAGCTAGGAATCCCGCTCCTGCGTCGCTGGCTTCTCGAATTTGGCCATCGACGACTGAAAAGTTCATATTGGCGTTACCCAAGCTGATTGGTTGCCAACCGTGGAAGTTCCCATCATCAAAATTGTCGTGAAACGTCACATCAGGGCGAGTGAAAATCAGCAGATTGCGCTCTGCGGTTGTGTCATTGGATTGAAGAGTATTGGGATCGGTAACGATCTGGAACTCTCGATCTGCAAATTCAAGCCGCTCGATGCTGACGAGGATATCTGTACCATCTGCCCCACGCAGGTCACGCACGACGATGTTGCCGTTAGGTTCCAGTTTGATTTCATAGTCGTGGGAATTTCCGGAGAAAACAGCCACATCGTTGTCAGGAGTCGAAGGCCAATATCGCGCCACACCGCCAACCAAGTTCAGGTCGTTGTGGCCGACGAAATCTTCAGCCACGCTGCCACCTTCGTTAAACGGATAGCGACTGACCAGTTTTGAAGAGGAAACTTGCTCCACGATTCCTTGTGAATCTTGTTCGATTAATTCCGGTGCGCGCACACCGGAGAAGATGCGTATGTCGTTGATGCGCCCTTGCAAAGCCGAAGGCCATGGGGCGCCTGGCGCCGACGATTGAGCATGCCCAAACACCAATGTTCCACCGTCGGCGATGCGTGCGTTTTGGCCGATAGTGGCCGAGCCTGTAGATTGGCCATCGACAAAAAACTCGACGATACCAGTGGTGCTGTCCCAGGTTACCGCAACTTCGTGCATGTTGCCATCAAACAATCGCGCGGTCGTCGGAAATGAAATGCTCTGGTTGGCGATACCAACGGATACTGTGCCGTCCTGCGAGGCTGTGACTGCAAATTCGGCTGGTCGTCCTCCTGCTGCGTACGAAATCAGCGACGCTTGTTCGCCAGCAGTCAATTGGACTTGAATTTCAAACGTAAGCTGTTCGGCTGGAAACCCTTGGAAGGAGTCGATAAACAAGTGCTGGCCAGTACTTCCGGCTTCGTTCATCGAAACCATGTATTCTTGGTTGGTACCACCGTACAGTGTGTCATCGCCGGCGCCACCGATTAAGCGATCGTCGCCGCTCTCCCCGGAAAGAACATCATTCCCATCGCCACCATCGAGAATGTCGTTACCGGCTCCAGTCCACATTCTGTCGTTGCCTGCACCCCCTTCAACATGGTCGGCGACCTGCTGATTGTATTCGTTGTCGAACACGTCATTACCCGCACCCAACTGTGCATGGGTTCCCGTGCTGGCGCCAAATACATAGTCGTTTTGGGAGCTGCCAATGACGTTTTCGATGCTGGAATACGTGTCTCCTTCTGCCTCACCGCCGATACCTTGTGCATCTTTACGAGCATGGGGGCCATGCACGTCGGTGCGGTCCAGTAGTACAGCGACTCCTTCCTGGCTAGCTGAGTAATCGACTGTATCGATCCCATCGCCGCCGCGCAGCACATCTGCTCCCGCGCCTCCAATCAATGTGTCATCGTTAGCGCCACCTTCCAACACATCGTTGCCGCCGCGACCTACCAGCGTATCGTTGCCATTTCCACCCTCAAGGTGATCCGTATTGTGCGAAGTGACAATCACGGGAGGACGCCCTGATACTCCGTGAAATCCGTTACCCGATTTGTCAGTCAGGGGCTCATTTCCTGTAAAGTCGTAATGAGCGACCAGCCCCGAGTCAGCGGTCTGGCCAGACATTGCCACACCAACTTCGTTGAGGCTCAGTGCCCGACTATACAGTTGGACATTCGCGATCTCCCCACGGAATCGATCGGACGTCGTATCCGTGGGACCGTCTGCATCAGCACCGATCAAGAAACGTCCCTGTGGATTGGCGGTAAAGTCTGGCACGTTGTCAATGGACCGCACTAGCGCACCATCGACGTAAACGTTGATTGTGCCCTCGTGGTAGCTGAAGGCAAAATCGTGATATTCGCCAATGAATTGCTGTACATCTGCGATGATGAACTTCTGTGGGTCTTGGCCACCCTCCCAAATATCGTCCTCTCCGACTTCGATAACTAATTTGCCTTGTATGAACCCAATCATGAAATCGTTTTTGCCTTCGGGCGTCACCTTTTCAAACATCACGTCCCAATCGTCGTGGGAATCAATCCTGGCGGTGAGCGCGACTGTAAACGAATTGGTGATGGGGATATTCGAGGCCTGCACTTCAATGAAGTCGTTGACGCCGTCGAAACTCATGGCTGAGGCGATTGCGTCGCCCACCAACAAATCGTCTCCTTCACCGCCATCGATCACATCGTTGCCCATCGAGCCGACTGCGATATCATTGCCCTCTCCGCCGAGAATCAAATTATCGCCGCTGGCCTGATAGGGGCGTAGTTGAACGTTGTCCAGTAAACTACCAAGTGAATCGTTGGTACCTGCCAGCTCTCGGAATTCGAGCCGATCGAGCTCACCAGTTCCCTGCACGTTGAAGACATATTCGCGCCATACGGAGGTTGTCGGGTCGATCGAGGCAATGCGCTCGCCATTCCAATAAACTTCAAAGTGATTGGTAAGGTTGGTCGTACCGGGACGCGCGGCTGCATCAAACGTCAACCGATATTCTTGACCAGCCTCGGTCTGTACCTCTTGGTAGATAGCGTCCGTCATATTGTTGCTATCCAGTTCCATGAAGTTATTCCCTTCAGTGGCCCACAGTCCATAAAATGTGTGGCCCCACAACTCCAAACCTTCGCCAGTATTGACGTTTTTCCAACCATTTACGTTGGTGTGATTGGACCATGATCCAGCTGCCTGACCGTTCTCAAATCCTCCGTTGACTAAAATGTTGTTCCCCAACGACTCTGAGCCACGAAGAATATCATCACCCTGTGATCCCAGGACCAAATCGGGCAGACGAGTGTGAGGGTCCGTAGACAGCTCGGTCGTCGGCAGAATATCGGCGCGCACGTTGTCGTATCGTACTCCCCCATCGTTGTCAAAGACAAACAAGCCGAATTGCCCCACAGCCGGCCGAACACCGTCAGCGCTCAAGACTGGTATGCCGTCGATCAATACTCGAGTACCGGCTGGACCAACTTCGACACCCATACGAAAGTTCGCCGGGAGATTTGTTTGGTCAACCGTGCTCAATACGGTTTCCTGTCCCTCGTGGACTCGGATCAGCATCAGATCGCGATGCAATGGGGAAGTCTGGTAGAGATTGTTAGGATTGGTGGTTTCCGAAAAGTCGCGCCAGACGGCTTTGAAATAATTGTTCGTATCTTGGAAACCAAAAACCAAGCCCACTCCGTTGTTGTACGTGTCTCCACTGTTGGGCAACACATCCACGGATAACAAGTACGAGTCGGTGGTCGCAATGTCGACACCCGAGCTGGTCAAATCGTGTGCTAGAAATCCGTGCCCTGCATCGCTTCCTTCGGCCAATTGTCCATCGATGACTCTGAAGTCGTAGGTACCGTTCCCCAGGCTGATGGGAGTCCAGCGGTCTAAATTGCCCTCACTAAAATCATCTGTGAAGACTATTCCGGGATGCGATGTCGTTTCACTTTCGAGTTGCCGACCATCGTCATAGTCTTGGCGGTCAGCTTCGGATGCAACCACTCGCATCACACCGTCGGAAAACATCAATCGCTCGACTTCCCGGACAGTATCTGTTCCGTCCGGTGAATCGGCACGAATATCTTTGACCGTAATAGATCCATCAGC
>CAZVBC010000099.1:0-19872 GCA_964625155.1 uncultured Pirellulaceae bacterium
TTTGACCAGCAGGAATCCACAGTTGTGGATCAAGCGTCTCATGGAAAATCCAAGCGATTTGGAGTTCGCGATGCCAAGTCCCCCAGCGCAAGTGCTGGGTTAGGATTGGAGTATTATCGTGCCATAACTGCGCTCGTAGCGCGAGTTGCTAATGCACTGCAACATGCGCATCATCAAGGAGTCATGCATCGTGACATCAAGCCTAGCAATTTACTACTCGACCGTGAGGGTACAGTCTGGGTTTCCGATTTCGGCTTGGCCCGCAAGGAAGACTTCGATGGTATTACTCAAACCGGTGAAATCGTCGGGACTTTGCGATATATGGCCCCGGAGCAGCTCCGGGGAAAATTTGATGCGCGCAGCGACGTCTATAGTCTAGGCGTGACCTTGTATGAATTGCTGACCTTGCGACCCGCCAATGAGTCCCCGCAGCATCGTTTGAGCAGTGCCGGAAAAGGGGATCGAGTTGCGAGTCCGCGATCGATCTGCAAGGACATTCCAGTCGATCTAGAGACAATTGTAATGAAGGCCAGCAGTTGGGAGCCGGCGCACCGCTATGGCACTGCGGCTGAATTCGAACATGATCTAACATGTTTCTTGGAAGATCGACCGATTGCTGCCAGGCCAATTTCCGCGCCGGAGAGGTTGTGGCGATGGTCGCGACGCAACCCAGCGATCGCTGGGTTATCTGCGGCCATCGTGTCATTGTTGGTGGCGATAGCAGGAATGTTGGGCTGGGGATATCGCGAGAAACAACTGGCATTTAACGCTATCGACAAACTATATGCTCAAACACAATCCAGCTTGCGCGAAAAATCCGCAGCGCTCGACAACGTGGAACGAGAACGTCAACGGGCGGAGATAAATCTGAATCTAGCCGTCGAAGCTTTTGGTGAGATTATTGACAACATCGCTTCGCGTGGAAGTGCCGACGCGATGCTGGAAGATTTCGAAGAGGACTCGCAGTTGCTCGGCGATACCAGCGCCGCACTTAGTTCGGCTGACGTTCATCTTTTAACCCGCACGATGGCATTTTTCGAGCGTTTTTCTCAGGAGAATGACAAAGATTTGTCCGCCGAGCTAGCTCAGGCACGCATGCGCATGGGAGATATTCAGCTCCAGCTTGGCAAACTGGATGATGCCCAGCAATCCTATCGCCGAGCGTTGGAAGCCCTGACTATACTGTCCGCCAAGAACCCTGAAAATATTGATTCTATACTCCATCAAGCGAGTATTTTGAATAATTTGACGCTGATCTGTGCTCGGCGCGGCGATGTCCTGCAAGCTTTTGCAAAGCACGAGCAAGCGTTAGATTTGCTGAACAGCAATACCAAGTTGCAAGTATCAAAAGAAGGTCGGTTTGCGATCGCGAAAACGCACAATTGCTTAGCCTCGCTCGGCGCGCGCTTTGGCATCGAATCACCTGCCAGGCCACGGAGGCCGTTTGCAAGATTCCTGCCGTTTCCGGAACGTCCTCCATTAAAAATGTCTCCCATGGCAACCGCGCGCATAAAGCGGCAAGAGGAATCGAACAAACAGGCGATGGCTCTGCTGGTTAGTTTAGTAGACGAAGACCCTCAGCACGCTGGTTATCAAGCGACTCTGGCTCGAGCCTATCGAGATAATGTGCGGATTTCGCAATTTAATCAGAACGCCAAAAAAGCAGACGAATCGCTGCGAGCAGCGGTCAAGATACTGGAGGCACTGGTCAGCCAACACGGCACTGTGGCAACTTTTAAATTCCATTTGGCTGATACGTTGTGCACACCGCTTCACTCCGGTGCCGACGACTTAATGAGATTCTCGAAAGCGTTGGGATTCTGTGACGATTTGATTGCCGAGCAACCCAACGTACCGGAATATCGCGCTTTGCGAGCGACGGCGCTGGTACGGATGGCCGAGTACTACTTTTCGTTCGGACGACCGAACCAGGCCGAGCAGGCTGTTCAGGTCATGCGAGATGCGCTGGCTATCCAACGGGAATTGGCCAAACAGTTTTCCGATGTGTTACTGTACCAGTTTTCACTGGTAATCTCATTGCAACGCATGGCTGATATGCATCTAACACGCAAGGAACCCGATGCGGCTCTGCTGGCGATTGACGAAGCGCTGCAAGTTGTCGATGGATACAAGGGGCACGAGCGATTGCGAGTCCTGCTTGGTCCGCAAATGGGGCGTTTGCTGGATCGACGTAAAGCGATTCAAGATCGTCAGACCAACAAATGATTCCAAGTGGTAATTACGAATTTTTTCGTAACACCTCTCGTTAATCGCCTCTCTTACTTAATCTCGCTCATGGTTCTGCCATGGAATGTGCCCCATTTAAGGCTCTGCCTTGTGAGCATTCCGATGCAATCGACCAAACAATCTTGAACAGCAGGCAGAGCGACGGGAAAAGTTTTGGCGTGTAGCCGGAAATGGTTGCTTTGTTTAAGGATTTCATCCTAGAAGAAAATTACGAGCAATTCGCTTTGCATCCTTAATTGGTCAGCGCGACTTTCGATCAGCCATTCGCGTTCAAGTCCGGTTTTAGCTCCAAAATCAAGGCAAACCGGGTGCCGACGCGCGCTGACGCACTGGGGCTAATTGGTCCGCCAAATGCCTTTCACTTTTATCGATTATGGCGTTGTCCATCAAAGTTACTCGTTGGTGCAGGTGAACGGTGAGTTATTAAACTGTACGATGGACGTGGTTTTTGTTTCGAGCTTTCGCCCGTGAAGGTCTGTCGGCAGGGGCGATGCCTGATTCTAGATTCGGCTGGCATTCAATTTTTAGAAGTACAAACTGATGAACGTCTTGGTTATTGCCTGTTTGGGAATCTTGGTGGTGTTGAGTGGGATCTTGGTGATTCGTTTGCATCCACTGCTGGCGCTGATTCTGGGGGCACTGTTTGTGTTGATTTTTACGCCAAGGTCTGTGGTAATCGAAAACGAAATGGATCGTGCGGGTATTCGAATTACTGAGGTTGGGAAAGATGGTTCCTTCGACTTAGCCCGTAATGTCGTGCCGGGAGAATATTATCTGATGCGCGGAGGCTCGCGACAGATAGAGTCACAACCATTGGTGATCCAGGGTTCGACGAAGCAATTCGAAAAAGACTATCGTTTTTTTACGAGCGAACTTCCAACTGCAGCATTCGAAAAGGGTGACCGCTTGCTGGCAGTTCGAGAGATTCAACAAATTGATGCGCATCGTTGGTCAGCCATCGGTGCGCGTTTGGCAGGCGGATTGGCTGACACGTTTCGTAAGATTGGTTTACCAATCACTATGGCAGCCGTAGTAGGAATTTGTCTATTGGAGAGCGGCGCAGCAGCTCGATTGATCGAGGCGATTCGAGCGTTGTTGGGTAAACAGCGAACTATTCCAGCGTTGTCGGTCAGTGGTTTTATATTGGGAATTCCAGTTTTTTTTGACACTGTCTTCTATATGTTGCTACCGCTGGCCAAAGCGTTCGGCAGGAAGGATCCTCGGAACTACGTAGCCGCCATCATGGCTATTATTGTTGGTGCGACGATGGCTCACTCCCTAGTGCCACCGACACCAGGACCGATGTTGGTTGCTGCAGAGATGGGAGTTTCGATTGGCATGATGATGATCGGTGGCACGATTGTCGGCGGTTTGGCAGCGACGTTCGGAATGCTGTATGGGTTGTGGTGCAATACTTGGCTGAAAATCGACTTGCAGGCGGGGATGGGTACAAGTACTGATAGTACGGACGTTTCACCCTCTCAGGAACCCGCTGTTAAACCGATGTCCGTATGGCTTGCTGCGCTCCCGATTGGTTTGCCTCTATTGATGCTCGGTGGCAGCGAGATGCTGAATGTCGTGGCCGAGAGTTCGGATAATGTGCAATCGATTTTGATCTCGGTCAATACGGCGATTCCATGGCTGGCATTATTTGCCGATCCCGGTATCGCGTTGTTGTGCGCTGCACTGGTGTCCATGGTGGTCTTGCGCAAGACTCGTCCCACTCAAGATACCAGTGGCGCGATCGGTCGTGGATTATCGGATGCTGGCATGATACTGCTGCTAACTTGCTCGGGTGGAGCTTTTGGCGCATCCTTGCAACAGATTCGCATTGCACAGGCTGTTGGTGAGCAGTTCCCGCAAGCGATGTCGGCGTGGGGTATTTTAGTAGTGGCCTTTTTGTTGACCGTGTTGATCCGCATTGCCCAAGGTTCAGCGACGGTGGCGATGATTACTGCGGCAGGAATTGTTAAACCCATTGTGGAGAGGATGCTAGAAACCGACTCCTTGCCATTTCACCCCATGTACATTGCGTTAGCGATCGGCTGCGGATCGAAACCGATTCCATGGATGAATGACAGTGGTTTTTGGCAGATTGCCACCATGACCGGTTTTACCACGACACAGACATTGCGCACGGTATCTGTTGCAGTGTCCCTGATGGGTTGCATCGGATTCGCGATAACTGCGCTCGGGGCTTGGCTCTTCCCGCTAAACTGAATTGTGTGTTCGTCAAACTGGCTCGACAGGTGCCCTTTGCGGGCCGGCAACACAGGTGGCCAAGACGAGATCACCAGTGACGTTTAAGGTAGTTCGGCACATATCCAAGATGCGATCGACACCCAAGATGATGGCGATACCATCGGCGGGGACATTAACCGTTTGCAATACGACGACGATTAAGGGGATTGAACCGCCAGGCACACCGGCTGTCCCAATTCCGGCGAGAATGGCCATCATCACGACTGTGAATTGTTGAGTCAGTGTTAACTCGACGCCGAAAACTTGAGCCAAGAACAGGACCACGACTCCTTCAAATAACGCAGTCCCATTTTGATTGGCGGTTGACCCGACGGTGAGTACGAATTTGGAAATCTCGGGAGGCAAGCCGAGTTTGTCTTGTGCGACACGGAGGGCTGTAGGGAGTGTGGCATTAGAGGACGAAGTTCCAAACGCAGTCAAAATGGCGGCTTGCGTATCGCGGAAGAATTTGCGAGGATCGCGACGCGCGACCACTACCAGGACAACTGAGAAAACGCCGAACATCTGCAAGGCCAATCCGAGCAGCACCGTCCCGACAAAGGCCATTAGCAGCCAAAGAATATCGACACCTAACCTCGCAGTGATCGAGAACATCAAGCAAGCGATTCCGTAAGGTGCTAACCACATGGCGAATTCGATGACCTTCATGGTAACCTCGTACAGAGATTCTAGTACGGATTGCAACGGCTGTTGGCGACCTTCGGGCAGACTCATCATGGCGACTCCAATGACTAGAGCAAAGCACATCACGGCCAACATGCCGTTTCCTTTCGAACTGCCGTCGACCGCTCCTACCATTTCTTGCAGTGGGTTTTCGGGAAGCAAGTCGAGCAAAACTTGCTGGACAGGTTTGGCCTTTTTCGCATTCTCGACTTTGTCGCCCGCATCTTTTGCATAAGCTTTTTGCAAACCCGCTCGCTGCTGATCGCTGAGTCGCTCACCGGGCCGAATTAGATTGACCAACCCAATGCCAATGCCCACGGAACAACCTGAGAGCAACAGAGTGTAGAGCAAGGATCGCAATCCAACACGTCCTAACTTGCTAACATCGCCGATCCCCAGCACTCCTAAGACCAACGCACAGAAGACCAACGGAACCACGACCATCATTACCAATCGCAAAAAAACTCTTCCCAGCGGGTCGGCAATGTTACCAGCCAACCATTCGAGATGGTCGGAAATTTGATTTCCGTTAATGTCGAGACTGGCCGCATGGGGAGAATCCAATGGAACATGCCAGACCAGGTTGGCAGCGATTCCTAAAGTAGCCCCAATCACTAAACCAATAAGTATCTTCACATGTAGCGGGCTTCCGGTTGGCGATGGCTGCTGAACAAGTGAATCGGTGTTTGGGGCATCGGTCATCGGCAAAGTCCTGCGAGCGTGGCTGCAATTAAGAATTCACGAGCGCAGAAGTGTAGCCCCATCGACCAGTCTGTCGCAAGCCACCAGGGAATCGGGCATCGGCGCACTGGCTGCAATCGGCCTAGCCTCCAAAAAATAAAATAATTCGTTGTGCGATTCCAATAAACTTGGCGCGTCTTACGAACTGACTTCTGTAGCAAGCAATGCCGTGCGTGGCAGCGCAAACCCAACTGGGTGGTGGCGGGAAGCTTGCGACACTTGCAATCACAACAAAGGGGAACTGTGGCTTGGAAGCACCGGTTCCCGCACGGTTCGTTTTCCTGTCGGAGGACAAGCAAATGCTCAAGAAATTAGTTTTTACAGGTTTGATTGGATTGGGTGGTGCGATGCTCGTGGGGGGAACTGCGTGCTGGAGTTACTTGCGAACTGGCTATCGGGAAGCCAGCGATGCGGTAAGTCGCAACGTGCCAATAGATTGGGAGATCAAACGGGCGCAGCAGATGATCGACGACTTAAAGCCCGAAATTGCCAAGAACATGCAGATTGTGGCCTGCGAAGAAAGCGATATACAGCGGCTGTCAGAAGACATCGACGGCAAGCAAGCTGCACTAGCAAAGGCTCGCAAAGAGATTCTCCAATTGAAAGGCGATCTGGAAAGTGGGTCGGTTCGGTTTGTTTATTTAGGTCGCAAGTACTCTGCCGACCAGGTCCGCGAAGACTTAGCCTGCCGCTTCAAGCAATTCCAAGTACATGAAAAGTCGATGGAAAAGCTGGGCCAGGTTCTTGCCGCTCGAGAGAAAAACTTGGATGCGGCTCGCCGCAAGCTGGATGAGATGATCCAAAAGAAAAAGCAGTTGGAAGTGGATGTTGCGAACCTTCGAGCTCGTTTGACTTTGGTTGAAGTAGCGCAGGCAGCCAGTCCTGTTGCATTGGATGACAGCCACCTAAGTCACACAAAAGAATTGCTGGACAGTATTCGCACCCGCATTGATGTGGCTGAACGGATCGTTGCCAGCGAAGGTATTTTGGACGGAGCAATTGCTCTGGAGGAAAGTGCATCGCCAGAATTGCTCAACGAAATCTCCAGCTATTTCGGCCAAGACAGTGCAGAAAGTGGGCAAGGAGTTGCGGAAGTCGAATCGCTGGTCGTCGATTGAGTTTTCTCTGCCAGTAGGTGATTGCAAGTAATTCAGGACGCTGTTGCAGCTTGTAAAAGGTGTGGCAGTGTCCCTTTTGCGTTAGGATGGATTGAAAGTGGTGCCAAGCACATTGGGAAAAGATGATGTTCGGTGACGCATTGCTAGCGAGAACTACAGCGATGTCAGGAGCAAAATCGGCGGTGAATTGGCATGACGATAAATCGGGTGCGTCCGGTCAGCATGTCATATGGATCGACGGCGTCGGCGGATTTTTGCTGTGCTGGCGAAATGACGTTGTGGTTGGGCAAGCCGCATTCGAACCAACCGCCGATTTGTTGGTGGTGGGCGATCTATCTCGGCAAGCCCTTTCAATTCGGCGTTCTGGAGGCGACTACTTATTGCAGCCACTCCAAGAAATCCAGGTTGATGGAGAGAGTGTTTCAAGACCTCAGTTATTGCGCGATGCCCAAACAATTTCTGTAGGGGCCCGAGTCCGATTGCGATTCTCGAAACCCAGTCCTCTCAGCTCAACTGCGCGCATTGATTTGGCCAGCCACCATCGGTGGAAGCCCGCAGTCGATGGTGTCCTGTTAGTTGCAGATTCTTGTATTTTTGGTCCGCGACTCCCCAGCCATGTCCACTGTCCCCATTGGATGACCGAGGTTCTGCTGTATAAGCACGCTGGAAATTGGAGCTTTCGGAGCGCTAGCGAAATGTCAGTCAATGGACGGTTAACCAAGGGACCTGTTCCGCTGGCACCAGGTATAAGAATTTGTGGTGAAGATTTTTCGTTTAGTATTGAATAGTGGTTCGTGTTGGATTCGAATCCAACGTGTGTCAAGCGCCTCGATTTATTTGGAACAAGGCCCAATTCTCAGGCTGACAGTTGCACAACAACTGGTCGCCAAGAATCCCGCGAATACTACGAATTGAGCGTTAGCGATCCAACGGAGTTCAAGTTTGTTATGATCCAGTTATTGAACCCATTGAAATTGCAAGCCAAAGGAATCCTAAATCCTCCTTCTCCGCCCGCTGAGCGGGTTAACACAATGAAATTCACATATGGGAACGGTGATCGACCGCTTGCGGGCTACACGATCAAACGGGGCGTGGGGATCGGGGGATTTGGCGAGGTTTACTTCGCAATTAATGACGCTGGAAAAGAAGTCGCTTTAAAAAGAATCCAGCGAAATTTGGACGTCGAAGTTCGCGGTGTTCGGCAATGCTTGAATCTCAAGCACCCGAACTTGATTGCATTGTTCGACATCCAATTCGACCAGGAGGAACAAGGCTGGATCGTTATGGAATACGTCTCCGGCGGTAATCTGCGCGACTTGGTTGAGCGTTATCCGACTGGACTGCCAATGCCAGAATTGTGTCATTGGTTTGGCCAAATCGTTGCTGGAGTGACTTACCTGCACGAACATGGAGTTGTTCACCGAGACTTGAAACCAGCGAATATCTTTGAAGACCAGGGGATCGTCAAGATTGGCGACTATGGGCTGTCAAAGTACATTTCTTGCTCTCGACGAGGTGGCCAAACTGAGAGCGTTGGTACCTTTCATTATATGGCTCCGGAAATTGGTAAAGGTGAGTACGGCAAAGAGATCGATGTGTATGCACTGGGAGTCATGTTGTACGAAATGGCTACCGGGAATGTGCCTTTTGATGGTGAGAGTACACAAGAGATCATCATGAAGCACTTGACCTCTGATCCGGATTTATCGAAGGTTGCATGGCCAGTGCGCGAGGTGTGTTCTCGTGCATTGCAGAAAGACCCCCTAGCACGTTACAGGGATGTACGTGAAATGGTCCGGCCGTTGGGCTTGGAAATTGACCAGCGCTACATGGTAACGAATTCCATCAGCAGCAGCCAACCACCGGTGATTACACCAATCGAAGCGACTGGTGGACAGGCATTCGTGAATCGACTGGCTTCATCTCCTCAGGTTGCAGATGGCAAGCACAACGCAGCTCCGCCGACAGGCAGCGTAAATTCGCTTCACTACGATGAGCCTATCGCTGCTGCGATAAAAGGTAGCTGGATTCGTGTGTCCCAGTGGTGGCGGGGGTTGCCCTTGAATCCGGGCATGCGTGGGGCGGTCTTGGCACTGGGGATCATCGTTTGCTTTAATTTCATCCCAGGGCTGTTCGGGTTGTTACTGCCAGCTCTGATGATGTATATCCCTTACTATATTGTGTGGTGTCTTGTTTGTGGTGTGCGCTCAAATGGTGTGTCGGAGAAGTCACGGCGTCAAACTCCGCCGCCGCTTCGTGGGCAACCACAAGCTCACGTGAACCCATTTGCTCACCAAGCTCGTCCGGTCGCTGCACCAGTTCCACCGGTCAAGCCCGCACCCCATAAACCACTTTCCGTGCGACAATGGCGAGTTGCCAAACGGCGACAATTAAGTCAAGAAAAAGTGGCACACGTACTCTCCTCAGTGACCGGTACTTGGTTCGTAACCGCGATTGTTTTGATTGTTTTCAGCGCACTTGTGGCGATATTTCAAATTGGTACCGGTCAAGCCCAACAGGGGCAACTGGTTACAATCGCGTGGAGCACTTTGATTTCGCTTGCGACTGCTTGGAGCGTCATTGGGCTGGGCAAGCGTTGGGAGACCACGGAAGGAGATTGGGCGGTGAGGAGCTTTGTGCAGTTGACGTTCGGCCTAGGAATTGGCTTGTTAGCCTACGGAACGGCGGATTTCCTGGAGATTGCGTGGCCGACCGGCCCCGACCAACTCTTGCGTAACAGCCCGCTGGATGTTCATTCCGACTCGCGCCGTTGGCCTGGCTTTTTTTCGACACACGGACAGCCACTGTTGCCAGCTTATCTCGCCTACTTTCCGCTCTTATTGGGACTGGTTCATTGGTGGAAACAGGTAGATCCCCTGCGCCGAACTAGGTTCAGTCTGCTGAGTGTGATTTGGTCGGTATTAGCAGCTTGGATTGTTTATTTGATTATTCCATTTCCACTTCCGTGGGGAGCGGTGATTGCGGCAGGAACAAGCATCGCCGTTCAACTCTCCAGCCATTGGATCGATCCGGACGAACGTCTGCATGTCGATTCCCTTCGCTCAATAGTTTAAGTAAAAAGAGGACCTGCAGGATGACTACCAAGCAGATTGAATCCGCAAGCGAGAGTACATGGCGTCGCCAGTGTTTGTTGCCTGCTCTAATGGTGGCTTGTTTGCTATTTAGTGATCGGCCACTTGTTCTCGTCGTGATTGCTCAAGATTCCTCACCTCAGCCGCCAGTTGGCGAAGTACAAGACGACTCTGCCTTTGATTCGTTCAATCCGTTTGACGCGGCAGAGCCAAACGACTTCACCAATTCTCGAGCGCCTCAAAACCAAGCCACGGTGAATCGTGCCGGTGATGTTCAGGCGAATCCGAATGATTCTAGTTCAACGACCAACTCACGGGCCCCAAAAAAGTCGAAGAAAGACGGAGACGATGTTGACGACCAAGTAAATCGTCAAGTCGATGATTCTCAGCCATTATCAGTCCGCCCCCTTTCCGTTGATCCCGAAAGAAAATCGCTGTTGCCTAGCAACAGTCCGGCATGGGTCAGCCAACCTGCCGATTATTCGCAGAAATATCACCGATTCAATGTCTGCTCGACACCTGAGAAATCGGTTGAGGCAGCAGATTTGTCGTTGGACTTTGCCTTGGTATTTGCAGTACGGCAATATATCGACCAACGAGTATTGAACGAGAACGAAGCTGCCAAGAACTTACCAATCTCCGCCAAGTACATCCGCCAAAATTTGATCGATAAACCATCCGGATATATTGCACATGCCATCGATATCGATGGTCAGACTTTTCAAAAGTGGGTACAGATCTCGGTCAGCCCCGACCAACGTGAACAGTTTCTAGTCTGGCATGCTGAGTTCGTACAACGTCAACGCATCTTGCAGTTGGGATTGGGAACATTGTTTTTGGTCAGCAGTGTTGGAGGCGTTCATTTGGTTCTCGCCCGTCGACAACGCTTCAACCGTGCAGTCGAACAACAAGCCACTGCTGTCGTTGCTGTACCGCCTAGAGTTTTGCATCGAACCAATCGCTACCGAGGCTTCCTACACAAAGTCGCAATTGTGTTAAGCTGTATGGTGATCTGGAGCGTCGTGGTTTATTACTGGCGTGCGCGGTCTCCACGTAAAGTTTCCATGACCTATACTACAACTCCGTTCATGGTCGACAATTTCAATACTTTCGAAACTAACTTCAATGACCGAACCCATCGACGCTGATCAAATGTTGGTCGAGCGAATAAGCCAAGGCGAAGCCAGTGCGTGGGAAGATTTGATTTCTCGGTACGAGGGGCGGTTGCTGGCGTTCGTCGAAAGCCGCCTTCGAAACCGAGCAACCAGTGAAGATGTTGTGCAAGAGACTTTTGTCGGTTTTCTGAACAGCCTTCCCAATTTCGATCGCCGACGACCATTGGAAAGTTATCTATTTTCGATTTGCGCATACAAGCTTACGGATCACTTGCGACGCGAAGGTCGGCGACCTACCATCACGCTCAATCCAAGTGTCGAATCGTCCAAAACTCCGTGGGAGATCCGCTCGGAAAAAGCTCGCCCGGCCAGCAGTATCGTTCGCAGTGTCGAACGCAAAGGTCTCGAAGAAAAGGCACTGGTCGAAGCTCTACGTGAACAGATCCTCAAATGGCAACAGCGTGGAGATTGGACAAAACTGAAATGCATCGAATTGCTATTTGTTGTCGGACTCGGCAATAAAGAAGTTGCCGAACGATTGGACATCAGCGAGCAACAGGTGGCCAATTTCAAGTTCGATTTTCTAGCACGCACGAAGGCGCTGATCAGTCGATTGGGGCTTGATGGCGACACATTCCCCGAACTGGAATGAGTTGCATTTCTTCTCTGCTCATCTGTGACTGAAGATCGCGACGTACTTTGGCAAACACAGGATGCCCTCACTGCTCTTGATCGCACTGATATTTGCAGTACGCGTTCAAGGATGACCGCAAGGCTTATCCATCTTAACTCATCTGAATGTAGGCAAGTCATTGCCTGCTGGTTCGAATTGCGGCCAGAGATTACGATGCGATCTGTGTGAAGTTACATATTCTACTGTCGAGCATCGTTCCAGGAATCATGCGATGGTCAAGTCGGTTTCTCCATTGTTGGCTCTCAGTCTGCTACTGGTACCAATGGTTGGCGAGTCACCAGCCCAGCTCAATTCCTCCACCGAACGTCCTAACATACTTTGGATTACCTCGGAAGATACTGGGCCTCAGATCGGTTGTTATGGCGATCACTACGCCGACACACCAAATATCGATTCGATTGCCGCGCGCGGCATGATCTACTTGAACTGTTGGTCAAATGCTCCCGTTTGCGCACCCGCACGGACAACCATCATCACCGGTTGTTATCCCAATAGCCTTGGAGCGCAGCATATGCGCAGTCAAGTGGCTACCGCCGAACCCATTCGTTTGTATCCGCTGATGTTTCGCGAACTCGGGTATTACTGCAGCAACAATGCTAAAGAGGATTACAACTTGCTGCAATCAAAAGAGGTTTGGGACGAATCAAGCAATCGAGCACATTGGCGCAAACGCAAGCCGGGACAACCATTTTTTTCGGTATTCAATTTTACGACCAGCCACGAAAGTCAGATTCGCAAACGTCCGCACACGGCAATTCATGATCCGGAAAAAGTAAGCATACCACCATATCACCCAGATACACCGGAGAGTCGTCAGGATTGGGCTCAGTACTATGATAAGGTCACGGAGATGGACCAGCAGGTGGGGCAAGTATTAGGTCAGTTGAAGCAAGATGGCTTAGCAGACAGTACGATCGTATTCTATTACGGCGATCACGGCAGCGGCATGCCAAGAAGTAAACGCTGGCTATACCAAAGTGGTTTGCACGTTCCTCTGATCGTGCATGTTCCAGAGAGATATCGTGAGTTGGTGGGCAAGCATTACCAACCTCAAAGTCGCAGCACACGGTTAGTGAGCTTCGTCGATTTGGTACCCACGATGTTGAGCATCATGGGCTCGCGACCACCTGCACATTTGCAGGGCAAGGCGTTTTTGGGCAAATTCGCTGAAGAAGATCCAGAATATGTTTATGGATTTCGAGATCGTATGGATGAACGCTATGACATGTCTCGCGCTGTCCGTGATCAACGGTTTCACTATATTCGCAACTTCATGCCCCATCGTCCACAGGGAACATATTTGAATTACATGTTCCAAACTCCTACCACGCAAGCCTGGCATCGACTGTTCGAAGAGGGGAAATTGACCGAGGCGCAGTCAGCGTTCTTTAAATCAAAACCTGTCGAAGAATTGTACGACATACAGAATGATCCCTACGAAATTCATAACTTGGCCGCCGCACCTGAACATGCACCAACTTTAGACAGAATGCGAAAAGCTCTCCAGACTTGGATGGTCGATATCCGTGATTTGGGTTTACTTCCCGAAGGTGAAGTGCTTAGCCGAGCATCGGGAACCGCCCCTTATTCCTTCGCCCGGCAAACGGAGACCGGTGTGAACACCGATCAGCTCATGAAGATTGCGGAAATCGCTTCGAGCACTCGGTCACTTGACGGACTACTTTCTCAGAAAATGCCTACCGATAGTGCTGCTCGATATTGGATCGCCACTGGCTTATTGGTGCGAGCTCAAGCTGGCAGCGAGCGAGATGCCTGCGTCAAAGCGGCCCGTTCGATGGCCGGCGATCCATCTCCATACGTTCGAGCTACTGTAAATGAAATTCTCGCCCGCTTCGGAGCACCTACGGACCGAGGGCCAGCCATACACGCGCTGGTGGATCTATGCGACTTGGATAAACAAGATTTGTTTGTGGCCCTGTTTGCACTAAATAGTCTCGATTGGAGTCAGCCGCTAAAATCAGAAATCGGCGAGGCTTTTACTAGTTTGCCCGTGCGCGACAAACGATTTCCGCCGAGGTATCAGGAATACATAGCGCGCATGAAAGAGCGTATCATCAAAGTCGCTGGAAACTAATTCGTTCCAATTCTAAGAACGCGGAAATCGTGTTGGCCATGCCGAGTCTCGTGGTGGCGATTGCAATTGCAGCGACGATGTGGATACCACAGCCCCCTCGACGTGGATCGCTTTGCTACCCTTTCTTTGCAAACGCAGTCCCACCGTAAGCGCTCAATAACCTAGTGCACGAACCAAGTTTATCGAATATCGGAAACCGGAGTCTAACGCCTTCCGGCTGATGTTAACCTTTTCTCCATTTACTCCACCGCACTCACCACCTTGCAAAATAATGACATAGACGGTCCAAGTCAAAAAATAACTGGAGTAGTCGTCACTGTTTCGAATAATCGGATGATGGATTATTAACCAGCCGGAACGCGTTAGTGCGCGTTAGTGTCCGGTTTCTATCTGATGCGTTTATCTCTCCCACCTGACCGTGAAAAACCGGACTTCCGGTACGGGGCTCTATCGCCACGCCGTAACCATTGTGCGTTCTCGGCTCCGATGTGCGTCAATAGGTGTCGTTTGATTTCGAATGTCATGCCAGATGCGGTGTGTAACACATAAGTAATGTTTTCGCTTGCAGGTGAATTCATTGCTGCTTGCATTATCTCGCAATGAACATAATGTGTTAATTTATAATCCCAACAATATCTATACAGTAATACAAGCTGCTCGGTCATCACATTTGTTTTATTCGCAATTGACATACATACATAGTCGCCTACTATTTTTTGTTGGGCAGACTTGTGTTTCTATCGGTAGCGGTTTCTTGAGTGTTCTTTTCTAACGTGGGCGCTGCGCCTGATTTCTGTAATGTTCTGGAGTTGATTTTATGCGTAGATATTTTCGCGGATTTACCTTGGTGGAATTATTGGTGGTGATTGCCATCATCGGCGTTTTGGTAGGCCTGTTATTACCTGCCGTTCAATCGGCCCGAGAGGCCGCTCGTCGCATGAGTTGTTCTAATAACCTAAAGCAATTGGCTCTTGGGGTCCACTTGTTTCACGACACGCATCGCAAATTTCCGTACGGCATGTTGCGTGCACAGTCGCCTCAGTTTCCGCATCCTGAGTTGAGCCCTACCAACACCGGTCCAACGAGGCGCTATGGTCTGATGCACCAATTGTTATCGTATATCGAACAAGACAATCTGTGGCAAAGATGGGACCAGTTGGTGTTTAATAATAACGATCGTGTCCCCGCGACGGCAGCACAGTTTTCGGGCGATCATTTCATGAAGAAGGTCGTACCCACGTTAGTTTGCCCTTCGAATCCTGGTTCGATGTTAAGTGAACCAGCGAACGCTGCCTCCACTTCTGCAGGTCAATATTTCAGGACCCATTACTACGGTTGCGCTGGCACACGAGGCTATCCACGAGGTGGTGTCTCGCCGAGGCCAAGTTTGCTCAATCCTTTTGCGCCAGCGACCCCCGATCCCGTTGGCCCTGCCGCTCCTAATCCTGGCTATGTGGCGCTTTCGGATGGCATCCTCTTGCAAAATAAACAATTGCGCATGGCGGATGCTTCCGACGGTACAAGCAATACTTTGCTCTTGGGGGAACGTGCGTTCTACGATCCGATTTTTGATTCGGATACGACTTTGAATGACCGTATTCGCAACTGGGGTTGGGTTTGGTTTGCAGCTCAAGGCGATTGTTTTCTGGGGACAGGAGTGCCCATCAATTTCCGACTACCTGTCAATTTTGCTACTTTGGGAGGTGCGCGCCAGTTATTGGTCGATGACCGAATTAACGCCTTTGGCAGCATGCACACCGGTGGCGCTCAATTTGCCTTTGCTGATGGTTCGGTCACATTTATCTCGCAAAGTGTTTCACCAGTTACGTTCAAAGCACTGGGGACGCGCGCTGGTGGCGAAGTTGTGGGTGAATACTAATCCGTTACATGGCTCGATTTTAGATTGATGCTCGAATTCCCCGCATGCCTATTGCACATGCATACGCGGGGATGTCTGTTTGGGCGAGCTGTATTGGTAAATCAATCAGTGCATGTTTGATGATATCGTTTGGAATTTGGAGTTTTTTCGGTGATAAAAAATATTGCAACGAGTGTTGGATTGTGGTGTAGCTTAATAATTGCCGGGTGTGGCGAAAGCGGTCCACAAATGGCTGCAGTGGAAGGTACTGTGACACAGGGTGGCAAGCCTCTACCGAAGATTATGGTCGAGTTCTGGCCCACTTCGTCCGGCCCGCGTTCGTTAGGTATTTCCGATGATCAAGGGCGATTCAAAATGACGTCGGATGATGGCAAAAAGGAAGGTGCAGCGGTCGGACCGCACAAAGTTGTGCTTAAGGATATTGGGATTATCGACGAGAATGCGCCGTTGGGCCGCGCTGCCGAGAACATTGATATTACGCGAGGAAGAAAACCTCGCATTGCGGCGAAATATGGAAACCCTGAAACCACTTCCATTTCTGAGACTGTAAAAGAGGGCACAAACGATATCAAGATAGAAGCTGACAGCAGGTGACCAGAGAAATCTTTCGCGCACTGCGTTTGAATCAAGTTTTGCTACTAAGTTTGATTACCTCCGCGCTGGCGAATCCTCGGTGGCATCGCGCGAAGGGACAGCGACTGAAGTCCTCGCGGTTACCGACAATTTCCTATCCAAGCCGTAATCAAATAATTTCTTCAATGGGGTCAATGTGTTCGACGCCGACCAATTTTTGGTCCAATCCGCCGTGGAAATAGGCGAGTTTATTTGGGTCTAGCCCGAGTTGATGCAAGATCGTGGCGTGCAGATTCTTAACGTGCATGGGGCGTTCGACGGCGGCTGAACCTAATTCGTCGGTTGTGCCAATCGTTAGGCCCCCTTTGATGCCTCCGCCGGCCATCCACATAGTAAAACCGTAGGCATTGTGATCACGTCCTGAACCCTTTTGGTACTCTGCGGTCGGTTGTCGGCCGAATTCACCGCCCCAAACCACCAACGTCGACTCGAGCATGCCGCGACGCTTAAGATCTTTAAGCAACGCTGCGATAGGTTGATCGGTGGCTCCAGCGTGGCGATTATGGTTGACCTCTAAGTCACCATGCGCGTCCCAGTTGTCATCGTTGTGAGCACCACCGCTGTACAGTTGAACACAACGCACGCCACGTTCGACGAGCCTCCGAGCAAGCAAGCACCTCCGACCGAAATCCTTTGTCTTTGGTTGATTGACTCCATACATCTCCAGCGTAGATTCGTCTTCTTGTGCAAGATCGACCGCCTCCGGAGCATGCTCTTGCATTTTGTAAGCCAGCTCGTAACTGGCGATGCGAGCCGCCAAATCGTGATTGGCACCTCGGCTGGATAAGTGCCGAGTGTTGATGTTTTGCAATGTATCAAGTATTTCACGCTGCACAGCGCGCCCAATCGTGGTCGGCGGTTGCAGATCTAAAATAGGTGAGCCTTCACTTTTGAGAACGTTTCCTTGATATACGGCAGGCATAAAACCACTTGACCAGTTTTTGGCTCCGCTGATTGGACCGCCGGTTGGGTCGAGCATGACGACGAATCCAGGAAGATTCTCATTGACCGTTCCCAGTCCATAGTTAACCCATGATCCCAGCGCCGGCGAACCACTGAGGATTCGGCCCGAATTCATCATCAGCATGGCCGATCCATGGATCGGAGAGTCGGCAGTCATCGACTGTAGAAAGGCGATATCATCAACACAGGTTGCCACGTTGGGGAACAGATCACTGACCCATTTGCCACATTCACCGTACTGCTTGAACTTCCACCGAGGTTCGACAATCCTGCCCTGGTTCTTGTGTCCACCTCTTCCAAACGTCTTGACTTGGACCGTCTTGCCATCCATGCCGACCATGTTGGGCTTGAAGTCAAACGTATCTAAATGGCTCGGGCCTCCATACATAAAGAGAAATATGACACTTTTCGCTTTTGGGGCGAAATGGGGAGCCTTGGGTGCAAGCGGATTGGAAGCATTCGCTGTAGTTTCAGCCGCATGTCCAGCCTGAAAAAAACCATCGCGTGTCAAAAGACTGGTCAGCGCAACGGCTCCGAATCCCGCTCCAGCTTGCCAAAGGAATTCGCGGCGCATGCGCCTGCAAAACGACTTGGTGTTTTGATCAGATGCCATGAGAGTTTTCCACCGTAGATTTATTCTCGACTAATCAATCAATATACATGAACTCGTTCAGATTTAGCGCGACCAATGCCATGGCAACTGCGGTGGCTTCCGGTCGCATCGTGTGACGGTCGACCAATCGCTCGCTCAGGTGTACTAAATCTTGCCGATCTTGGGATGATGGCGAACGCGCGAGCACCAACTCAAGCATGCGTCCTGCTTGAGCGTCTATGCTGTCGCCAAATTCACGTCGCGCACGCTCAGCCAATGCCTGTGCCTGCTCTTGAACCCACGCACCATTGAGCAGACCGAGCGCTTGTGCGGGCTGAGTGGTTAGAAACCTAGCTTCGCAACTGATATCCGTTTCTGGAAAATCGAACGCGGCCAGAATCGGAACTGGAAGTGAGCGTTTTACGTGAATATATACGCTTCGACGGGCTTGATTCTCAGGGCTAGATTGTCCCCAGCCACTGCCTGGACGCGACTGGCTGGCGAGAACTTCTGCCGACAAAGTGGGAAAGAAGCTCTCACCAAACTGTTGCTCGTTCAAGTGCCCACTAACCGTCAGTATCGAATCTCGCAACTGTTCGGCACTCAAGCGGCGAACGTTTTGACGCCATAGCATTTGGTTTTCGGGGTCGTTCGCGAGATACTCGGGAACCACTTTAGAACTCATCCGATAGGTACTGGAAAGCAAAATCATGCGGTGCACAGCTTTTAGGCTCCACTGGTGAGCAATCAACTGTCGAGCCAAATAATCAAGTACTTCCGGATGAGTTGGTTGATCCCCCATCAGTCCGAAGTTATTTGCCGAGCGCACGATCCCTCGTCCAAAATACGACTGCCAAATACGGTTGACAATGACACGGGACGAAAGCCAATTGTCAGGCGATGCAATCCAGTTGGCTAGGATTCGGCGCCGGCCCGCTGAGCGCGCGTCCTGTGCCGCAATTGGAATATTGGGTATTCCGCCACCAAGAATCGTTGGAAATGCCGGCTTTACTGCTGTACCTGGATTGTTAGGACTTCCCCTCACCAACACGTGCGTTTCTGGTGGTGCAGGGTCGCATTTGGCAAGACCCAATACGAACTCAATCGGAGGCAAGTCTTGTAACGCGGCCCTGTTTTCAGTTTGTTCAAGTCGAAGTGTTTCATATTTCCGCCAATCGTCCGCTTCCATGTACTGATGCAATTTCTGCTTTAGAACACTGGCACGCTCAGGCCCCTCTGTTGCACGCTGATCAGGAGCGGGCATTTTGGAGATCGCGTTCTGCTCCATCCGTTTGAGGTCGCGGTCGATTGCCTTGGAACGCTCTGTGAGTCGTACAAACCGTTCGGTCAAATCTTTGGGGGCAATACTGAGTTGGTTATTCTGCCGTTGGTCTCCGCGCGAAGCATAACTGGTAACGTCTCTGACAAATGAGACCAAACTATAATAGTCTGCTTGTGTAATCGGATCGATTTTGTGGTCGTGACATCGAGCGCAATTGAATGTCAAAGCGAGAAACGACTGGCTGGCCGTACTTACAATATCATCGTATTCATCGAATCGAGCTTGCAGCGGATCAGCAGGCTCGTCGTCCCAAATTCCCAGCCGATAAAAACCGGTAGCGGTCAGCGTCTCCGGCGTAACTCGATCGAGTTCGTCTCCAGCCAGTTGTTCACGAATAAAAACATCGTACCCTTTGTCGGCACTGAGCTAGCCGATTGCAAAATCGCGGAAGTTCCAAGCATTGGGCTTGGCACCATCGCCTTCGAGACTCTTGTTC
>CAZVBC010000100.1:0-19810 GCA_964625155.1 uncultured Pirellulaceae bacterium
CATGCTACCCACATCATTTTCAAAAATACCCGAGCCTTATGCAGCGCCCGATTTTGGCTTCCTCGCGGCTCGGAAAGGCATGCCAAACATCTCAAGCAACTTAAATGCATTTTCGTTCGTTCCAGCCGACGTGCAGATGGTGATATTCATACCCTGCTGTCGCGTATATTTGTCAGGATTGAGCTCTGGAAAAACAAGATGCTCTGATAAACCCAAACTGTAATTCCCCTGACCGTCAAAAGCCGTGCGGCTAATTCCACGAAAGTCGCGGACACGCGGTAAGGCGATCGTCACCAACCGATCCAGGAATTCATACATACGATGCTTACGCAACGTCACCTTACAACCGATCGGCATACCCTCTCGTAACTTAAAGCCTGCAATCGAATTGCGGGCGAGTGTGACCACCGGACGCTGGCCAGTGATATCCGCCATCGCATCGACAGCGATTTCCAAATTCTTCTTATCTTGAACCGCTTCTCCAACACCCATGTTTACCACGATCTTGGTCAACCGCGGTATCGCCATTGGGTTATCGATTCCTAACTCTTTTGCGAGAGCAGGACGAATCGTTGTCAAATACTGTTCTTGTAACCTTGGGGCCATCGCCGCTGGTCCTAAATCAACAAAAAACTCGATATATCTTAATGTCTAATTCGTTATGGTCCTGTTGTGCTGATCCCCGATCTCGCACAACTGTGGCGCTCATTCGAGCATTTATTGGGCGTTCGTTCTGCGAGCCTTTGCGGGCGATACCACGCCCATAGACGCCCCACTTCGTTTACTAAACCGCTCTTTGCTCCCATCTTCCAAAAGACGCACTCCAACTCGCGTTGGCTGGCCGGTCGTGGGGCAAACTAAAGACACATTACTGATGTCGATTCCCATTTCCTTGGACAACCGACCACCTTGCGGGTTCTTGCCGCTGCGCTTGACGTGCTTGTAAACGCGTCCTACACCTTCAACAATTATCTTGCCGTTGGCACGATCTACCTTCAGCACTCTGCCGCGACGTCCCTTGTCCGCACCCGCAATTACGATGACTTCGTCTTTGACGCGAATCAGCATCACACAACCTCACTCGCCAAACTGACGATTTTCATGAAACTCTTGTCACGCAGTTCCCTCGCCACGGCACCAAAAATTCGCGTGCCACGCGGGTTTGAATCTTTGTCGATCAGTACAACCGCATTACTATCAAAACGAATGTAGCTGCCATCCGGTCGTCGCGTGGGTTGTTTGCAGCGAACCACCACGGCACGTACCACTGCCTTCTTTTTGATTTCGCTACCTGGAATCACGCTCTTCACCGAACAAATGATAATATCACCAATGCCGGCATACCGTCGTCGGCTACCACCGAGCACCTTGATACACATCACTTCGCGTGCGCCAGTGTTGTCCGCCACTGCGAGACGTGTCTCTTGCTGAATCATGCATACACCGCAAAATACTTACCAAATCTTACAAAATCTCACGCCACACAACCGGCTAATTTCTCGCTTAACTAGCAGCCCCTTCGCCATCGACGACGTCGGCAACTGCCTGTTGATCGATGTCACCCTGAGCCCGCCGCGCTGACTTCAAGGCCACCAAATCCACCGCCTTATTTTTCTCGACAATTTGCACTAGCGTCCACCGCTTTAACCGACTCAGTGGTCGACTCTCTTGAATCTCAACGACATCACCAACATGAGATTCATTGTTTTCATCATGGACATGGCACACCGTTCGCTTGCGAATGTACTTACCATATTTTGCATGACGCACCAATCGATTGATCTCAACACGACGGGTCTTAAGTGCTTTGTCGCTTGTAACTACCCCGATCACTTTTCGAGCTGGCATACACGCATACTTCCACTGAACTTGTTTCGCTTGAACGACGCTATCTCAAACCACAAAACGAAATTGACATATTTAATTGCAGCTAACGCACTAGGACTTGCGAGCACGTTCGGTCTGTATTGTCCGAATACGTGCAATCAAACGGCGATTATGTTTTACAGCGCTGGGCGTATCTAGTTTCTCAGTCTGAGACTGAGCACGTAGACGAAACAATTCCGCCGCAGCCTCTTTGGCATGCAACTCCATTTGTTCGTCGCTCATATCTCGCAATTCTGCAGCTTTCATCACAACCCCCAACCTCAAAGAATACGCTAAGCTGGCCGCCGCCGAATTAGCCTCACCGGGATCGGCATTTTCGCCGAAAGGCGAGCGAAACAAACTTTCGCCTGCTGTTCAGTAACTCCACCAAGCTCATACAAAACCGTACCGGGTTTCACTACAGCGACCCAATGCTCCGGTTCGCCTTTCCCTTTACCCATACGCGTTTCCAACGGCTTCGAGGAAATAGGCTTACTTGGAAAAATTCGTATATACAATCTACCTTCGCCACGCACGTATTGCTGCGCAGCGATACGCCCCGCTTCGATCGTCCGGCCTTTTATCCACCCGCCCATTTTGGCTTGCAACCCAAAGTCGCCGTAGACAACTTTGTTTCCACGGGTGGCGTTACCTTTTATACGACCTCTTTGGCTTTTTCGATGCTTGACCCGCTTGGGCATCAGCGCCATCGCCAGAGTCTCCTAAGTAAGTACCTTGATTGACCCAAACTTGTATTCCAATATTGCCTTGCGGAGTCGCCGCCTCAGCAAATCCATAATCGATTTTCGCTTGCAACGTGCTCAACGGCAGAGCTCCAGCGTTGGCCTTTTCACGACGCGCCATCTCCGCGCCACCTAATCGGCCAGCCAACTGAACCTTGATGCCCTTTGCGCCGGCATCCATAGTGGTCTCAATCGCCCGCTTCATCGTGCGGCGGAAATTCGCGCGCTTGGCCAACTGCTGTGCAATATCCTCAGCTACCAACTGCGCTTGAATCTCTGGCCGAGCAACTTCCTCAATCTTGAGGTTCACTCGTCGTCCAATTAGCGATTGCAACTCTTCTTGCAGAGCTTCTACATCCTGACCCTTCTTACCAATGATCAACCCAGGTCGAGCCACGAACAGCATAACTCGCACTTCATCACGAGTTCGCTCGATCTCGATTCGGTCGATCCCGGCATTTCGATACTGCGTGCGTTTCTTAGGGTGATCCTTAATGAAGTTGCGAATCTTTTGATCTTCGATCAGCAACTCCGAAAACTCTTGCTTGGAGGCGTACCAACGGCTTTTCCAGCCAATGACTACACCAGTGCGAAAACCAACTGGATTTACTTTTTGTCCCATAAGCTTCTTCTTTTCGTTTAATCCAGCAATTCCAGCTCGACCGTAATATGGCTGGTACGCCTCAAGATCCCGAACGCCATGCCACGAGCTCGTGGACGAATCCGCTTAAACATCGGCCCGCCATCGATTCGAGCATCAATCACCACCAAACGATCAGGGGCAAACGACTCACCCTTGTTCTGATCGGGATCCTGTGCATTCCCAACGGCACTTTGCAGCACCTTCTCCAGCATCCGTGCGCCTCGATGCGGCTGGTACTTTAAAATATTCAGCGCGTCATTAGCGAATTTCCCTCGCACCAGATCCGCCAAAGGCCGAACCTTGCGAGCGCTAATACGAGCAAATCGATGTGTGGCTCGGAAAGCCATTGCGCTCTCTCCCTCAATAATTCAGTTCAAGCTTACTTCTTGGCGCCTTTGTTTCCGCTGTGCCCACGGAACGTTCTCGTTGGGGCAAACTCACCTAGCTTATGGCCTACCATATCCTCGGTGACGTAAACCTTCATATGCTGTTTGCCGTTGTGTACCATCAATGTCGCACCTACAAATTCCGGCACGATAGTACAACGTCTCGCCCAAGTCGTGACAGGCTCGCCAGTCCCGGCTTGCTGCACCTTCACAACTTTCAAAAACAATTTGGGGTCCACAAAAGGACCTTTTTTGGTTGAACGTCCCATAGGGCCAATTCACTTCTTTTCTACTGTCTTCAAAACTGTCCTACTAAATCAACTGCTGAAAACAACAGCTACTTATTTCAATTTCAACTGACCATACCGACGCGACTTTCGTCGCCGAATAATCGACGAATTCGATGGCTTACGTGGACGGCGCGTGGCACCACCTTTGGTCGGCTTGCCCTGTGGACTTACCGGATGACGCCCACCTTTCGTCCGCCCTTCACCACCACCGTGCGGATGGTCAATCGGGTTCATCGCCGTACCACGCACATACGGCCTCCAACCCTTCCAGCGATTTCGTCCAGCTTTACCAATCAAGATCGCGTCGTGATCGGGATTACTTCCCTTGCCAATCGTGGCGCGACAGCTCGAGGGCACACGGCGAATTTCGCCACTGGGCAAAGTTAACTGCGCCCAATCCGCCTCTCGAGCCATCAAGGTTGCCATCGTACCGGCGCTACGACACAAAGCGGCACCTCGACCTGGCTGGATTTCAATGCAAAAAACTTCAGTTCCAGCAGGAATATTCTTTAATGGCAAACAATTGCCTACTTTTGGCGGAGACGACGGACCGTTTTCTATACGATCCCCGGCCTTTAAGCCGTCAGGAGCGATGATATACCGCTTGTCTCCATCAGCGTACACCACCAATGCAATTCGGCAGGAGCGATTGGGATCGTACTGCACGGAATCAATTCGCCCAGGAATCCCATCTTTATCACGACGGAAGTCAATAACGCGATACTGACGTTTGTGACCACCACCACGATGGCGAGCCGTTATTTTCCCCTGGTTGTTGCGACCACCCTTTTTCTTTTTAGGACGCAACAGCCCTTTTTCTGGAGTTGCGCCTGGGGTCAATTCCGCGAAATCGCTGACCGAAGCGTTTCTACGGCCAGCCGATGTCGGTTTATATTGTCGTATACCCATTGGAAACCTACCAAACTCGCTTGTAACTTTTTGCCACCGGAGCAACAACTCACGTCTGGACTAGAAGAAGTTTATTCGATCATCTTTATTTAACTTAACGATCGCCTTCTTCCAATCCACCGTCTGCCCTTCGCGGTGTCTATATCTACGCGATTTTCCAGCTCGACATTGCGTGCGAACCTGCAGCACACGAACATTAAACAACTCTTCAACCGCCTTTTTAACCTGCTGCTTGGTGGCTTGTGGATGAATTTCAAAAGTATACTGATTTTGATGACTAGCTCGATGCACACCCTTCTCTGTCACCAACGGCTTAACGATGACTTGATAGGATCGCAAATCAAATTCCGAATGGTGCCCGACACTCTTACTGCTACTCATCTAATTCACCACACCTGTACGGCAATAGCTTGGATTCAACCTCACACACCGAGACACAATCACATTACGCTGCCGCCTCGGACGCACCAGCCTTGATCAACTCCAACGCTTCGCGCGTAACCAACAGTCGCTGTGGCCGCACTATCGCCAGCGCATTTAAACCAGCGACAGGAGAAACCGAAACACCTGGAATATTGCGTCCGCTGAGGTACACCGCTTTGGATGTCTCCTTGGTCGCCACTAGAGTAGTCACACCACTCAAACCAAGCACCTTGAGAACCTGAGCAAGTTCCTTTGAGCGAGGGGCGTCAAAATTTAACTCATCAATCACCACCACTCGCCCAGAAATCAACTTAGCAGCGATCGCCATCTTCGTCGCCGCACGGACAGCCTTCTTGTTTAGCCTGTAGTGAAACGAACGAGGCTCGAGATGCATTGCATGACCACCACCTCTCCTCTGCGGAGCACGGCGAGACCCTACGCGTGCATTACCAGTTCCCTTTTGGCGATACAATTTTTTGGTCGACCCAGACACTTCGCCGCGCGGCTTCGTGCGCTTGCTCCCGACACGCAAATTCGCCAAGTACATAACTACAGCGTCGTGCAATAACTGCTTATTGATCTTTGGAGCAATCGCGGCTGGATCGATATCGACCTTACCAACCTCTGCTCCGGTACGATCATAAACTGGCAGCGTAACCATATGCTCTACCTATCAAGTCGACGCGAGTCGCCCTGCGCCAAAATCAACCAACTTTATTCGTCTCTTTCACAACCACATACCCACCAACCGGCCCAGGGACTGCGCCATGCACCAGCAGGAGACTATTCTCGGCGTCGATCCTCGCAACCTCAAGATTGCGAACCGTAATGCGGTCATGACCATACTGCCCAGCCATGCGCTTGCCTCGAAACGTCCTACCAGGATACGTATTCATGCTAGTACCACCAGCATGTCGATGCACCTTCTTCACACCATGCGTTGCCCGCTGGCCATGAAAATTATGACGCTTCATCACACCAGAAAAACCACAGCCCTTACTAGTGCCAGTAACATCAACAGCCTTAACACCCTCAAGAACCCCCGCCGAGATAACTGCACCAACCTGCAAGTCGCCAGCCGACCCCCTCAACTCGCGCACGAATCGCTTGGGCTCGGAACCAGACTTAGGCACCGCCGCAACACCAGCCGCCAAAGCCTTCTTGGAACGCTTACTACTAATCGCAGCCACATGCCCACGCTGACTACGACTCGCTAAACGCCGGGGCAAATCAAGAAATCCCAACTGAACAGCCTCATACCCATCCCGCTCGACGGTGCGCACCTGCAACACACTACAAGGGCCAATCTCGATCACCGTAACGGGAACTGCCGCCCCATCTTCACGGTAAATCTGCGTCATGCCGACCTTGCGGCCTAAAATACCCTTTTGCATTGCTTTCTATCCCGTCAAACGCTTGCCGCAGAGGATCGTACAGCCGCAACCGCACATTACCCCTACCGCTTCCGCACCATACACCAAACTCAAGACACTATGGATATAAGACCAAACAGAGGAACACACACATACATTGCAGCAAGAACATACTTCACAAAGCCGCCGCCACACTTAAGCAAACCCTTAGGTTCACGCCGCATAGGCTAACGAGCAGTTGTAGCCTTGATCTTGATATCGACTCCGGCAGGCAAACTAAGCTTATTCAATGCCTCGATCGTACGAGCCGTCGCCTGCTTAATGTCAATCAACCGCTTGTGCGTCCGAATTTCAAATTGCTGCCGAGCCTTTTTGTCGATATGCGGCCCCGACAGGACCGTATATCGCTCAACTCTCGTCGGCAATGGAATCGGGCCATGCACCTCCGAATGAGTGCGCTTCGCCGTCTCCACTATTTCTTGGGCACTTTGGTCCAAGACGGAGTGGTCATAAGCTTCCATTCGAATTCGAATTACTTCGTGCGAACCAGCCGACACAGCCCTACCTCACTTACAATTAGCGATTACACGCATGCAGTTGGAATCCCACCACAGTTAAGCTCTCGATAGAATCCAATGATTCGGGGAGGCATGTCCTGAAGTGGAAAGGGAGCGATCTTACGTTGGCACAGCAAGTCCGTCAACTCCAAACAAGTAATCCTTCGGGAAAATTATCGGCACTGTGGCGCTCGACACCACTAACGATACAATGCAGAACCTTTAAATCGTCGTTCCGAAGTTGTGAATTGGGCAAAGAAACTGGTTTAGGCTATCTTTATCGGCCATAATTTGCGACGTTCAAAACAGTTCGATTCTTGTTGAAGAGGAACAATCGTAGGGGTGCTGGAAGCGTACTAGGTCGGGCTATGGTGGTTTATAGATTTCAGAAGATATACAGAAGAGAGTTAGCCTAATGAGTTTGGCAGGAAAAACTGCGGTTGTGCTTGGGGGTGGAACCGGTATTGGGCAGGAAATCGCGCGAGCCTTAGACCGCGCGGGGGTGCATGTAGCGGTCGGTGGCAGGCGCCCAGACGCCTTGGTCGAAACAGCTAAGGGTACAAAAATACAACATAAATCCGTTGACGTTGCTTGCCGTGAAAGCGTGGCAACTTTTTTTGAGTGGTTTCACGCTAGCCATGAGTTCCTGGACGTTCTGGTGAACGCTGCCGGCATTAACATCCGAGATCGTTCGATGGCTGCGATGCCTCCGGAGGAATGGGATCGGATTCTCTCAGTAAACGCGACCGGAGCATATAACGCAATGCATGCAGTGCTCCCGAAAATGCGAAAACGTGGACAAGGGACGATTATCAATGTTTCTTCCATTGCTGGCAAACGAGCGATTGCATTAGGCGGGATCGCTTATTCTGCCAGCAAGTTCGCGATGTCTGCGCTCGGAACTTGCGTCTCTAATGAGGTTGCTCCAGACGGAGTGCGAGTCACCAATCTGTACCCTGGGGAAGTGAATACACCTCTTCTTGAACACCGACCGCAGCCTGTTAGTGACGAACACAAGCGCCGAATCCTGCAGCCAGAACACGTGGCGGATTTGGTAATGTGCCTCGTATCCTTGCCACCTTCTGTTCATGTTCCTGAGGTAATTATCAAACCGCTATCACAAGCATGGTGGTAGCTCACAATCTAACTCAATAAATTGTGCGTGCGCAATTCGATCGCAACCGTAACTTGCCAGTCGCAGCATTTTCGTGCTCCAAGGTTAGTTTCGGTCCTGAATCGAAAAAGACCGGAAGGTTACCTGAGCACCGGAGCGAGCGGTCGAGTACTCTAGATGCGCAGCACCATTCTTACCAGAAAGGAAATGGACTGCATGCATTCCTGCGACTTGAGCATGGTTGCCTTTGACAATTAGGGCCGTACCCTCGTCGATTCCAATTCCAAGATACTGTGGATATTGGCGTATCACCAACTTTAAGTCATCCGCTCTTTTCCTCTGCGAAAAGTGTTGGTCGATAGCAACTCCGGGCAGAAACGCAAACCCTCGTTCGTATCCTTCAGCCATCATGATCGTATTTCCCAAAGGATGTCCACGAACTAAGTAATCTCCCTGAATGGTTGCTCCTGCTGAGCTGCCGCCGATAACTCCTCCACGCCTCAAAACATCGCGAAACAATTCGACTGCCACTGTTCCTTCATAAGCATCCACGAAGTTCCATTGGCGACCGCCTCCGAACCAAATACCTGTCGCCCGGCGCAAGGCTTCACGAAACTCAACAGAACTCACTTCAGCGGGTCGACTGTGTGGCAGCATGCGCACATCAGCGACATTGGCGTTGAGTAGAAAGCTTGGTATTCCAGCTCGAAAGGCTGCTTGACGCGAGCCAGCGGTTGGCAGCACGACAATTCGAGCGCGGCGACCTCCGGCCAATTCAACGAAACGATCCACGACATCTTGCGGCAATTGCCCACCGCCGACGATTACGAGCGAGCCTGCTTGGATCTGATAATCGGCTGGTCGAGGAACGGCGGAGTTCTCGTGAAGGCCGCGATTTCGAGCTGCTCTTGTCAACTGAATCCAATCTGCTACTTCTCCTGCACGCACCTGGGTTTCGTAAGCAGGCAGATGAGGTGACTGGGCTAGCAGAACACTCACGCATCCTTCTCCGCTCACCTTGAGAGTCCTTCCCGTAACAATCGCGCAGGTATTTTCGTCGATACCCAAGCCTATCCGTTGGCGATGTTCGGCAATTGCATGGCGGAGTCTAGCTTGTCGGTTTCGCTGTGTAAAATGTTGGTCAATGATTGCATCTGGCAACAGGTCCCAGCCTTGCTCAATATTTGGAGTTTGATTGCCAGACGCGATCATGACGCGCGACATGATCGCCGCTCCCGCAGACGAACCGCCGATAAGGCCACCTCGATTCAACAGGCTCTTAAGCTCAGATTCCACTTGAGTGTCAACAAATGTGTTGGCCAAACGAGATTGTTGACCTCCACAGATCCAAACGCCCTGCGCGACTTGCAACGCCTGGATCATTGCTGCGGCATCTGCCTGGCGATCAGCAGTGTGAGGCACGATGCGCACATCTCGAACTCCCGTCATGCGAATCCATGCTGCAGCTTGCTGACTGGCAGACTCAGGCGACGCGGAAGCAGTTCCAATGATCACCAGCGTCTTGTCTTTCAGTGACGTTCCGATCAACTCCTTGACGGCGTTTGGAATTGTTCCTCCGCCGACTAGGACAAGCGTTCCGTTGATTCCGTCTGCCTTGATTGGTGCAGGAGCTTCTGCCCGTGCCGTGAGGGCAAAGTAGTATTGGGCCAAGAGCAAGATACCTGCGGTCAACTTAATTCGCTTGGCCAAAATCATCTCGGATTAGCCTTCAGAAAAATGCCAGCCAGCCTACATTTACAGGCAGCTTCTTAGGGCTGCAGCTTGCGCAGCGGCTCAAAAAATTCACTGGCGGCTGGATGCCAAGCCAGCCCTTGCCAATGCGCTGCTCTTTCCGCAGGAAAAATGCCACACTTCTCAATCATCTCGGGAGTATACAGCGCTTCCAAAACGGCTCGCACCAGTGCGTTGGAAGTATTTTGACGGGCGGCAAGAAATGCAGTGGTGGCGACGCTGGTCAGCCCTTCTGGCGGTAACGCAACGTCCGGGTATTGGTCATTGGAAATGACCAGAGGGTGAAAAACGGGTTCCACCAACGAAAACTGAAGTGCGTTGGGGATCTCAAGTAAACGATAACCACCAAGCTTAAGTGCGTCGCGAACGGCGACATTTCCGACTTGCACAACTGCAAAAGCGGCATCGATCATCGGGTCGGACTGAATCGCTTGCCAAGCTGTCGCCTCAATCTGAACGTCAGTGTTTTTCAGTCCGTGCCAGTCCAGCAGTAGTGAGGCCACTGACCGTGATCCTGAACCTTCGGGTCCAACGGCGATTCGCTGGCCAACCAATTCTTTGATGGACCGCGCAGGACTGGAATCACGCACGATTACATGTACCGCTTCATAATACAAAGGTGCGATCACCGCGATTTTTGATGAATGAACTGTGCTGGCTTGTACAAGTGCTAAATCGACTTGGCCATTTAATAGTCTCTGTACGTTATCGATCGAGCCTTCCGTGGTTTGGGATTGAATTACTCGACCCGTTAGAGTTTGTAAGTCTGCTGAAATGTACTTGGCGATTTGATCGTAATTGCCACCCAGCATACCGGCTGCAATGCGCACGTTGTTGGGTACGCGTTCTGCCATCCAAGTATCGATGGGAACCAATGCGGCAAGCATTCCTAAAATCGCACAGCTAGCCGCGGCGATCAACCACCTCTGGGCCCAGCGATGTAGTTGCGTGGGCTCGACCACTCGATCACCCAAGATAGCACCGACAATTGGAATGCCCATCATCCAATGCCACAGTCTACGTGCTTGCGAAACAGGTCGCGCTTTGATGGGCTCGCCAAGCATATATCGGTCGAGGTCCTCAGCCAATTCGTCCGCCGAGATGTAGCGATCCTCAATTTTTTTGCGAAGGCACTTGGCGATGATCGTTTCCATATCGACATCGACGGATTCAAGTATCTCGCGAGCCAAAGGAGCTGGTCGATGAATCACATGCATGATCGTTTGCACGACGCTGGTGCCTTGAAACGGCGGCCGGCCTGTAACGAGAGCAAACAATATCGCCCCCAGCGAATAGATGTCAGTCCCCGTTGAATGTTCGTCGTTGCGTCCTGCCGCTTGTTCGGGCGACATATAACTTGGCGTGCCGATCGCCGCCCCGGTAGCCGTCAAGCCAGTCTCGTGACCAATAACCTTAGCTAAGCCAAAGTCGGTAACATGCACGACATCGTCTTCGTCGACTAACACGTTGGCTGGTTTGAGGTCACGGTGGAGGATACCTCTCTCGTGAGCATATTGGATAGCCCGTGCTACATCGCGGACATAGCGAGCCGCTCGTTTGCAGTCGACAGGCCCGGCTTGCATCAACCTCGCCAGATCACTTCCACGCACATAGTCCATGGAAAAGTAATGGTGATTTTCGCACTCACCACACTGATAAACCGTCACGATATTTGGATGATCGAGTTTTGCCGCACTTCGAGCTTCGGTGTAAAACCGCTGCACCTCCTCAATACTGGCCAAGGCGCCCGAACGAATCATCTTGACCGCAACCGCACGGTCCAGGTGGACTTGGCGGCCACTGTATACGACTCCCATGCCACCGCGTCCCAACAGTTTTTCCAAGATGTAATCACCAAACTGACAAGGCAAAATCATCTGCGAGAGGCTGCTCAAACGAGGCAAATCGTGTGAGAAATCTCTATCGTTTATACGGGCATTTTGATCAGCTTGTGAATAAACCAATGTTGGTTGAACAGGGAGTGTTTCAGCGACCAAAGTCTGTCGCAACAATACGTCTTCGCTATTTTTGGTGGCAGACATGATTTTAGAAGCAGAGCTGGCATTGCCTGCAGAGGAGTCGCCAACCGTCGGACCAGCCAGCCTCTCAATCCAGTCTACGGCTTGCAACAATTCGGCCAGTTGATCCCGCAATTCGGGATGTTGCGATAAAAATATCTCTCGCTCTGGGAGAGAGCCAGCATCACACTTTTGTAGGTACTCCGCGAGCGCCCAGTCCACTTTCATCTCGAGTGCGTCTTCATCGCCAGCCTGCATTGGCTCGGTTCTCTGCTGATTATTGTTTACGAGCGAATCGTTGATCGGTGTCAATGTTTCAGAATCAGACTTGTGGCTTCGATTGGACGTGATGTGAATAACTGTAAAGTGTTCGCTGGTTGTATTCTACCCTTGGATCGGATCGCGATATCAGATTCTGAAATTATTCGGATTTAGTAGGCATCTGTGACGTTAATGTAAGGCCTGGCCACCTCAATGTGAACCGAGAGCCTTTGCCTTTTGAGCTAGCAACATCAATATCACCACCGTGTTCCCTGAGGATTTTGCGGCTGACCGGTAACCCCAAACCGGTCCCGCGCGCCCCCTTGGTCGATTCAAACACGAGGAACAGTTTTTGAACCTCCTCGTCAAGCATGCCTTCACCATTATCGTCAACGTGGATTTCGATTTGCCCCACATCGGTTTTCGCAGTTACTTGCACAGCTATACTACCACCGGTAACACCAGACACAGCATCGATGGCGTTGCCGACGATATTCAGCACGGCACGATGTATGGCTTCAGCGTCGTAATTCACGAGGGGAAAACTGACCGGGCGCTGCCAGCTTATTTCCGCGCCTGCTTCTATCGCGCGCGGACGCAGCATCTCGACCACGTCGTCGATCGTCTCACATAAGTCTCCAGCTACAAGTTCGGGCTCGCGCTCCTTACTGAACGATAACATGTCCATAACCAAGTTACTGATACGATCTTGATTACGTTCGACGATGCGCCAGCCCTTGCGCACGGTGTCCAAATCGTCCTGTTTTAAACCTGCCTGCACCAAGTAACTTCCACCGTGCATCCCTTGAAGTATGTTCTTGACATGATGTGACAGATTGGCAATCGTTTGGCCCATCGCAGCCAATCGTTCCGATTGCAACATCGCTCGGTAGAATTGCGTGTCTTCAATTGCCAACGCAGCTTGATTGCCGATCGCGACTAACAATTTTAGATGTTCTTCGGTAAAGCTTTGTGCTGCGGACACAATTTCCGTACTCGAAGATCGCAGTGTATCAACGTAAATTGCGCCAACCGTGCCGTAACGCCCCAGCATGGGCACACAAATAGCCTCGTGAACTCCCTGGTGCACAACGCTTTTCGCTGATTGCCAACGTGTGTCATCTTGAGCATTGCTGGTCAAGACGCCTTCTCGATTGTCAATCACGTGATTGAGGATCGTCTGACTGATCTCCATCCTTTTGTCAGCAAAACCCGCCTTGCGATTGCGGCGATACGTTTGTGTCAAATGACCAGAAACTTCATCAAAGACAAGCACACAGCCACGATCGCAATGAATCCATTGAAATATCAAATCCAGCACCTGCCTCATCAGTTCATCGACATCCACCGTGCGGCTTATCGCTTGCCCGACTTGATAAACAATCTCCCAGTCGCCAGCCGAGTGCTGGGCAGACAAATCGGACTGTGCGACTACTGATCCAGATTCGGCTGCAATTGGGCGGTTGGAAATCGAACTGCGAATTTGCGACAGATCATTTGTGGCTGGCCCGGTTACCAACTCCACATCGCTGAGCGCCAATTCGCCGCTGGCCTTTGTCGACGCATCACGATAAATCAGTAAAGTACGGCCCAGTTGAACACGGTCACCGCTGTTCAAGATGGCTTCGGTAATCTGTTTGGAGTTTACAAAGCTACCATTGCTGCTACCTAAGTCTCGCAAGCGAAAACCACCAGCTTCCAGGCGCTCCAAGCGAGCGTGATGGCGCGAAACTTCAGTGTCGTGCAAGTGAATCTGATTGGTTGCTTCACGGCCCAACGTAACGATCGAGCCACGGATGTCAAACTGTTGACCTGCATCTCGTCCTCGAATTACGTATAGAAAAGCCATATTCAAAAAGCCCTGTGCTCCTGCCGCATTGGCGGTCTTGTAACGCGAGTATTCTGCCTAGCGGTGGCTTGTTCACCAATCGGCGATTCTAACACAAACCAATGGAGACGCCCCAGCCATTTGACGCTGTATCAAAGTTCGCACAGGCGTAAACAGCGTTCCGATTTACTCCCTGACTTCACTGACGAGACCTAAATTCTAAGTGAGACAAGAAACTCTGCAGAAGTTCAGATTTGACTTGCTCCTGTTCCGCGAGCGACAACGGCGATGGACACTCCAGTGGCACCTGCGCCTCGCAACAACCTTGCAATTTCAGCAACTGTGGCACCACTGGTCATGACATCATCAACGACCAATACATGTTTGTTTTTTAGCCAACTTGTGTCCCGCAGAGTGAATGCACCGCGCACATTCTTGCGCCGCGCTGACCAATTGAGCATCCCTTGTTTACTCGTAATTCGCTTACGTCGCACAGACCACAGCCGGCATGGTAAGCCGATCTGCCGCGCGACTGCCTGCGCCAAGACCTCTGCCCCTGATGTGCGTCGCAGAATTCGTCGTGTCCAGTGGTTTGGAACCGGTACAACAGTATCCGGCAAATCCGGTGAAAGCGACTGGACTACACGCTGCCCTAACTGAATACCACCCACCAGTGCCAATGGCTCAAAGCTGGGCTTTTTCATGAGAATCACAGCCTCACGCAATCGACCTCGATACGGCCCCAAGGCAACCGTGCGCGAGAATCGCCATTTCTCTTCCTGGCAGCGCGTGCAAGATTCGTTGGTTACAACCTTGGGCAGCGGACTTGCACAGCGTTTGCACGCATAATACGGCTTTGCAAGAATGTCTTTGCATTCCCGGCAAATGTTCTCGCCACTCGACAAACTCGCCGCGCACCAAACGCATTCTGGTGGCAACACGACGTCAATAGCCACCTGGAACGGCCAGCCGATCCATTTACCCGCCGAATTCCAAGCTGCCTCGAACATCACCCAGATTGAAAGACCTATCAGGAGTTGGCTCGCACAGATTCGTCGCACTTGGCAAACAGCATCCGGCCGGCTTGCGTTTGCAAAGTGCTCGTAACGACTACGGGCAACGTAGTTCCAATTCGTTCTCGTCCGCCTTCAATAACCACCATCGTCCCGTCATCCAAATATCCAATCCCTTGCCCAATTCCTTCGCCAGGCTTGACAATGCGAACTTCAAAACTCTCACCAGGCAAAAACTGAGGACGTAATGCTGCTGCGATCTCATTCAAGTTGATCACGATGACATTATGGACTTTAGCAACTTTGTTCAGATTAAAATCGCCGGTGACAATCTTGCCACCCAAGTGCTTTGCAAGAATCACCAACTTCATATCCACCGACTGTCCTATGAATTCTGGCAATTCGCGCTCGTAGATTTGAAAATCGATCCGCTCCTGAGTTCGTAAGCGGTTCAAAATATCCAGACCACGTCTCCCACGCGCCCGGCGCAGTCGATCGTTACTGTCTGCAATTGCGTGCAGCTCACCCAATACGAATCCAGGCATGATCACTTGGCTGTCAATAATGTTCGTTTCAGCTAATTCGGCTAACCGGCCGTCAATGATTGAACTGGTATCCAAAATCAATGGACGCAATCCCTTTAGATCGCGAGAGAATTCCATGTATGGAATCACAAACCGAAAATCATCCTTGGTCTGCAACAGCAAGCTTGTACAGCCATAACACAATACGGCCGCAATCATCAACTGAGCGGGCGGACCAAATCTGCTGTCCTGAACAATTGGCGCCAGCGCAACCCATAATAAATATGTCAACAAAAAGCCAACCACCAAGCCAAAGTAAACGGCTGAGATTACTTCAATCCGCTTCCGCGGAGTGAAAATGTCGATCGCAATCACGCCGAGTGCCAGCAGCACCATCCCCCCGATCACCAAATAGGGCAGGTACGGCGGTCCGGATATATTCTCACGAAAGAAAAACGTAGCGACTCCTGCCGCAACCAGAATAAAAAAACCACGCAGAATCAATAATGCCATGTAAACCTCAGTACACAATCCACTCGCGGTTAACAGCCGCGATTGTTACTCTCTCGATCAACGCTTTGGCTCGATCATTTATTTCAATTTGTTCATCATGACCTGCATTGTAGCTGATTCATCCAGGTCAACGCAATGCGATGAACCAACAACAGCCATCCGAAATAGGGGCTTCCAAATTGAACGGCGTCGGCGCGCCATGGTTTTAAAAAACTGCCTGCATTTCTAAATTCCAATCTAGGAATTAGATTTACCTGAGCATTACGGCAGTACTTTTGAGTGGCTTGTAAACTTTATCCGGAGTTATTCGAGTCTCTACAATGAACACTGGGACCTAGCGGCTGGTTACGCAGCAAAGCTAAAAAATCGAGAACTACTGGGAGCTTTTGGCACTGACCTTACCAACATACGGATGGTTCCGCTTAGAAATCACCTCTGCCAAAACGATTTCATCGGGTGGCGGGCCTGCAGATTCTTTCTTTTCTGTGGCGGACTTTTCCAATCGCACAATATCCGCAAACACACTCATGCCAGACAAAACGCGTCCAAATGCCACATAGCTGCCGTTAAGCTGAGGTTGAGGAAGGAAACACACAAAGAACTGTGAGCCACCGGTATTCGGACCGTTGGCGAGGGCCATTCCAACTGTCCCACGAAAAAAATTTCGCGCATCGGGTTTCCCCAGTTCGCCGACGATGGTGTACCCGGGGTCACCGCTGCCGTCTCCCAGAGGACAACCTCCCTGAGCCATAAAATGTTTGAGCACTCTGTGAAACGTCAGCCCGTTGTAAAATCCTTCTTCGACTAATTTGACAAAATTTCCTACCGTTTCGGGCGCTTGGTTTTCAAACAACTCCAATATGATTTCCCCTTTGTTCGTAACGATCCGAACACGCGGGAGTGGTTCGCCTGCTTGATCCTTGGCGATCAACTTTTTCTCGGCTTCCCATAAATCCAACAACATGGGTCCCGAACCGATATAGCGTTCGAGGGCTTGGGCATCTTCAATAAACGTCTTGCGTGCCTCTTCACTCAACTTCGAAAAATCGAAACCACTGGACATAAATTTTTCAAGGTGCATTCTCGCTAAATCGTATTGACCGTTTCCCATCGCGGCAAAAGAGATGAAATAATGTAGTTTGGCTTCTTTACAGCCTCCTTTTTCCAGGGCCAAACCAAGCTCTAACATGCCTTCATAAAAATCATCCTCGCAATTTCTGGATAGCACGTCGTAAAGAAACCGCTCAAGTTGTGCATCTTGACCGGGACGGGCCTGATATTTTTTTAGCGCGGAGGTTACTAACAAAGCATGTTTTTGGCGTGAATTATCAAGCGCCAAGGCAAACTTTTTTAGTGCCTCCAATCCTTCGGCTTTCGATTGAGTCAGGTGATACGTAACCATTAACTCGCGAGATTGTTTGATGGACTCTCGCATCTGGGCCATGGAAGAATCGAATTCGGACTCAATCGATGAGCCATCGGCAGCAGTTGATGCAGGGATACTCGTGTCTGTGTGCTTGTCATCTTGCTTCGAAGCATCCGGACTAGGTTGGCTTTGTAATGCCTCTTTACTGTTTTCTTGCGACAGCGCCAAGCTTCCAGTTCCAAGCAGAACGCATGCAGCGACAACAAACTTAACCCAGGGATTGCACATGTGGTGGATTCGCACTCGGAGTTCAAAGTTTCTGGAGGATTACGATCAACAGGAATCGTTACGCAGTTTACTCACGACAAGTTCGATTTCAAAACAACTGATTCAGCTTGATATAGGGGGTGGATTATATCTGCTGCAAGGGTGCGCATCGAGGTTATGCTCGGGAATTATTACGTCCCAGCTAAGTTGCAATCTGTCACTCGTCGGTCGGCCAGTTAACATGTAATACCACAGTATCTGGCGAAGTCGTTTTCCAACTGCCCTCACAAAAAGGAGTACGGATGAACGTAGAGCGACTTTGCGGAGCCACGGTATATCCTGTTATTCTTTCCGGGATCTATTTCCTGCTTGAGCGTGCTCGGGTCACGCGCAGATAATCGTGTTTAGCCGAGCCGGGCGCTGGAAGGCACAATTGTTACCGCACGTCTTGGCTAAGCCAGGAACATCACTTATCACCTCTTACCGTTTCACGCTGAAAAATACACCAAATTCATGAACCCAATCGATTTCGCACTGCGGCGGCCAAAGACGATTCTCGTGGCCCTTATCGCGCTCGTCTTGATTGGGCTGAGCGTAATTCGTCCAAAGTCTGTAGATGACTGGCTCAAAACCAAAGGCGTTGAATTGCCGCTAAAACGCATGGCGATTGACATATTCCCTGCACTGAATCTGCCTGTTATCTACGTCTGCCAGCCCTACGGCGGCATGGACCCGGCCCAGATGGAAGGCTTGCTCACGAATTATTACGAATATCATTTCTTATATATCAACGGCATTCATCACGTTGAGAGTCGAAATGTCCAGGGGACAGCGTTGATGAAGTTGATTTTTCATCCCGGAACCAATATGGCTCAGGCGATGGCAGAAACGATCAACTATGTAAATCGTTCGCGAGCGATGATGCCGCCCGGAACGGTTCCGCCATTCGTCATGCGTTTTGATACTGGGAGCGTCCCTGTAGGTTATTTGGTTTTGTCCAGCGGTACGAAGACCATTGCCGAGATCCAAGATCAGGCCTTATTTAAAGTGCGGCCGATGTTTTCGTCTTTGCCTGGAGTGTCGGCGCCACCACCGTTTGGCGGTTCGGCTCGCAGTATTGTCATCCGAGCAGTCCCGGACCGGCTGCGCGCATTTGGACTCTCGCCCGACGATGTCATCGAGGCGCTCACGCGAGGAAACACGATTAGCCCGTCCGGAAATGCGCGCGTCGGGGATCGGTACCCAGCGGTGCCGACCAACGCCATGGTGCGTGATATTCGCGATCTGGGCCAAATCCCCCTGCGAGTCGGTCAAGAAACAGTGTACCTCCGCGATATCGGTGAAATTGTCGATGCGACTGACTTGACGACCGGATACGCGCTAGTGAATGGTCGACGCGCGGTTTATATTCTGGCAACCAAGCGTGCTGATGCGTCCACTATGAACGTGATCGGTGAAATCAAGTCGGCTCTTCCCAAAATGCAGAAGGAGTTGCCCGATGATATTCGCGTTTCGTTCGAGTTTGACCAATCTCCTTATGTCACTGGTGCCATTACCAGCTTGACCACAGAAGGTTTTCTGGGTGCCCTACTGACCGGCCTGATGGTCTTGGTGTTTCTCAGAGACTGGCGCAGTGCTATCGTGGTGGTCGTCAATATCCCTTTGGCAATCCTGGTTTCCATTGTTGGCCTTTGGCTAACTGGTCAGACGATCAATCTGATGACCCTAGGAGGATTAGCGCTAGCCGTGGGAATTCTGGTCGACGAGGCCACCGTCGAAATCGAGAACATTCATACGCAGTTGAAAAAGTCTGGTTCCGTTGCTTTAGCGGTTTGGCGAGGGAACCAACAAACCGCGATTCCAAGATTATTGGCCATGTTGTGTATCTTGGCCGTTTTTGTCCCCACTTTTTTTATGCAAGGGGCACCGCGCGAACTGTTTTCGCCACTATCAATGGCCGTCGG
>CAZVBC010000101.1:0-19792 GCA_964625155.1 uncultured Pirellulaceae bacterium
CATTTGCCAGTGTGTGGTGGAGGTCGCATGTACACCCATACTGCTGAAGGTCAAGTTATCGCCGTGGAACAAGACACCGGACGCCTCCTGTGGCGACGCCATTGGCCAGACGTTTATCTATCGTTCACGTCACCGCTGTACATTAATGGCAAACTGTTGATTCCACAGGCAGGCCTTAAACGATCGTTGGTGCGCTGCCTCGACGCAGCGACGGGCGATATGCTGTGGGAAACACCTTTCACGGGCTCGCCGAGCTGGAGTCGACAGTTTCCTCCTGTCGTGCACGGGAACATTGCAATCTATGCCTCTGGGTCTGGCGAGTATACCTACCAAGGGACCGAAACACCTTTCACTTTTAAGGGAACTCCACAACCGACCAGCGATGGTCGTGAAGTGATGAGTTGGATCTATTCGAACGACAATCCTTATTATCCAAAAGACAACCGGCCCATGTTGTGGGCATGGGATTTGGAAACCGGCAAGGTCCTCTGGCAGAAAGATTTTTCACAGTTCGGTCGAGGTGGCAATGACTGCGGTCTTTGCTTGTTGGACGGCAAACTGTTCTATTCAACTTTCTTTGGCTATTCGGCCAGCCAGCGTGCACGTCGTGGATTGCCACCGGAGAACAATGGCTTGACAGCCTGTTTGGATCCAACCACTGGTGAAGTTGTTTGGCACACGAACAAATACTATGTTACCGCCAAATGCACGTTATCGGCTCGGGATGGCCGGTTGTATATCGGTGGCAACAATCAAGCCAATGAATCGACGAAAGATCGCTTTGTGTGGTGTTTGGATGCCAAGGATGGCTCGCTGGTATGGCAATCCGCTCCGATCACTTCGGCATTAAACGTCGTCACTGTCGGCAAGCAGTTCATTTTTTCCAATGCCCTGCGCGGACGCGGAAACGTCTTCGATCGCCTCAATGGTAACGTCGTGGGAGGTGTCGATCACAACTACGCTTGCTGCCGATTCACGATGTCGGAACCGTTTATCTTGGGTGCCAACATGGACATGATCGATCTATCCCAGGACAGCAAACTGGTTTCGACAGGACCTGCTATCGATTCTCGCGAATGCTTGGGAGCCGTGGTTTCGAACGGCCGTATTTTTTATATATCCCAGGCTAGCGGATTCGTCGTTTCACAGACTTACGGCGAGGCATCCAAGAGCTTGCCAGCCGTCTGGGAATTGCGGTGAGTGGGTGCAGTCGCATGAACATCGTTGGTGCCTTGTACAATAGGCCCAACTTTAAAAAGGCAAGTCGTCTACACCCATACATCAAGCAGAATAAAAACTAAGCGTCAAGACTTTCTCGGGATCGTCGAATGTTTTGACGAACGAACTGGCTATCGTTGGAACCCGCTGGAATTTTGAAATACTTGCGGAACGCTCAGCGTACCAGGCACCGATTGGCTGCGAATTGTCGACTGAGGATTGGGTAACGAGGCAGACTGCGGAACCTCTGGACGACCCTCGGTCAGGTTCCACCGTTTGCCGCCAATGCCGGCAACTTGTTGCCATTGCAAGCCGGGCACAAACAACATGTGTTGAATGCTCGAACCATTGATTTTGGCTGTTCCCCACTCGGTCTCGACCGTCAAATACTTCAAGTCAGTTGCACCGGTGATCGAGTCGCCATTGAGCATGACGATTGATGTACTGGTATCTTCACCAGCGGCAAGTCGGACGCCAGCCACCTCGGACAAAGGAATGGTTGCTTCGCCAAAGGCAGTCTTGAGAAGTATCTGGGTCGAGTCGACTAAAGTGCCAACAATTTTCGTATCGCCGGTCGTCAGTTGGACGCTGATAGTCAACGGACGTAGTTTCCGACCTGGCTCAGCGTCAGCCTCGGGCTGGTTCTCGCTCTTGGCAGCCGGCTTGGCCTCTGCAATCGCCTCTTCTTGCGCAAGCGTAAATTGAGAGAAAGAACAAACGAACGGCAAGGCTAGTAAGCCAGCTATGTGGAATGCCTTGAGCATGAAATCGACCTCGCAAACAGGATTTGTACGCAACCCACCAAACAAGTCTGACATTCACCAGAATAATTCGGAATGTTCGCTTGCAACCGCCAATCCGAATGAACCAGCATTTTTTTTCGGTGTGGACCGTTACAACCCAACTCTACGAAATTTTCCGGCCGACCACAAAAATGGAACTTCCAAAGGGAAATCGCACGTTTTTCGAAATCGCCACGTTTTCGAATTGCAAAATCCGATAAAGCAGCCGGTTGAGAATTGGGTTTCCGAGTTTCAGTTCAGATGACGCAGTGTGTTTAGAATGTAAACCACAGATCGATGGTATTCGCCGCAGAAGCAGTAATGGAAACAATCCGCATAGGCGATAACTGGCTAGCTCGCAAGATAGACCGAGGTCCTTAAACAGTCCCCGAATTTGGCTCAACACATACCTCTCGCGAGTATGTACCGCGCGGTCGTGATCGCTGTACAGCCACTGGTAAGCTGGCACGTTCATCATTAATAGTCCCTTGGTGGCCAAGTGCGCAACCAGCGTCCGCAACCCATCCATTGATTCCGCTATACCGGGAACATAAATCACATCACACGACAAGATCAGGTCAAATTGATCACGATGTAGCTCCGGATAGCGAATGTCGCCACAATACACGTCGGCTGCCGGACATTTTTTCTGTGACCAGGTAACTGCCAAAGGGGAAATATCGAAGCCTCCCAGATACTCCGGTTCCAGCAATGCCTGCAAGAATTTGAGGTTGGCGCCCGTACCACAACCAGCATCCAAGATGCTCGGATTTGGAGGCAGAGCAAAGCGAACATCTTTCAAGCATCGAGTCAACAGTTCGCGAAAAGCCAGAAACCACCAATGCGACTGTTCCACTTCCGCTAAAGTCGTGTATTCTGCGTCGTTCACAGCGCAATGGTCCTTTCCAAAGATCTGGACATTTGAAGCAAAATCGCGGCACCATAGCCTAGAACCGACTGAATTCCCCTACACTAATCGATCGTAACAAGTGTTAAACACTGACACTTGCCAATAAACGCCACTCCCACTAATGCTTCAAAGCTCTCCAAAACGCTCGGACCAAGGCTCAAGCCTCGTTCTAATTTCTCTCCCAAACTCGTTCCAAGGCTCTGCCTTGGAATGTGCTGTACTTGAGGCTCTGCCGCCTTCACCAATACACAGCTCGGGCGAATGCCCTTTTTTTGCGCGCAAAGTGGCGCTGTCCAACTAGCGACGATTCACATCCAAAAATCGAAAAATGGGAGGGCTATACCTCTTTCAGCCAAAACGGTGCGGCGATGAACCAAGCGATGGCAGCAGGTACCATGATTGATTTCATAACATCCTCGTTCATTAACTTCAGCGCAAACAACAGTGGCGGTACGATCGTTGCCATCAATGACAAAATTGAAATCGGTTTAGCCCACTTGCTCATTCGACACCTCTGTGGGGAACATGAATCAGCTTGCTTAACACCACGTACAGAACACCACTGGCAATCCAGCATGGCAGCGGCAAGGTAACGGCTAACAAGTCATAAGCCTGATAGCACCAGAGTCCAATTAATACTGGAACGGCCCACGCGAATAATGCAGCCAGATTGAACCGACCTCCCATTTTTTCGGAAAAATCTTGCTGGATTCCCAGCCGCTGCGCTAAATAGTGATCGACAAAGATAATCGCGCCGACAGGAGCCAGCACTGTTCCGTAAATGCCGACGAAGTCAAGTAACTTCATGGCGAATGCGGGAAATATGCTGGCAACTGTACAGACTACCCCTGCAATGATCGTCCCAGTTGTGCGCGACATGGTCGGATAGATTCCCTGAAAGGCCAAGCCAGCTCTATAAATTGTTGGATTGGCAGTCGTCCAGCCAGCCACGATGACGCACAAAATACCGGCCCAGCCGACGGCATCGTAAACCATTTTTCCCGGTGGGACACCTTGGCTTGGATCAGCCTGGAAGTGACGCACCCAGTAAACCAGCAACAGAGCCGCACATATCCACGCGACATAATGACCAAAGAACATACCCGCAGCCGATGCCCAACCATAACTGGGCTTTCGCGCATACCGTAGGACTGAAAGGTCAGACATCCCCAAATGCATCGCCGCATTACAGAACCACGCAAAACAAACGACGCCCCAGAACCCAATCACTTTTTTGGTTCCGGACGGAGGTTGCAGTAATGCATATAGATCCCAACTGTCGAGCTTGGCCAATACAGTCAATCCACAGGCTAGAAAAATCATGAACATCCAAGGTGAAGCGACATGGCCAACGCGAGCCACAAATCCGTACCCGCGGATGGCGACGGTCGTCATTAAGATTCCAAGCACGGTGCACGCGCAAATCCACGCGCCGCCAGTGGGCATCGTATCTTGGAAAGTAGGCATCTGAATAGCTTCGCCCAATGGCACTCCGATCGCGGTAGCGCTGACCGTTACCATCGCCCCAGCTAGAAAACAAAAGAGTATCCCATTTGCCGAGTTGTATACGCTCACCAGCCAACGACCGCAGATTTTTTCCAACTTGTAATACAAGGTTAGCCGTTGCGACGTTGCAATTTCGGCTGTCAGAAAACGCCATGTTAAAACTGCTAGCAAGTTTCCGACCAGCAATCCGACGATCAGGTCAATCGCGCTGGCTCCCCAAGCCACAAATAGCGGCCCAATCATGAATTCCGTTCCGGCTGTGTGCTCTCCGGCATACATGCCCCAAAACGCCGACGACCCCTTCAAGGCCGAATCCGGCACCCGCTCGCGTTCATATTCCTCAGCGATAATTTCTTCTGACATCATACCTCTCATGTCATTGCAAATCGCGCCTCAAAGGGAGCGTTTGCTCAGCACCTGTTTCTCATAACCCCGAATGTCATCCATCCATTGCAACCCGGGTGGCACCGCATTCGATAGACAGTAGTAATCCCAAATTGCCCCGAAAGGCAACAGCTTTACGTCTTCTTGCAGCGCCAACCGAGAAGTGTAATCTCCTTGTCGTTCGGCACCCCCAATTTTTTCTGTCGGCACTAACATTGCAATCATCAGCGCCTTAAGAACATTACGGCTGCCGATAACCCACGCGGCAATTCGATTGATACTCGCGTCAAAATAATCGAGACCAACGTGAGTTCGGGACAAATACTCGCCACGTACCAATTCATTGGCGATCAACTGCAATTCATCTCCTAATGTGACGACGTGGTCGCTGTCCCAGCGAATTCCTCGACTGACATGCAGCAACAGTCTGGGTACATATTGCATTACGGCAGAGATCTTGTCGGCGATCGTTTCGGTGGGATGAAAGTGTCCGGAATCCAGGCACAATACCTTTTGTCTGGAAACGGCATAGCCCATATAGAACTCATGGGAACCTACCACGTAACTTTCTGAACCCAAACCAAAAAGTTTGCACTCGACTGCATCGAGATTGTGCCAACAGTCTAGTGGTTCGGCAAACATCCTATCGAGTGATTCTAGTAAGCGTTCACGCGGACCTAATCGATCGACCGGTGTGTCTTTCATCCCGTCGGGTATCCACACGTTGGTCACGCAAGGCGATCCAAGTTCTTGACCCATGGCGGCGCCAATTCGTCGACAACATCTCCCATGCTCGATCCAGAACTCGCGAATGGATTTGTTCGCATGAGATAACGTAAAACCGTCAGCCGCATGTCGGTGCGCGAAAAAAGTCGGATTGAAATCCAATCCCAGTCCATTGGCGCGGGCCCATCCAATCCAGCCTTGAAAATGTTCCACGCCAATCTCGTGTCGATCAATGCGACGACCTCCAAATTCGCCGTATGAAGCATGTAGATTTAAACGATGTCGACCTGGGATTAAAGAATAGGCTTGAGCCAGATCCTGCTGAAGTTCTTCAGGCGTACGAGCTTGCCCAGGATAGTTTCCTGTGACGGCCAGCCCTCCTCCAATCTCCATTCCCAGCCCTTCAAATCCACGCACGTCATCCCCTTGCCAGCAATGCAACGATATAGCAACTTGCTTCAAGTGTCCCAACGCCCGCGCAACATCGACTTCTAGTTCCGCGAATTGTTCTACCGCGATTTTATAGCGCTGCTCGAATTTCGAATCTAACATGAATTGCAAGTTCGCTTGACAAGGATTTATGTGATCGCCGACTTGCTGGCAAGTGACTAAGGTATTCGCTGTCCCACGATTTTCTTGAGCATCTTCCAGACCAAGCGGCTGAGCTCGGTGAATAAGCGTTGCCCAGATTGTCAGAGAATCAATTTGGGCGGCAACACTGCCTCAACGTGCGCGCTGTCAGCTTGGACGTTGTAATGGAATTGAAGCAAGCACTCAACTAGGTGTCGGTGGATCAATGGCTCAGGATTCGCCCGTGCGAGTAGTTTTACGGAAGTCACATTGGACATAACACCCAACTAAGTTATAGTAAGCTCCCGTGAGGATATTGCGAAATTACTCTCCGAGCCGATTGAAACTAACGTACTTTTTATTCCGTTTACGTATACAGTTGTTTCCCACATAACTCATTGCGAGACACATAACATCAGCCGGATGGCGTTAACCTCCGGTTTCCGATATGCGATAAAAAGTTTCCTCTACGTCGATGCACGCAGGCAATCGAGTAGAGATATATTCTTTTGAAGAATGAGGCGAGTTCTTATGGCTAAATTATTGGGCCGGGCGCATTCCTGGCGAGCTTTTACGCTGGTCGAACTTCTGGTTGTAATCGCGATTATCGGCGTCTTAGTTGGTTTGCTTCTGCCAGCAGTCCAGTCAGCCCGCGAGGCTGCAAGGCGGATGCAGTGCAGTAACAACCTCAAGCAATTTGGTCTTGCGATGCACAACTATGAATCTACTTACAAGAGATTTCCACAAGGCTTTACTCGTTTTCATTCTTGGGGTTGGGCAGTGAGGATTATGCCCTTTATGGAGCAAGACAATTTGTACAACAAATTGGCCGCCGACAGTGGTAACTGGGGAAATCTAGTGGCCACAAACGCAACCTTGCTGGCAACTCTGCAGACTCCACTATCAGTACACCGCTGTCCATCGGACACTGGGCCAGTTCTCAATGACAGACGATTGCTTGCTGGTCGACAAGTGAGCATGTCGAACTATGCGGGGGTGAATGGTAGTTTGCTTTTCCAGCACCTTGGAGTTTGGTATGACGCCGAGAGTACGCCAGGAAATCCATCAACCTATGTTGGTGGAAACGGGATCATATTTATGGATAGCAAGATAACTTTCCGAGACATCATCGACGGAACAAGCAATACCTTGATAGTTGGCGAGCGCGATTACCAGTTTCATAACGGTACTCTTTGGGCTGGTACGACCGATGTACAAGGTGGTTATGCCAACCGACATTTTAATCTAAGCACAGCAGGATTCACGGACCGAGGACGAGACCACAAGATCAACGGGACCAATGCCAATGCTTTTGGCTCGCGACATCCCGGTGGCGCCCAGTTTGCTTTCGCCGATGGTTCGGTGCATTTTCTTTCGCAAACTCTGAGCGTTTGGGATGGAACCGCTGCCACGCCCTGGGGTGTCTTCGATCGCCTTGGGGCACGCAATGATGGCCTAGTGGTCGAGTCGCCTTAGCAGTTGAGAACTCTATCGACCTTCAACACTCTATCGACCTTGAACGCTTTATCGTGGGCTATCTTCTCGGCGAGCCAAGCATGTTATACGTTTCCCGTTTGTATTCAGTCCAAAACAAATCCAATTTGCCACATCTCGGTCATCGCCGGGTAATAGTTCAGCCGCAAGCTGAAGCCGTCAAGTTTATCCTGTGGGATTCGACAAGAACATTCACAAGAACTCGCCGGCGATTAGCGAGAAGTGTTGCTGTTTTTCGAACTTGGATAGGGCTTGCTCTGGTGGTCTTGGCCTGCGGCTGCGGCGGACCTCAATTTGGACGGGTCTCTGGCACGGTGACGATGGACGGAAAACCATTACCCGGTGTCGCGGTGAGATTTGAAGACGAAGGTGGCAGTGCGACCATCGCTCGCACGGACAAGTCGGGTTATTACGAACTGCGTTACACCGTGGATCAAGTGGGCGCGCCGGTGGGTAAACATAAAGTCACGATACTGACGCCTCCCAAAGATGAAGTCAGCACTGGCGAACGCGAGAAGGAAGTTGTTCCCGCGCGCTACAATCGCGAGTCGACGCTGACGGCGGACGTCAAGTCTGGGAGACAGACAATCGACTGGGAATTAACATCCAAGGCTAACTGAGTTTGCCAGCCCTGCTTTCACGGAATGAGCAAGACGAAGAGCTAAGTCATTGCCGCGAAATCGTATAACGGCGTGCCCATCGGGGCGCGCGTGAAGCTTCTGCGTGCTAGCCTTCACCTTGAACCGCACTAACCAGTGCAGCCTCTGCTCCCATTTCCAAGTACCGGGGAGTAATGAGGTATTTGTTTGTTACCAAGCCCGTTCCCTGTTTTCCGATCTCAAATCGACTCGCAAATATTCTTGGCGATTGTTCTGAATCGCAAGAAGGAATAAGCTGGTGGCTTGGATGCCCTAAGGTGCGGAGGGCAGCGATTGAATATCTTTGCAATTTAGTTCTGGAATACTATGCCCGACTTGATCGCACAAGGCCCTCGACCTCAAGATCGTTGGCGGCGTGGGTTGCCAGCAATTGGCTGCGAAATTGTGCTAGGACGAACTGCGGAACCATGGGCTACGGCGTGGGATGATCGGATCTCGCGCAAACATGCGGCGATCTGCTGGAACGGCAATCAACTGGTCGTACAAAAGCTGTCCGAAGCTCGCAACGCAATTTTTTATCGTGGTCAACAGCGCGAACGCTTTGGTGTGCAAGTCGGCGAGCACTTTGTGATTGGCCAAACAACCTTTACGTTGGTGGACCAACAAGTTCATTTTTCTCAACAACTGGTACCTGCGTTCAATGAGCAAACATTTTCCGCGCATCTGTTGAGACAAAATCGGTATCGCGATGCGGATCGACGGATTGAAGTGCTTGGCAAACTACCTGAAATTATCGCCGGCAGTTCCAGTGACGAAGAGCTTTGTATGCGAATCGTCAATGTCTTGTTGCTGGGAATTCCTCAAGCCGCCTTTGTCGCAATCGTCAAGCTAAAGTCTCGGCAGGTAGAAAAAATCGCACACGCGACCCTAAGTGATTCTGGAGCTTCTCAGGTAACTAAGGACGCTCGTCCGACCCCACCGTTATCGGCTGATAGCTTGGACATTTTGCATTGGGATTGCCGATCGTTGTCAGGGCATCATTTTACGCCCAGCGGTCAACTGGTGCGCCGAGCTGTCCAGTCGAGTGAAAGCGTGTTGCATGTTTGGAATCGAGCTGTAGGGGGCGAGTCGTTTACACAGAGCGAGAACGTCGACTGGGCATTTTGCACGCCGATTCTTTCTGAGGCTTGTCCAGACTGGGCAATCTACGTGGCAGGTGACTTTGCCGGACCTGAGCAAGCCCTGACATCCTCGGGCGAACCGAACGAAGCTGAGGTTTTGCAAGATGATTTAAAGTTTGCAGAACTCACCGGCACAACTCTGGGAGCTTTGCGACAGATCCGTTCGCTGCAACGGCGGCAGGACAGTTTGCGTCCGTTTTTTGCTCCTGTCGTGCTTGATGCACTCGCACAGCGCGATCCAGATCAGGTTTTGTCGCCTAGGCAAACCAATGTCTCAGTCATGTTTTGTGATTTGCGTGGATTCTCAAAGCGAAGCGAAGATTCCGCAGATCGACTGCTTGAGTTGCTGCAACGCGTAAGCGATGCGCTGGGTATTATGACTCATCACATTTTGCGTAATGGCGGCGTGGTGGGTGACTTTCATGGCGATGCGGCGATGGGGTTTTGGGGATGGCCCATCGCCGAGCAACAATCTATTCAACAGGCTTGCCAAGCCGCGTTGGCAATTCGTACTGAGTTCGAAGCAACGGCTCAGCAAGCTTCTCATCCCTTGGCTGATTTTCGCGCAGGGATAGGAATCGCTTCTGGAACTGCCGTTGCGGGGCGCATTGGTACGACCGACCAAGTAAAGGTGACGGTCTTTGGGCCTGTCGTCAATCTGGCTTCGAGATTGGAAGCGATGACCAAACAGCTACAAGCATCCATCTTGGTAGATGAGCCGACCGCCGATTGGATTCGCAAACATGTACCAATGGAAATTCTGCGGGTTCGCCGAGTCGCCAAGGTACAGCCCTATGGCATGAGCACACCTTTGGTTGTCAGTGAATTGTTGCCACCAAGTGGTGATGCCAGCTTCTTGACCGACGCCCATGTGGCTGCTTACGAACAAGCTCTAGATCATTTTCTCGCAGGACGCTGGCCGGAGGCGTTTCGACTGCTTCATCAAGTTCCGGCGGAGGATCGTGTTAAGGATTTCTTGACAGTTTTTATTGCTCAACATCATCGAACACCTCCGGCCGATTGGCATGGAGTCATTCAATTGCCAGGTAAGTAGTATTATTAAGCAAGACCGCGAAGCGAAGTTGCTTGTTATAAATTGGCTTTGAATCGTCCTTGTCTCGTGAGTTGCAAATTGAGCGGGTCGGTCTATTGTCAAAAAAATCACGGCAAGTTCCCAGCCTCATGAACGTCAGTTTTCAATTATCAGGATCACTTACTCGTGGCGCACCGAATAGACTTCAAGTCCCATAGAATTCTCACGTTCCATAGGCGTTGCTTATTTCCATGAATTTTTTCTTACATTCTGCAACGAATTGCCTAATAAAGGTTCGACTCCGTCGTTGTTTTCAGTGGGCAACACAATCTAGCTCTTCCTGCATGGAGTGACCCATGCCCTTGTCTGACAATGGAAAACCACCGCGCGATTGGCTTGAAGAAACCTTTGCGCGCTTGGAATCATCGTTGGTGGCGTATACGCGGCGACAGGTGGGAGGAGATTTGGAGACGGCCCGCGACATCGTGCAAGAAGCATTTGTACGCTTATGCCAAGAGTCTTGGCCACGTATCGCAGGGCACGCCACGGCTTGGTTATACCGTACCTGTCGCAATCAAGCGATCGACTTTATCCGACGAGAGGGGCGCATGAGAAACATATATGGCGGTACGGATGTGGCTTCAGTTGAGGATCGAGCTGCGGAAATCCCAGACAACAACCTCGCTCATGGTGAACAGATCGCTCAACTGAGAATCCAGATCAAGTGCCTACCTGTCCCGCAGCAGGAAGTTCTGCGACTGCGCATGCACGATGGACTTTCTTACAAACAAATCGCCGACATAACCGGCTTATCGATTTCCAACGTGGGCTATCATTTGCACCAAGCGATCATGCGGCTGCGAGAATTACTGAAGCAGCAGGTGTAAACCGAGTTAAGCCTCGGCAAAGATTTTTTGAGACTATTGGTTTTATTTGATTCGATTTTTTGTACTTACATGGGAGTTCCAGCTTCCGATGTCCACCCAACATACTTGGCAAGACTGGCAGTTGACTGCATTTGTATTGAACGAATTAGACGCTGATTTGGCTCGCCAAATCGCCTCGGCACAAGCTCACGATCCGGCTTTGGCCGCAGAGATTCAATCGCTTAGGAGTACCTTAGAACAGGTTTCAATCGTACTGAAACAAGATTCCCGCGATTCGCTGGATGATGTTCGTCGCAATCAATTGTTCGCAAAATTCGAGATGGAGAAAAGAGTTTCTCAGGACAACTCGCCTACTGCTGCAAGCGATGAGGCCATTGTGTGTGGTCCCGACCAAACCGCCAACTTGCTTGGACCGAACAAGAACTTGACTAATAGGCGGTGGATGCTGATCGGGCTGTTTGCCTCTGCAGCTTGCATGTTGCTGGCTGTGATGGCATCGGCGCCTGTGGTATCCAAATGGTCTCTATCGCACAGCCTGCCAGTAAAATCTCCTGCTAAGCCAACTGATGATGGCATGGGGACTGTGATGAGTGGTGAAGAAGCATTGGTATTTGATGATGTCGGGTATTTGCCAACGCGGTCTCCTGAGCCGGCAGAATCAATTCCTGCAGTAACACAAGAGATTGACGAGGGGGCTGTAACAGATTCAGCGAGTGCTGTGGCTCAGGGGGCCAACCATGCTCCGAGGACGGCGACTGAGGGAGGCATGCCGGGCATGATGGGTATGGGTGGGGGAAATATGGGAATGTCTCTTGGAGGAGCAGTCAGTTTAGATCGCTCGGCTGCGCCACAATCGGTGGCAATTCAATCGCAGCCGCTCAGTGAACTCCAGAAAGCTTCAAGTGCGCCCTTGCCGGTCACCAGCTCGCTGCAATTCGTACCGGCCGAAGAGTCGGAATTGCTTGCACGACAATGGGGTTATCGATCGCCTCAGGTTTTCCCCGGTGGCTCGACCGATAAGTATGCACCAATTCGCGAGAATCGATACATTGCGGTAGCCGACGAACCGCTGAGCACATTTTCGATCGACGTTGATACAGCATCGTACACGAAAGTTAGGCAGTTTCTCAAAGAGCAGCGAGTTTTGCCTCCGGCTGATGCGGTACGTGTCGAGGAGATGATCAATTACTTCGATTACAAATATGTTGATCGAAACACTTCAATAGAAGAACCGTTTATTGCCAAGTTGGCGGTCGCACGTTCGCCGTGGAACAAGGAGCGGCGTTTGGTGCGCGTTGCATTGCAAGCTAAGAACGTCGACATGCTCGAACGTCCGGGTGCCAACATCGTCTTCCTCATCGATGTCTCCGGATCGATGGATGCACAAAATAAATTACCGTTGGTTAAAGAGACTATGGGCATGATGATCGAACAGCTCGGCAAACATGACCGAATTGCTATGGTCGTTTACGCTGGTGCTGCCGGTTGCGTTCTAGAAAGTACTGCAGGTGATCAAAAGCAAGAAATACTTGGTGCCCTTGAGCGACTGAAGGCTGGTGGATCGACCAATGGTGGTGAGGGAATTCAACTGGCATACAACTTGGCTCGAGATCATTTTGTCAAAGGTGGAATCAATCGTGTCATTCTTTGCACTGACGGTGATTTTAATGTTGGCGTGACCAGCACCAATGCGTTGGTAGACATGGTTGCCGAGAATGCCAAGAGCAAGATTTTTCTGACGGTCTTGGGATTTGGCAACGGTAATACTAATGACGCCATGATGGAACAAATTGCCGATCGCGGAAATGGCGTGTATGGATTTGTCGATTCCCGGCGCGAAGCCAAGCGTCAAATGGTCAAGCAATTAGCGGGTAATTTGATCACCGTTGCAAAAGATGTGAAGATTCAGGTCGAGTTTAATCCCAATCGAGTGCGCGAATATCGCTTGATCGGCTATGAAAATCGTCTGTTGGAGAATGCCGATTTTAGTAACGATCAGAAAGATGCTGGCGAAGTCGGTGCGGGCCACCGTGTGACGGTACTCTACGAGCTGATCCCGATGGACGCCCCTCCCAGCACTTCGCCTGGCGAAAAACTGAGATACCAACCTAACCGCGCTGTCTTGGCTCAGCCTTCGACTGACGGTTTGAATGCTCACGGAGAATTGTTCAGTGAGTTACTGGCCGTCAATTTGCGATACAAAGAACCAGAAGGTGATGTCAGCAAACTGCTAACGTTTCCGTTGCAGGAAAATGAGCAGAGTTTTAATCAAGCTGATGAAGATTTTCGCTGGGCGGCCGCAGTGGCACAGTTTGGTATGTTGCTCCGTCGTAGCGAGCAAGCGCAAACGACATGGGAGAAATTACTCAACGCTGCCACAAAAGCTGCCGGAGACGATCCCGATGCCGCACGTCAAGAGTGTTTGGAGATGATCGAAATCGCTGCTGGTTTGCATGCGGGACGTCAGTAGTTTTCAAAACAGAGTTTTTGCAAGTAGTCGGTGAAGGTCGCCAAGAGGTTGGCAGAAATGTCTCTTGGCATGCGAAGCTGCTTGGCGATTTTCACCACAGTCCATTCTCGCCTCTGCCGATCGCCTTAATCGACTGCCTCGGCCCAACAACTAAGACACGTTTTCTGTTCAAATTAGCGCACGAGCCGTCCGATCATGCTGCCATTGTCGGCAACGTCAAGCAAGGGGCGATAATAATCGCGTGCGCCACCGAACGACCGGCCGGGAGTCCAAACGATGGCTAGCCCTAGGTTCCAGGCTTCGGACGCGTAACTGGGCGATGCGGTCTCGTGTGGGATCATATAAGTAGCACTTGTTTGCAAGCCGAGCTGGCCTTGCAATGGAGCAACTAGTTGGGTTCCCAGCAGCGTGTCGCGGTCCTCTGTGAAGCCCGCATGAAACTCGGCTAAACCCCGTCCACATTCTCCGAACTGATACCTATAAAAAAATCGATAGGACTCCATGGTGGAAATCTCGACATCCACCGGGCTGGTACCCGAGGCTAGGAATGCCTGAACTTCTTCGGTTTGTTGATTCGTTGTAAATCGAAAGCCCAAATCGTGGCAGGGTGTCAACAAGAAACTGATTTCGCCGCGAAGCTGCAGTAGATCGGCTTGGTAGAACCAATCGTCGTGTAGATAGTCGACGACCAGTCCTCCTTGGAAGCCATAATCAACCCGACGAAACAAGCCACCCGTGACAAACAGTTGGTTGCGTGTATCCAGTGAGGCCGCTGAACCATCCAAGTTCGCTTGAACCGCGCGCAATCCTATTTGGGCTCCTAATTGACCACATAGCAAACTTGGCAAACTCGAACCGAGATTAATTCCTTCATGGAAGCCGAAGCTCCCTTCGACTTGACCTGTCGTGTTGGCTCCGCTGGTTACAAATCCAGTTGGTCCAGAAAATCCGGCCACACCCATCCACAGATCGGCTCGACTCCAATCGACCAAACAGATGACAGGAGCGCACGACGAGTCGTTGCATGCTTGAGGTGCAAGGGTTTGCATTACCTCGCTCTCGTCGACGAAGTAACTACCGTCACTCGGTGATGTCGACGAAGGACCATGGTATTGTGATGGTGAATTCCCATCGATCGCAATAGCCGATTCTCCGATCGTTACAGCATCATGTTCTGTACCGGCCGAGGCAGTGCGCACCTTCGCATTGGGGCGCTTCGTTGTGTGCTGGCTGCGAACGCGTGAAGCGGGCGACGTTTGATAGTTGTGACTGGAGTTTGGCCGCAATCTTGTCGCAGTGTGCTCCGCCTTGGATTCGGCACGATTCTGTCCACTTGTCACGCCAGATGATACGCGCTCTTTGCGCACGGTTGACTGAGCCAGCGCCAGACCGTTGCCCACAGTCAAGCAAGACGCCAGAAGTACGCATCTTGCGATGCATTTTCTATATTTCGGAAATAACATCGGCCAAGCCTTCACTAGCTAGGATGCTAGCGCAGCCTCTCCGCCCTCGGTATGGTATCGGCAGATGTAAAATACTACATTCACCCTAAACAGAAAACTTTTCGCAATTTAAAATGGTCGCAATGATCAGGTCCTCTTTAGCGGCGAATGGAGTTTTTGATGGCATCTGCTTCTGCCGAAACAGCCAATTTCCAGAAAGTATCCGGGGATCATAGAAAGCCTGAAATGATGGCAAAACGAATTTTCTTGCGAACATGGTCGAAACGGACGGCTGTTCAGACGCTGGTTTTGCTCGCATTGTGTGCAGCAGTCTTCGCGATCACGACGCAAGTCAACCAAAATCGCCAGCGCACCAACGGCCAGTGGAAAGTGCCTGATTCACTCGATACCAAACGGGCCATGAGTTACCTGCAGCAAATCTGTGACCTTGGGCCACGTCCAAGTGGATCTGCTGCAATGGAACAAATGCGCCAAATCGTGACTCAACATTGCGAGCAGTTCTCCGCAACGGTAAACCGCCAGACATTTCAAGCTCGCCATCCTGAAAATGGAAGTGCGGTTTCGATGACAAATTTGGTGGTCAGTTGGCTCCCGGAAAAAAATGAGCGAGTGCTATTATGTGCCCACTATGATACACGCCCGTTTCCCGACCAAGATCGAGTAAACCCGCGAGGTAGATTTATTGGAGCCAACGATGGCGCTAGTGGTGTGGCGCTGCTGATGGAAATGTGTCACGCGCTCAAGGATTTGCCACTTGCTGTTGGTGTCGATTTTGTTCTCTTCGACGGAGAAGAGTTTTTGTTCGACGATCGCCGAGACGCTCATTTATATTTTCTTGGCTCGACCCATTTCGCGCAGCAGTTGGCGATGGGAGAGTCTCGCCAAACATATCGCTGTGGAATCCTCGTCGACATGATCGCAGATAAAAGACTAGATTTGTATTATGAAGCGAACAGTTTCCGGTACAATCGCGAATTGAATGAACGCATTTGGGAAATCGCCAAACAACTTCATATTCGGGAGTTTAAGCCACGCATCAATCATGAAATCCGGGATGACCATTTACCTTTGAATCAGATTGCAAAAATTCCGACCATCGACTTGATCGACTTCGACTATCCTACTCCTGGTTCAAGGGTTCAGTTTTGGCACACGCAACAAGATATTGCTGCAAACTGTTCTGGAGAATCGATTTGCAAAGTTGCTTCTGTGCTCTTGGAATGGCTAAAATCATTGAAATAGAGCTGTTGTCACTAGCAGTTGACGAGCTCGTTGACTGTACTGCTGGCTAACAGCCGACTTTTCCGCAATGCTATTGAAGTGCTGTGCTGCAACACAAATTCGGCACAATATTGCTCTACAAGATTTGCCTAAGGACTTATTCAGGTCATGAATTCCTGGGTTTGTATCGTCGTCGGCACGAGTTTGATTACTGTCAGTTTGTTGCTTTCAAAGCTGCGACCGCCTGAGTGGCCGAAAGATGAAACGCGAGCCGATGTGGATTTGCGACGATGGGCCAGTTTTCAACGAACAGTGAGGAAACTTAATAATCTACTGCTAGCATTGATCGGCGTCTTGATTACTTCAACTGGCTTAATTGCTCAAGGTCAAGCGTGGATGATTCTGTGGTTATGTATCTTGCTGCTGTTGATGATCGTGGTGTTGTTGGCTTGTTTGGATGCCTTCACCTCGATGACCGGTTACCGACGAGCCGTTCCCGAAGCCGCGCGACGTTCGTTTGGCGAGCCCAAAAATCCATAGGCCAAGAAAGGTCCCGACAGCACCCAGTACAACCGCACCTCGTCTCCAATCAGTGCTGGAGACGATGGAATTTGAGCTGGGATCTGGAGCAAATTGTGAGGTTCCAATTGCCAACAGAACCGCCCACACCCCGATTACGGCCCAAATCCAACGTAGCCCATTACTCGCTTTTGCCATAAATTGCCGTTTCCTCGGTTAGACATTGTAGCTAGACTCTGCGCGATGAGTAGCGTACGCACAGTGTCGATGGTATGCATCGCCTCGCTCGGCCAACGACTGGCTCAGTGAAGTTTGCTGAACCACATCTTCGGGCATCCTAGTGATTTCCCGACGGCACGTGCATTAGCGAGTGATCGAGGCCGGTTAAGGCCAAACTATCCCGACCGTAGAGCTAAGGAAGGCTGCATGTATCGATGGCTTTTATGTTGGCGTTACCTTCGCACTCGCTATATTGCACTAGCTTCGGTTGTAAGCGTCACGCTGGGGGTGGCCACGCTGATCATCGTCAACAGCGTAATGGATGGTTTCACACAAGAGATGCAGCAACGAATGCATGGCATCCTTTCAGACGTAATCTTGGAAAGTCACAGTTCCACGGGGTTGGCAAACCCCAAGTTCTACGAAAATCGAATACGCCAAACGCTTGGGGATGCGCTGGAAGGCTTGACTACTGTTGTGCATGTGCCAGCTATGGTAACGCTCAATCATCGAGGGCTACCAGTAACGCGACAGATCAATTTGATTGGCATCGATGTCGACAGCTATGCCTCGGTCAGCGACTTCAGCAAGTATCTTTTGCATCCAAATAATCAGAAGCAGCTTTCGTTTCTTCTCCACGAATCTGGATATGGGATGGGACGCGCCGGATTTCCGGAATCGGGCTGGGCATATCGGAGAGAAATGGCGGCAGCCAATGCGCACATGTTAGAGCTGAAACAGCAATTTGAAATTGAACGTCAGCGCAGCGAACAACTGAAGAAACAGATGGACGGAGTGCAAGTACTGGGTGCAAATTCATCGACTGCCGGTACGGAACCTGAGTCCAACCAACCTCATCCGGCCTTACCAAAGTTTCCAGGTTCCGAAACGACCTCGCCACTGCAAACGTCAACTGTCCAAACGTCACAGTCTGATACTTCTTTGCCAACTCCCAGCTTCAATTCGATTGCAACCGCAAGTGAAGAATCAGCAGTCCCCTTTGATGCCGCCAAAGAACAGCATGACGGAATAGTGCTCGGTATCAGCATTGGTGCGACACGTTATCGCGATACAGATGGTCAAGTTAATGACTTTTATTACGTGCAACCTGGAGACGATGTCACGGTCACATTTGCCAGCAGCGGTACTCACCCCCGAGCCATTAATGAACAGTTTACTGTTGTTGATTTTTACGAAAGCAAGATGAGCGAATATGACGCCACATTTGCTTTCGTACCACTCGAAAAGCTGCAATCCAGCTTGGGCATGATTGATCCGACGAGCAAGACTAAGGCGGTCAGTTCAATCCAGTTGCGTCTTAAAGAAGGCGCGGACCTTAATGCAGCCCGAGATGCCCTGCGCGCGGTGTTTCCCATGGAAATGATGGTGCAGGTAAATACTTGGCGGGATTTGCAGGGAGCATTATTAGCGGCTGTACATATGGAAACTTTGATTCTCAACATCCTGTTGTTTTTGATAATCGCCGTGGCCGGATTTGGCATTTTGGCGACGTTCTTCATGATCGTCGTCGAAAAAACTAAAGACATCGGTATCCTGAAATCGCTGGGTGCTCCTGGCCAAGGTGTCGCCGTGATCTTTCTAGGTTATGGATTACTCTTGGGTGCGGTTGGCGCAGGGGCAGGAGGCGTCGCGGGCTTGCTATTTGTAGCCTACATCAACCAAATCGCTGATTGTCTTGAGTTGATCACTGGTCAAGAAGTCTTCGATCCAACGGTTTACTATTTCGAGTCGATCCCCGCCATCGTTGAACCCAACACAGTTGTGTGGGTTATCGTGGGCGCCATTTTAATTGCCGTATTGGCCAGCGTGCTCCCTGCGATGCGCGCCGCCAGAATGCATCCAGTGGAGGCACTTCGTTATGAGTAGCATTGCTCAAAACTCCGTTGCGCGCACTGCCCCGCGCCGAAGAATCGTATCCGCTGACGTCTCCAGTGAAGGTAACTCGAATGCTGTCAATGACGAACTGGTTCATGAACAACCTGCGATCGCTGGGCAAGTGCCTTTAGCCAACGCAGTCGATTCCATTTTGGGCGCTCAGCAGATTTACAAGACTTACCGTCGGGGAAAACACGAAGTCAGCGTCTTGAAAGGTTGTGATTTCGAAGCACCGCGTGGTCAGATCACAGCCATTCTTGGTCAAAGTGGCTCTGGCAAGACGACGCTACTTCATTTGCTGGGCACCCTCGATGCTCCCGATGCCGGCGAAATCGTGTTTGCTGGTCAGCGGATTGATAACCTTTCGCGGCGCGCACGCGACGAATTTCGTAACAAGAATTTGGGAATGATCTTCCAATTCTACCATTTGCTTCCTGAGGTCACGACGTTACAGAATGTAATGCTGCCTCTGATGATTCGGTATGGCTTGTTACATTTCATGCGCCATCGCAAAGAGATGCACGATCGAGCGGCTGGGCTGCTTGAAAGAGCAGGCTTGGGGCACCGTCTTCATCACAAGCCTCGCGAACTCTCTGGTGGCGAAATGCAACGGGCCGCTATCGCTCGCGCGCTTGTGGGTGAGCCACAATTGCTGCTAGCCGACGAGCCGACCGGAACTCTCGACCGAGAAACTGGGCAGAAAATCTTGCAGTT
>CAZVBC010000102.1:0-19715 GCA_964625155.1 uncultured Pirellulaceae bacterium
CAGGAATCTGGTCCGCGCATCACCGGCAGAAGGTATTTTGTATGAACGAAGTTTGTCTGCCTTTATCTATGCTTGGGGCCAGTTCCTTGACCACGATATTACATTGACCAATTCTGCTGACCCTGCGGAATCGTTTCCTATCGCGATACCGATCGGAGACCAGTACTTCGATCCGGCTCGAACAGGAACCAAAACGATGGATTTGACTCGTTCACAATACGATCCTTCGACTGGAATTTCGAACGTACGCCAGCAAATCAACTCGATCTCAGCGTTCATTGATGGCTCCATGATTTACGGATCGGACCAAGCTACGGCGGATTCGTTAAGGTCATTCTCAGGCGGTCGCCTGCGAACCAGTGAGGGTAATCTACTGCCAGTCGATAGTGACGGCATGTTCTTAGCCGGAGACATTCGCGTCAACGAGAATCCGGAATTGATTTCGCTACACACTCTGTTCTTGCGCGAGCACAACCGAGTGGCTGAGCGATTGGCCAACAATCATCCCGACTGGAACGATGAACAGCTCTTTCAAGAAGCTCGACGGCATGTCATCGGTCAGTTACAAGCCATCACTTACAACGAGTTCCTGCCTGCACTATTGGGCCAGGACGCCATTGCTCCCTACCGCGGTTACAACCCTCGCGTCAATCCTACGATTGCCAATGAGTTTGCCACCGCAGCCTATCGGCTCGGCCACAGTATGTTGGGAGAGGATGTCGAATTTCTAAATAATCGTGGTGAGCCTGTGAGGGATCCAATTGCACTTCGCGATGCATTCTTCGATCCTTCAATAATCAAGGAGAATGGAATTGATACCATTCTCAAGTACCTTGCGTCCGACGTTGCCGAGCGAACCGATACGCGGGTTATCGATGATGTGAGAAACTTTTTGTTTGGCCCGCCGGGATCTGGTGGTCTAGATCTAGCCGCGCTGAATATTCAGCGCGGGCGCGACCATGGACTGGCGGACTATAATGCGACCCGCCAAGCCATTGGCCTGCGACCTGTCCGCAATTTCACCGAAATCACGCGCGATGTGGAGTTGCAAAATGCCTTGCGAGCTGCGTATGGAGATGTCAATAACATCGATCTGTGGGTTGGCGGATTAGCCGAGGACAAGGTCCCAGGTGCCGCAGTCGGCCCTACACTGCGCAGAATTCTGGCCGACCAATTCTCTCGGTTGCGCGACGGTGATCGATTTTTTTATCAGCGTGATTTGTCCGGTCCCGTGTTGGCTACAGTACAACACACGACCTTAGCCGACGTGATACGCCGCAATACAACCACGCACAATTTACAATCCAACGTGTTCTTTTTCCGGACTGCCGTTGAAGGTCGTGTATTCGTCGACCTAAACGCCAACGGTCGACTCGATGGACGCGAGACAACAGTCTTCGGAGCCCAAGTACAATTGCTGGATGTTGACGGAAACGTCTTGGCAACTGTGCGCACACTCCGCGACGGACGATACGCTTTCCACGATCCTGGGCTCGGACAATTCCGAATCCGAGTCGTTGTTGAAAACACGGCACCCACAAATCCACGGCTGGTTGCCGAGCGCACAGTTGCGATCACTAAAGGAGAATTGATTACAGGAATCGACTTAGCGTTGCGACCGATTGCGCCGCAGAATGCTCTCGCGCCTGACTTGGCTTCTCCACGACGCAACAACACCTAGATCTACGATCATGTAGATCTTAATTGGACAGCCTACTTTCGATTGACTGGGATGCGTTCGCTTTAGGTTCTACCCGCGAAGTCAATGGAAACCGGGTGCTAACGGAAAATGCCAAACCTGCGCTTCGATCAGATTGCAAATGATCGCAGCGCAGGTCTTTTTCGTCCCACTCACGCTTTTGAGAAAATGCTTTAGGACATGCGACAGAGAAATTCTCGCATCAAATGTCTCAAGAGCCAATTGAAACCGCTGTTGGAAGACTAGGACCGACAAGACTATTTCTTAGGTGCTGAGGGCTTGGATTCGAGATCAAAATTGAATTCGTTTCTTCCATCAGCAACTTCTACTTTGAGTTCCGAATCGAGCCCGGTGTAGCGTTTAGGGATTGGCTTGCCACCTTTGCCTAAAGGCCACTCAAACATCACCGTGGACTTGCCTACTTTAGTTCCTTCTGCCCCGTAAACGTATTCCAAAGTGTAACGACCATCTTTGTCAGTGGTACCGGTTGCCATTCTGCCATCTTCGGGCTTGAAATTAATGATCACTCCTGCCAATGGCTCTCCATCCATAGTTACTTTGCCCGACACATTACCCAACGGCGGCAAGTCACTGCCGCAGCCAACAAACCAGGCCAACCACAAAACGAGGCAACTAACTAAACTTTTCTGATTCACGCTGATTACAACTTTCAAGAGGATTGCGAGACACATATCATCAGCCGGAAGGCGTTAGCCTCCGGTTCTCGATATTCGTTAAACTTGGCTCGTGCACCTGGTTATTGCGGAGTTACATTGAACCTGCCGCTGTTAGCCTGTCATGTAACAGGATTTGGATGATTCCGGAAACTGCATTGATGTCACATCTTATCCAGCAGAGCGGCAGGTTGATCGCCAATAAGATTGGTGCTATTGCCACTCGCCTACTGGCAGGCCGTCGTCGCGGCAAATCAACTTTGCAAACGTGGTGGTCCAATAGGGAGGAGCCGTAACCGTGCCCTTTACGTAGTCAATGTTTTGGCTGATAAAGTGGACGGACCCATCACAGAATACGAACTGTACACCTCCAACGTGATTGCTATGGAATCCGCGAGTCTGGTGAACGCGATTGTTCGCTCGCCAATTGATACCATCGTAACCGATTCCGATTGCTGCCAAGCCACCCGATTTGACATTCCAACTTCCCGACGGATTGCATGTCGCTGCACTGAACCCCAGCGCGTTGGCCGCACCGACTGTCAAATCGGCAAAGCGCCAAGCTCGCTCGCCTACTAACAAAGTGTTGCTGGTTCCATCCGGAATGTCTCCAAAACCGACTTTCGAATTCTGAAATCCAACACCCTTCGGTGGTCCATATTGAGCGGAAAAGGCGATCGGAGTCGTGCTATCCGAAGGATTACCAACCATCACGTAGTTCGACAATGCGATGGGAATGCGGTTAGTACCATTCGACGTTACATGCCGGTTGTATTCATTGGTCGTGGCCGTTGGGTTGTCCGATGTACGGTCGTCAAAATTATTGAGTGCTGGACCATTGTCGCTGGGACAGCGGTAGGTGGCGATCGGAGTCTGCAGGGCCTGAAGGCCTGCAGGAGTGCCCGCATGAGTTTCCAATAATGTCGGCCCGGGCTGCAAATAGTTGTACAAGTTGCCTTGCTCGATATACGGCAGAATAAAAGCTCCCCAACTCCACAAACTTCGCTCTGATGAAGTGATGTTCTGCGGAATCTTGGCGATATATCCGGAAGCAAACACTTTATTTGCATCGGCATAGTTATGAAATGCCAATCCAATTTGTTTGAGATTGTTGCTACACGACATGCGGCGAGCTGCTTCGCGAGCTTGCTGTACCGCAGGCAGCAACAGACCAACCAAAACACCGATAATGGCAATCACCACTAACAGTTCCACCAATGTAAAACCAAACCTAGATCGACGGCCGGGATTCGACATCTTGTTCCCCTTTGAAAAGGATATTAAGAAAACGAAAAGAATATTGTTCCATAGCCAACACAAAACCGATTCTAATCTTGACGTGATTTCTTAGCGAGCGGCCAATTGCAGGTACTCTGCATTCACATTGTTCATCTTTGATGAAGGAAGTGTTCAAAAAAAGCATAAATCTGTCCATTCGACTCATCATTGGGAGCATGCTCAGGTCGATTTGTCATGGCAACTCGATTTGAATGTCCGAGGAGCTGATTGACTTGGATCGAGTGATTTAGCGGTATCCAGCGCTGGACAGGGTCTTCTGCGCCACCCGAAACAAGAAACGGCCTGGGGGCCATCAGCACATGCAATTCGTGCAGATCTCGGCCTTCTGCTCGCAGTTTAGGATAAGCGCCTCGGGCTGGATTCGTGGGTGTAATCAATCCTCGCTGGCGCCAAGGTTTCGGATGGTAACCCAAGTACCAAGGCTCCCAATAATTGATATTTGATCGCTGATCATCAAAGACAATGCCTGGATCGGACCACGCTGCGCAAGCAAATCTATCGAATAAACAGGAGGCGAACATTGCCCATTTACCACCGAACGAATGCCCGACGATCCCAATTCGTTGCGAGTCGACTTCGGGGCGAGACGCCAGTACATACCACGCATTGGCCGCTGCATAACCCAACATGGATAACGGTTCGATCGTAGCTGCCGACAAGCTTGGGTGGTAGAGCGAAAATGTTTGCTCTTTCGTTGCATCCGTCGTGCCTATCGACAACGCTACGAATCCTCGACGAGCTAACTGCAGAGCGAAGTCGCGATTGGGCGTTTTAAGTCCAATCGCAGTTTCCGGTTCATAATATACGGTGACGACCGCAGGTCGCCGTCCCTCGCCATCTGGTATTAATAGGTAACCTGTGGTGTACTCTTGCTGAGTCCACAAGAATCGAATCTTGAGTTGCTGAAAATTCTCGCGGCGCACCGATTCCAGTACTTCAACTTTAGGTTCTGTGATCAAATCTGGCCATTTTCCTAGCTTTCCCTCCCAGTACTCAAGTATCTCTTGGCGACGCTTACTCCACTCGTCGGCGGTCGTTACAGTGGTCCCGTCGTCGAATTTTAATGGCGAGCGATATTCTCCGAATTGACCTTGCCAATTAGCTGGTGGTGAAAAATGCGGACCAATAATACTCCATGGATCTTTGCCAGAGCCGGCTTCATTGCCTGTCCTAACTTGACTCTTATCGGGTTGCTCATCCACTCGCACGTGCAGATGAGTGATGGCGGTAACGCCGAATTGATCCGTCCGCTGCACTTTCGCGATGTAGTCACCTGGCTTGTTGTAAGCATGTTTGACCTCTGCGTATCCATTAAGAGCCAGCGCCACAACGTTACCGTCTGACTGAACTTCACGCACGGGCGAGCCATCACCAAAATCCCAAATCTCCTTACCATGTGTGGTTCCAAACGTCCGTACTTTGAAGGTGATCGCATCTCCCGGAATTAATTGTTGGGTAGGAAAATAATTTGCATGAATGGACGGTACTCGACGATCCTGATTCTGGCGATCGTAGACGTACACGTGAGCAAAATCGAAGGCAGTATTCCCGTTACGATCCGTTACTCGAAGTATTTCGCTGTATTTGCCAGGCTTGGGATATGTTCGAGTTACCTTCGCCTGGGAAGCCGTTGTGCCGTCTGTAAACTGCCACTGATAGTCAAGCTGCACAGCCGATCTCTGCCAAGACTTGGAACCGTCTAAGGTTACCGATTGACCCGACCAAATCAGATGATGTGGACGAGCAACAGCAACTACCGGCGGACGATATTGATTGGTGTAAGCTTCCCACAAGTACGCGTATCCTTCTTCCGTGCCCCATTTTCCTGAAGGTTGGCGAGCTTTGATTTCAAAATGCAGGTGTGTCCAACCTCCGCTGCCCCCTTCCTTGCCGAGTATGCCGATACGATCCCCTTGTTTCAGCACTCGCCCCAAGACAACTTGCGCATCAATCGACTTCATGTGACTGTACCGATAGTACCAACCACGTGAGTCGAGCAGGTAGACAACGTCATACCTCGGTGCGACCGGCGTATCCAATTTGTGACCTTCGAGTACTTGGCCGGCCACAGAAACCACTAAGCCTTCGGTAGCCGCAACGATCTCGACCAGCCCTTCCGAGCCTCCAATATCTAAACCACTATGATAATAAATCGAGCGTTTGCCCGGGCGCTCGCCGCCGTCAACAAAGACTGGTTCGTTTGCCATTTGTGTATTCGTGGCAAACCATTTTTGTTTGACTGGATATACAAAAGTACCAGGGTTGATCAATGGCGAATTGGCTGGCCACAATCGCAAGCGTGCATCTTTGTCCAATCCCCAAAACTTGACATCTCCGTTGGAATTATTCCCCTGAGTAATTGAACAGTCGATTTTCACGTTGCCAACAAGTCGCGGCAAATTGTAGTTTCCAGAAACTAGTGAGGTCGTTTGGCCATCAACTTCGACCAACACTTCAGCACGCCGCACCGCAAAACAAACATCGTCACGCGTTTCATTCAACTCTACCAACTTAACTCGCACCGACGAGCCATCACATAGTACAACAGTTTGTGTCTCGCCTACGTCGAGGTCGACGACGCGCACCAGTGGCTTGACCGCACCCGGCTGAGCCAAAGCAACTCCGCTAACCAGCATGCTTATTAAGATTGTTGACCACAAAAATTGACCAGCGATTTTCCAAACGAGATGGAGATTCATGTACATGGGATCAATATCCGTGAAAGAAGCTCAGCGATGCTTGACACTCTCAGCCAACGGCCGAATCAAATTACTGGAAAATTCTCGCCACTTGCCGACAATCGCCAATGGTTTACAGCTAGATCTGTGCAACAAGCATCTGTGAAGATCGCGTTCCGCGAAAACAATCCAATTTTCACTGAGTTTACTGTCCGAGGTCGTGGCTGCCAGCCACCACCGAAAAGAATAGAGGCTTGCCGCAGATTCTGCAGACCGATTTTAATCAGCTCAGCGAGCAAATGTTCAGCCAACAGACGGTGTGGTTTCTACAACCAACCCTGTTGTTGGTACCATCCGACCGTGTACCCAAGCGCTTGAGATATAGAGCGCGCAGGTTGAATACCGAATTCGGCTTCGATACGCTCGCAGGAACACGCCCACGACGTAGCGACCGCTTCACGAATCTTGTCGACGTTAAATGCGTCCGGTCGGCGGCGACAATACGCAATGCACTGATTAACACCAGCGGCAATCCAAGGAGTTGGCCCTAATAAAGGAATTACTGGCGCCCAACTTCGATGCAGATGACCGCGAATGATTTTTCCCAGTTCAGCGTAATCGGGGTATTCAGGAGCGCATGCAAAATAGACGCCCTGTCCGCTGGTCAATCGCTCCATGGGTGACATCGCCGTGCTTGGCAATCGGGTTCCGAATTCGGCCGCTTGTAATATCGTGTCAACGGTATCGTCAATATAGGAGATCGACAGTGGTGGACTTTTCCAGCCCACAACCGGGTGAATCGCCAGATACTTGATGGCTTTAAACATTGGCAACATCTCGCGGTTACCGGGCCCGAAAACGATACCCGGTCGAACGATTGTCGTCGGCACACAATCGGCAACCGCTGCTGCCGCCAGCTCACCGGCCAACTTGCTGCGTCCATAGTTGGAAACCGGCTCTGGATAATCATGCTCTTGCCGGATTCGACCGACTGCTGTCGGGCCAGACGCGGCCACACTAGACACATAGATAAAATGAGGAGGGCGGGGCTGGTTTTTGCATGCTTCAGCCAATCGCCGTGTACCGTCGGCATTGACCGCAAATAACTCACGCTTGGTTAATGCTGACGTCATTGCGGCAAGATGAATTACAGTGCGACATCCCTGAACCACGCCATTCAACGACTGTGGTTCGAGTAAGTTGACGTCAACGACTTTGGCGCCTTGTTGACGCAAATCTTCAACCGCACCTGGACGCCGCACAAGCAATCCGACTCGCAGATTCTCGTCAAGCAACCGCTGGACGACATGCCGTCCGATAAATCCGCTGGCGCCGGTTACAAGCACATCGACGGTTGTACGGCCAACCTGATTCTGTCGGCTCGTACTTGGCCGCGAAAGAACATTATTGGTTGGTCCTACCAGCGACACAACCCGCGCACTCATGATCACACCCTCAGAGTTATTCAGTTAAGTTTTTAATGCCTCGATTCGATGCAAAGGACAAGTTGGGAACAGCAGGTTAATTCGTTCGCCACCTTCAGTTGGCTTTAGATCGAATGCGATCCACTGCATAGTTACCAAACTGAACGAGTCCCTTTGGAATTGTTTTACTGATTATAAAGTGGGTAGAGCTGACTGCAATTTACAACACCCGAACATCTTCGCTGAACAGTGCGGTCTTTCGCCGCCAAAAGCTCCGCAAAAACGGCAAAAGTGGACCCGGAGGCTTATAGCGGAAGTAGGTAATCCATCGAAGAATTTCGGCAGATTATCCGGCTGGAGTTTTCTGGATGCTGGTAGCTTGATCGGGAATTTGGTGCCCGAGTTTTTCGCGCTTTGTCGCCAAGTAAGCGGCGTTGTGCGGATTCGCTGAAGATACCAGTGGAACCTGGTCCACCACACGCAGGTCAAAACCTCGCAAATTAAACGCTTCAGTTTTCTTGGGATTGTTGGTCAACAGCCGAATTTCAGATAACCCCAAGTCTTTTAGAATCTGTATGCCAATTCCATAATCGCGCATATCCGCCTTGAAGCCCAACGCATGATTCGCTTCGACGGTATCAAGTCCTTGTTCTTGTAACGCGTAGGCGCGAATTTTCTGTGCCAACCCGATGCCTCGTCCCTCCTGTGGCAAATAAACCAGCGCACCGCGACCTTCTTGAGCGATCATCTCAAGAGCCATCTGCAATTGGTCGCCACAGTCACAGCGCAATGATTGCAACAAGTCTCCAGTAAAACAACTGCTGTGCATACGCACTAGCGGCGCAGGCGAACGTGGATCCGACAAATCACCTTTGAAGATCGCAATCGGTTCTTGGTTTTCAAATTGCACCTGATATACAGCGATCTCGAAGTCCCCCATGCGCGTAGGCAATTTAGCTTGAGCGACTCGCGACACCAATTTTTCATTGACGCGTCGATGAGCTATGAGTTGTTCGATCGAGATGATTTCAAGCTGATGTACTTCAGCCAATCGCATCAACTCATCGCGTGTCGCGCGATCGCCAGTCTCGTCGAGGATTTCCGTCAGCACACCTGCCGGTGCCAGGCCAGCCATACGAGCCAGGTCCACTGCCGCTTCAGTATGGCCTGCTCGACGCAATACTCCACCTTCCATGGCCAGCAACGGAAATACGTGTCCGGGACGAACAAAGTCCTCGGCCAAACTCGTATCGCTCGCCAAACGTCGAATCGTCTCAGCGCGTTCAGCAGCGGTTATACCAGTCTTCGAACCAGCATGATCCACCGGTGTCAGGAATGCTGTTTGCAAGGGTGCTGTATTTTGATCAACTAACGGACGCAACTCCAGTCGATTGCAGGCCGCAGGTAAAAGTGGCGCACATAATTGCCCTCTCCCCCGCAACATAAAGTTGATTGTCTCGGTCGTAACGAGCTGCGCGGCGCAAATAAAATCCCCTTCGTTCTCTCGGTCTTCTGCGTCGACGACAATGACGACCTCTCCGCGCCGAATGGCATCAACCGCAGCCCGTATCGTGCTGTACTGCTTCGCCATATGTTTAATCTCTAAAGAAACCTCAATAAATTGCTGTTTAACTCACCGCCGGCCTGATGCTATCGCACACCGGCAGTTTATGGTACACCTAACCCAGATTGCTCGGACCAGCGCGATCGTACCCACCGTCAGACAGCGTTATGTGTGCGCGAGTAGTTGGGAGAGTACGCCAACATCAACTTAGAAAATACCCACACGCGGTACTGGGTGGGAAGGGTCCTCACGACGGAAGTCAGGAAATGTCGAGTTTTTCCATAAGGATTTTCGGATCTATCAGAAATACATGGCTTTGGTTGGCCATTCTGTCGCAATTCTCACCCACAGCGGTCATCGGCGCCCAGCCCGTCGACGAAATCAATCGACCCTATCGAGTTTTCCGCGACCAGACGTACAAGGATATCGGCGGAATCGTGTTAACAGCAGACGTTTATCGCCCCGCAGACGAATTGCATTACCCAGCCGTGCTGATGATCCATGGCGGTGGCTGGACATTTGGCGACAAATGGAACTTGCGAGATCATGCTAGGCAAGTGGCTCAAGCCGGTTTTGTAGTCGCCTCGGTAAATTACAGGCTGGCACCCCAGTTTCCATTCCCCGCGCAACTTGAAGACTGCCGTTGTGCGCTCCGTTGGTTGCATGATAATCACAGCAAGTGGCGCGTAAGAGCGGGCCAGTTGGCTGTATACGGTTACTCCGCCGGTGGCCAATTGGCTGCCCTGCTCGCGACCGATCATCAACCCGGCACACCCAAATTATTTGCGGCGGTGTGCGGTGGAACTCCTTGCGAGTTTTCGTTCATTCCTCAACATAGCCGCTGGCTGGCACATGTGCTGGGCGGGACGCGAGCCGAAAACCCAGAAGCCTATCGTCGCGCATCACCGATAGAGTTTGTTTCCAATGATGATTGTCCTATATTTCTGTTCCATGGCGCCAATGATCTACTGGTGCCCAAGCAGAGTAGTTTGACATTGTTTGATAAGCTTCAGGATAACGGCGTCCCAAGCGAGCACGTGATGATCGAATGCCACGGACATTTTTCAACCTTCATTCATCCTCGTCCACGATCGGCAGCCATCCGGTTCTTGAAGCAGCATCTTGACTGAGAATCCATCTGGGAGTTGTTTGTGCTATCCAAGGAAGAATATGTCGAACAAGCCTACTTCTTTGGCATGTTGCTGGAACGCTTGCGGCTGAATATTCCACTACAAGAATTACTAGCGCAGGCACGGCATGAGTTGCTCGCCAGTACACGATTACCGATGGCCGTGGATCTCCTGCTGACGGAATTAAAACACAGTGGTCAGATGAATCCCGGAATGAAGCTATTGAGCCACTACTTCGCCCCGTATCAGACCTATCTCGTCTTCGAAGCAGAAAATGACCGTGGCAAATTCGACTACCGCACGGCCTTACGTATTTTACAAGCTGAAGCCGCATATCGTGCCGCTCAACCCAATCGTCAAGGTCTGTTTTTTTATCAATTTGAAGCCATTTCTCGCAACCGGCTGAATTATGATCGCGGGTTGCTAGCCATGTCGCAGGACGACTTTTACGACCGAGCATGGGCTGATTGGATTCTCATACTGCGTCGGCAATTAGGATTGGTGGATATTGCAGACATGATCCATGTTCGCAGTCAATCTTATCACGATTATCGAGCTCGTCGCGGAGAATCCGCATCCGACGCTCCGGTTCTCTTTGGTGTTCAAGAAGGGAAAATTGCCGCAGCCAACCACCAGAAGGATCCATTGTTCTTGTTCGCCGCGATGCAACGTCACCTCGGTTATCCCGAGGTTCCCAAATTGGAAATCCTCGATCCGCTGCCTACCTTGGTTCCACAATTAATGCGACGGATGGAGCGGTTGGAAGCTCGCATCAAACTGATGGAAGAAGAACAACGCGATGGCCTCGACATCACCAAGTTTTTTGGTGGTAAAACACCCCATTCGCTCGACGATGTCGACTGACCCACAACCTCTAATTGACTGCTAATTCAGCGATTTGGCTGCATCGCGCGCTCCATCTTGCGGTCATTGGCGCTGCATGATGAATGCCACCAGATCTCGCACTTCGCTCGGTGTGAGATTATCCAGTAGACCATCCGGCATCAGAGACTTGCCAGTATTTCGCGATTGTTCAATGTCCATCTGCGCAATCGACAATTGTTCTTTATCAGTCTGTACGACGATTCCTTGTGCAGTTTCACTCACGATAACGCCCGTTATCACGCGACCGTCGCGCAATCCGATCACTGAAGTCGTGAACTGCTTGGGGACTACGGAACTTGGATCGATCGTATTACCAAGAACAAATTCCAAATTGCCACGATTCGAACCGGTTAGGTCGGGGCCAATGGTCTGCCCTTCACCAAACAACTTATGGCAATTGGCACATGATTTTTTGAATAGTACTGCTCCCTTTTCTAGGGACGCCGAAGCCAGAGTTGTGGGCGACAGCTCAGTTCGCCAATGGGCTAACGCCGCCAATTTAGCTTGCGAGGAATCTTGAACGATGCCCCACCGCTGTTCGATCATAGCCCGAATTCGTTGATCACCAAACGCAAGCAATTGCCTCACCTGGATGGCTGATAATTCCCGTGCACTCACCCGTTCCTGTTCGATTGCCTCAATCAACTTCTGTGCAGACGCCAAGCGGCCGGTAAGCGCATCGATCGCCAATTCTCGATTGCCATCTTTGAAATTCGGCAAGCGTTTCAGTAATTGCTCGGCCGTGTCAGGATGATCCAGTATCGCCAATGCCGCTATGGCGACGTCAGCTACGGCGCGATCATTTAATAAACCGAAAAGAATAGTCGCTGATTCGTGATCACGAGCCTGTGCCAACGTCTTGATAGCTGCTTCGCGGCTAACTGTATCTGCTCCCGCATCTTTGGCTAACAAACGCAGCTCGGTAAGTGCTGTCCCGTCGCCAAACAGCGCAGCCAGCGCATCCACTTCTTGGCGCAGTACGACCGATTTCGATTTTCTCAGCTCAGCTTCAATGGTCTGCCAGTCAACAGGAGCCACTACCTTCGCACGACCTGCAAGTCCAGCGCGCGCACTGTGGATCATCGCTACGGCTCGCACGTCGTCCGCCGTGGAAATTACCGCAATGTGCTTAAGCAACTCGCTTGCGACTTGCGGGGCATTATCCCATTCGCTGGCAATTCGCCGAACCGCAAACTGTTGCAACTTTTTTACTGGGGCTAACATCTGCACATGCTTGACCTCTTTGACAATTCCTTCGACACCATACCATGCCATCAGCGTTAGGTTCTCGTCCTCAGCAATGCGTTGGCAATTCTCGGCAGTCTCAAATATCGCTTCCATCAATGACAGACGCTGCTCCGGTTCATATCGTTGTAATCCCGATATCAAAGCTAGCAAGACGTTGGGAGGCGGTGCCGAACGAGCCAACTGTATCAAGCTGTTCAACAAACTCTTGCGCCTGGCAAGCGTTGATGTTGCCAAATAAACTGTTTGCTCGACGTAGTCAGCGTCTTGCTGTGTAAGTGCAGTTTTCAATAGTTGCGAGGTGGTCAGCCCCAACGCTTCGATCAGTAACAGTTTTGATACCGTTTCCGAGCCAGCAATTTTGGTCAAATTGAGCCGACTCGGAGTTAGCTGGCGTTCCTGTAGAATGCGGCTTGCACGACGCGATTCGAATGCATTGCGACTGTGCGTCAACGACAGCAGCTCATCGCTCGACAACTGAGTAAGTAATTTATTTGGTTCACGGAGCGCCGGCTCGCGATAACTGATCCGATAAATACGCCCGCTGGTTCGATGGACGCCATCGTGATCGTGGCATTCCCCGTTATCCGACCAATCCGCCACATAAATCGAACCATCGGGCCCCATCTTCAAATCGACACCTCGAAACCAAGGCGTCTTAACCAGCATAAAATCAGGTTCACGCCGCCCCACATATCCGCTGCCATGCCGCTCAAGCCGGTTTACATTGATGCGACGACCATGTGTATTACACATAAAAATCTTGCCACGATATGTGCTGGGGAAATTCGTTCCTTGGTAGATCAAACCACCCACGTGAGAATGGCCTCCTCCCAGGTCATTGGCTTTCCCATCGCGACTTTCGGACCATCTTCCTTTTGTATCCCAGTGATAATGGTCCGCCGACATATCCATCAGTTCGTACAGGTGAGGGTTAAAATCTTGACCATACATACGTTTAAAATGAGCGCCAGGAATCACGTGCCATAAGTGGCCCTGGACATTATTGGTCATGAAGAACTGTCCCGCCTCGTTGTAATCCAGCCCCCAGGGATTCGTTGTCCCCTGACACACAATTTCCACTTCGTGGCTGATCGGATGGTATCGCCAAATGCCACAGTTCATGCGCACTCGATCTTCCTTAGGAGTACCGGGAGCCGCAGGATACGAAGTATCAACGATACCATGCCGAGCATACAGCCATCCGTTTGGCCCCCAAGTCAATCCGCTGACAAAATTGTGCCCACATTCCTTGCTGAATCCATCTAACTTGACTTCAGGAGCCGAGTCGGGGATATCATCTCCATTGCGGTCAGGAATAAATAACAGCTCACCATCGTTCAGGACCCAGACACCCCCAAATCCCCAAGTAACACTCGTCAGCATGAATCCCTGATCCCAAAAGACGGTCCGTTTGTCATGTCTTCCGTCACCGTTTTTATCCTCCAGCACAATGACGCGGTCTCGCAATTTGGTCTCGTACGGGCCGCCACTGTATGAGTAATTCTCAGCCACCCATAATCTGCCCCGGTCGTCAAAATCCATAGCAATCGGTTGACGCACATCCGGCTCAGCAGCATAAAGAGTTGCATTAAATCCCTCAGGCAATTCGATCAAACGCAACATCTCCTCTGGTGAAGGTGGATGTTCGCCCGCTGCCTGAGTATTAAAAACGTCCGGAAACTTATCTTGCGCGAGACTGGCCGACATAAGGCAAAATGCAACAAGCAACACAATCTGCCAACCGACAACTGAAACTCGCATCAACGTTTCTCGCACAATAATGAACTCACTAGTTAGATAACGCTACTTCCGACTTCACAGCAAAAACAGGGAATTCACGACACCAGCGCATTCCGGTTAACTGGCCGCCAAAAGTCCTTTAATCTATCGAAAACGCCACTGAAATCAACGAATTGAGGCTATGAAACTCGACTTTGTAAAGCGGCATTCTGCCAACTGGAAGATATAGCTGAAACTTGCTACTGCAAGAAGCACGAGCGCTGCTGCAGCTCGTAAACTCGAAGAAAAATGGCACTACATGAACCACATGCCCAAGCTTACATTCGGCAACCGAACAGCTCGTCCACTACCGAGCCGAATTTGAGTGCCCAGTGCCGGACGGAGCAGGCTGTACCAAGCCCGGGGCGTTTATGTCATGAGAGAGCCAGCGAACGAAATTCACTAAGTCCCAAATATCGGAATCGTGAATTCCTGCAATTGCTGGATCCGATTCAATGGACAGGGCCGGCATCGGCGTTCCTGGAATCCCATGTTTGATTCTTAAAAAAAGCCTTTCGGCGGCGGTGCCGTTGCGGAATACACCATCTCGTAAATTGCGTGGCGCAATCGGCCGAGGAGGAAGTGCCCCAAGCAAGAGGAAGGGCTCTGTTTGCTCATAACTCCCGGGCTCGATGCCGATGTTGATTGTCCATTCCTTGGTCCAGTCGTCAAAGTCACCTGTTCGCCCATCACCTCGACCTGCCGGACCGTGGCATCCAGTGCAACCACCTGCTGGGGAGGCAAATAACTTGGCTCCGCGCTCGATGGACTCGGTTATTCCTGAAGACAGTTCTTCCCATTTACCCGGCATCTCTGGTTTGACCTTCACTAAACTAAACTCGCTGGGCAGTTCCGTCTTAGCAAGCTGCGATTCGGTGGACAACCAGTCGTCGAGAATGTTACGGGCCAGTTCATTGACCAAATCTAAACTGGCATCAAAATTCTCTTTCTTTTGCGGATCGGCTTCCCATTCTGACGCAATAAATCGTTCACCCGCTTCAAGGTCCAACTCAAACGCGGCGTCTTCTAGGAGCTTCCTTTCAACCTCACCTCGAATGGACAGGAAGATCACATGCGATATCAGCGCTTCGACTTGAGTATCGTTCAGTTGCGGGAACGCGGACATACCGGTACCAGCCAGCCCACCACGAATAGTTTGCCGCAAATCCTCGCGACTCGGCTTGCCATTGCGTTCTGTCGTTTTAAATTTGAAAACCCCTTTGCGAAAATCACGCGGGTAAGGATTTTGTGACAAGACCGATTGGCCTCGACCGGTCCCACTATCGCCATGACACTGTGCACAAAAGGCGCGGAATAAACCACGTTGGGGCGGATTCCCATCAATCGGTCCCGCCGAATACTGCAAGTGCTCGGGAACAATCAACCGTGCAATTTCGGGATCCTCACGCCACGTCTGGGGCAGTTCTGGTTGGTCGCATGTCCCAAATACTCGCTCTAGCGCCCAATGAACATCTTGTACAGCCTGAGAGAGCTCAACTCCTTCCGAAGTACCCAATCGCAGCGCATAGACATGATTTGGCTCAAAGGAAATCGGTACTGTTGGCGACGCGTCGTTACAGCCGCTAACGAGACAAATACAAACTCCAATCACGGCTAGTCGTCTGACCAATCGTTCTGCGGTGATCATCATGGTGGCTCGCCAACACACAAAGTAAATCCAATTGCGGCGGGGGAAATTCTCTCGGGAGGGATGCGCAGGGTGCGCGTGGAAGCAGTCGATAGTCGGAATTGTAAAAGCGAACAACAAGCCAATTTATATGAGGATTTCAAGCCGCTGACGCTTCGAGGAAAACGTCACAATGAACACGAAACCTTTTTGCAACACGAAAACATGTTGCTACGATAACTTGTCGAGCACAATACAAATCGCGTGCCAATTCAATGGTTCGCTATTTCTCCACGACCAGTATCCACTCAACCAGTGTAGTTCCAATTCACAGCCTGTTCGATTTGCGAATTACATCAAAAGATCAGAATTGCACAGTTTTGAACTAAAAGCCGCGACTCTGCACTTGCATTCACCTGTCGCCTGCACTGGTCCAAATGGAAGATCGAATCCAGACTCGCCCAGGCGCTAATACGCACGGCAGCGTGCGACGCTGGCTCAGTGGGCGACTTTAGTTTTTCCGCTGCGCCTCACGCTGTAATTGTTCGAGGATTTGCAATGCTTGTACCGGAGTTGTGCTACCAACATCCAAGGAACGGATCGTTTCGACCACAGGGTGCTCCCCGAAGTCGAATAGCGTCAATTGAATTGCTGATTTTTCTTTGCGCCGCGGAGGAGTGATTTTTGAGTCGCCATATCGATTGACGTGATCCATTTCCAATTGAGCCAGAATATCCTTAGCACGTTCATTGATCGTCGACGGAATACCTGCAAGACGAGCGACATGAATGCCGTAGCTCTTGTCGGCACCTCCGGGAACAATTCGATGTAGAAATACAATTTTTTCATCCCACTCGTTCACTGCCACATTCAGATTGCGAACTTGCGGAAGAGATTTTTGAAGCTGCGTCAATTCATGGTAATGCGTAGCAAAGAGCGTCCTTGCACCGATCGCATCGTGAATATGTTCAACGATTGCCCAGGCGAGACTCAAGCCATCGTACGTGCTGGTGCCTCGGCCGATTTCGTCAAGAATGATTAAACTGCGTGACGTTGCTGTATTAAGAATGCGAGCTGTTTCAACCATCTCGACCATAAACGTACTTTGCCCACGTGCAAGTTCGTCGCTGGCACCGACTCTAGCAAAAATGCGATCCGCAACGCCAATTTTGGCGCGACGAGCAGGCAGGAAACTGCCCAACTGTGCCATCAATGTCAACAAGGCAGTCTGTCGAATGTAGGTGCTCTTGCCTGCCATATTCGGGCCGGTAATCAAAAAGACTTTACCGTGAGGACCTCCAGCCAGACAATCATTAGGGACAAAGGTCCCTTGAGGCAAGTTGAAATCCAAGACCGGATGCCGCCCTTCCACGATTTCCAATTCGTCGTTGGCGACGATCTCCGGTCGAACATAATTTTGTTTGCGGGCTAATTCGGCAAGTCCAGCAAAAACATCCAACTCAGCAATCACCTGCGCAATCTGCTGAAGCTGGACCAGCCTAGCGGCAACCGCATCGCGCAGCTCAACAAACAACTCATATTCCAGTGCTTGCGATTCTTCATCTGCCGATAGGACTTTGGTCTCGTACTGCTTGAGTTCATCGGTGATGTAACGTTCCGCATTCTTGAGCGTTTGTTTGCGATGAAAATGCGGAGGAATGCGGTCGCGATGTGTGTGAGTAACTTCTAAGTAGTAACCAAAAACTTTGGTAAAGCCCACTCGCAAACTGGTAATACCTGTTTGTTCAATCTGTTCCGCTTGATAACGGGCTATCCACTGTTTGCCACCCGTAGCTAATTCTCGCAATTCGTCCAATCTGGGATGATATCCATCGCGAATGAAGCCTCCCTCTCGCGAAACCAAAGGGCAATCTTCTGCCAAAGCATGGGTCAGTCGATCTCGCAATTCTTCCAGAAGCACTAAATTGGAGTTCAACTGACGCAGTCGCTGACTGGTGCATCCGTCCAATAGCAACTTTAGCTTAGGCAGCAAACGCAAAGTTCCGCCAACCTGTTGTAAATCGCGAGGACTGGCTCGACCGGTTGCGATTCTGCCCAACAGTCGCTGAATGTCGTACACCTCGGAAAAAATACTACGCACACTGTTACGTAGTTTTTGACTAGTTAACAATTCCTCGACTGCCTCGAGTCGAAGACTGATTTGACCGCCATCTACCAACGGCTCGGCCAACCACCCTGCAATCAACCGCGCACCCATGGGGGTCACAGTTTGATCCAGCACGCTCAGCAAAGATCCTTCACGCTGCCCTGAACGAATTGTGTGCGTTAACTCCAAACTGCGTCTTGTGGCACCGTCGATTTCTAATGTTCTGCCGGTGCGGTAGGGTACGACAGACCGAATATGCCCGAGCGAAGATTTCTGGGTTTCTTCGAGATATGCCAGTATTGCCCCAGCGCTACTCAGGGCGAGGTTATCGGCAGGCAATTCCCAACCCATTCCGTCCAAGCTGTGAACTTCAAAATGTTGACGCAGTTGCCGTGTTGCTTCATCAATGCCAAACTGCCACACCGGTCGCGTTGTCAACGCCCAAGTATCCAAAGCATTTTTCGACAATACACCGTCATCGTCGCGCAGCAAAATCTCGCTCGGCTCAAGCCTAGCTAATTCGTCCATCAAACTGCGGCGAGGGAAAATTCCAGCTTCAAACCGACCAGTGGATAACTCGCACCAGGCAATGCCTACTAGATCCTTATCCTCTGCGACAGCCAACTTGCCTGGCTGAGGAGAATACACGCATGCCAAAAGATTGCTCGTGCGCGGATCCAACAAAGCATCATCAGTCAAAGTCCCAGGAGTAACAATGCGTGTAATCTCGCGCTTGACGATCCCTTTGGCTTCCCGAGGATCTTCCATTTGCTCACACACCGCAACGCGAAATCCTTTGCGAATCAGCTTAGCTAAATAACCATCCAATTGATGATGGGGGAATCCAGCCATCGGAATCGGATTCTCATTCTTGTCCCGACTGGTCAAAGTCAAACCAATTTCACGGGCAACGATCTTCGCATCTTCATAGAACAGTTCATAAAAGTCCCCCATGCGAAAGAATAGCAGCGCGTCTCCACACGCCTGTTTTGCATCCTGATATTGCCGCATCATGGGCGAATTGGACATCGAATGCAGGTGCTCCGTAGTTGGGGAAAATGAATTTCGCTATCGACGATCAACTCCAATCACCGGCCAGCAATCTCCACGCGAACCCGTTGATCGTTAACCTTCGGACACGGGACCAAACGCTGAACTCCCGTTTTCGCTTGAGCTTCGAAGGGCGGGCGGCACTGGTTGTCACTCTCGAGTCACTTTGCCAGTGCTTTACTACAGCTTGGTTTTGGGAATCGGTAGGTCGAAGCTCTCACTGAGTCAATTGAGCGGCGGCTCGGTGCGAACCTCCCTCTCCCGTTTCCGCGAACGCTAATTGTTAGCTGTGACAAAGGGATAGGATTTGCTATCGCAACCAAGACATCCACCCACCGAACCCAGTTCGATTGCAAGTTGGATTAGTGTAGGCCCGACCGTCACTCTGGCAAGCCACGCAGGCGATGTCCGAAAAACGAGTAATATCAGCCTCGGTAAAGCCACTTGCCAACATCCAACAAATTGCTCAGCCGACTGGCTTGCAAGGAGTACAACTACCGATAGAATCGTGCGATTAGAAAGCTGTAGATATGAAATCGGCTATTGGCAGT
>CAZVBC010000103.1:0-19696 GCA_964625155.1 uncultured Pirellulaceae bacterium
ATAGTTAGGCAAGTTTCCGAGTATCGCCTAAGGTATCCAGACAAAGCGGTTGTGTGCTCCCATCCACCAAAATCGTCGTGGTGGGCGGCTGTGGCGGGAGCGTCTATTGTAGACCTACCGTCAGGTACATCGCCCGATCTGCTAAAGTTCTTCGTAAATGCAAGCCCTGATCAATCGACTGGACCTAATTCATTTGTGATGGCTTCGCTGGTCAGTCGCGATGGATTTGAAAAGCTAGTCTTGGTTGCTGAAAACGTAGATCCAAATAAGTTGTCTGATTTAGCGACCAACATGTCCATTTGCCAAGTCGATATGCGCACCGGAGAGGTGTCGGCTTATGATCCGGGCCGCACTGAACGCGATTCTTTGCCCAATAAGTTTTCTGCGCCGGCATTGTTTTGGTTGCGCAAAAGCAACCTGTAGTTCCTTTTCTAACGTCTTCTCAGGAGTGAAAAATGGCTGAGTTTCTTAAGTTGGGGCGGCGTCGTTCGAGAGCACTAAATCTTGGATTTACGCTTGTCGAACTGCTGGTCGTTATCGCGATCATTGGAGTCCTGGTTGGTTTGCTCTTGCCTGCCGTGCAGGCAGCGCGCGAGGCAGCTAGAAGAATGCAGTGCCAAAATAATCTCAAGCAATTGGGCTTAGCCATTCATATGCATCATGACTCGGTGCGAAAATTTCCGTACTTGCGGTCAGGCGGCGGGCAGAACCGACATACGTGGGCGATGAAGTTGTTGCCTTACATGGAACAAGGCAATCTTTACAACGTCTATCAATCGACGATTACAGGCGTTAACAAGACCGACGGGTTTAATAATCACACAGCTACGGCGCCCGAAATGGTTGCGGCGCGGCAGTCGCAAATTACCACCTTCTACTGCCCCAGCCGACGAGGTGCGACGTCGCTCAGTCCAATTACTTCAGGTAGCACGGTCACAGGCATGCCATCCGACTACGCCGCAAACAGCGGTAACACGACGACAGTTCCGACCAACGGGTTCTTTCAGCTCGTCAATTCAAATCACATGACATCGTTGATTGGTATGGGTGACATTACGGACGGCACGAGCAATACCATTGTGATTGGTGAAAAGCACATTCAACTTAACCGGCTGAACGATTATGGCCAGGATGGGATGATCTTGAGCGCCAGTGAAAACAACACCTACCATCGTCGTGCAGGAGCATCTTGGCCCCTGGCGAACAACAACCTGCAGACAATCAATTCTCAGTTCGGTAGCTGGCATACCGGAGTCGTACAGTTTGTGTTTGCGGATGGTAGCGTCCGAGGTTTGGCAACTTCGGTTCCCGGAACCGTTGCCGGATTATTTGCTGCGCGCAATGATGGCGAAGTGATTCCTAGTTATGAATAAAAGCAAACGGTAAGTCTTTCCTCTATCATCTTGTGGCAGTTCTTGGGACGATTACACCGATGTCTGCACTTCGTTTCCGCATAGTTAGTTATTGTGCTGCCCTGCTGCTAAGCTCGACAATTGGTTGCAATTCGGGTCGCTATCCCGTAACAGGTAAAGTACTCTATCCCGATGGTACGCCAGTACCTAGCGGTACCGTGATTGGTGAGGCAACCGTCGACGGCAAACTGGTGGCGGTCCAAGGGAACATCGAATCCAATGGCTCTTTCACGCTTGGCGGTGCTCAGCCCAATGAGGGCGCGTTGCCGGGTAGTTATCGCATTGCGATTATGCCGGAGTCTCTCAGCGACGCTGAACTAGCCTCGGGTAAGCAATTAGCTGTTGATGGAAAGTACGGGAATATGGCCACTTCAGGTTTGACATTGGAAGTCAAGGACGGCCCTAACGAGTTGAAAATCACGGTGGAGAAACCTGGTCCAAAAAGAAGATGATAGCGAGTCTAGGCCAGCTTCTTTTTAACAACACTCTGCTCGCTCTCAACGAGAAAAGTCCCAACATTTGAAACGCGGAGAACATGGGAAATGCCGAGTGGGATTTGGGATTGAACGAATTTGTTGCGCAAGTCGAAGCCCTGCAAAGTACCAAATTTTTAACAGCCCGGGCTTCGCCTCAAGCCGTCCCGGTCCCCAAAAGACTTTTATGAAGCACAGCCTGCCGTGTGCTTGGTAGGCAGAGACGATCTGTCAGCCCCTTCGATTCAGTGGGGCTGCGCAAACTGCTCGATGCGCAATGCCACAGCTCTCTGGCACTCTCCTTTGGCACCTCTTCGTATATGTACTTAAAAAGAAAAGCAAGAAATTGAAATAAATCTGACAAAAATCGTCTGCGGGTGCTTCTATTTCCAATCTACGTCCTAAACTTAACCCATATATCCGAGTCTGCGTGTGCGCAAAAAATCGCCTATGCTGCTTGAATAAGCAGAAATCGTGGATATGTTTAGAGAAATTGCACCGGAATTGCGGTAGCTCGGACTTAGAGTGATCGCAACTGTGAGTTGACTAAAGGAGAATTGAGGGAAATGAGAATATCAGCAAATTTTGCTAAGGTTTCTGCAGTCGCATGCGCGGTATTGCTTGCCAGCGCTCCAACGGCAGTTGACGCCGGTTGGGGATCATCTGGCGGATCGTGGGGTGGAGCAAGCTACGGATCTTACGGCGGCGCCAGCTACGGTGGATACTCGGTTGGCTATGGCAGTTACGGTAGTTATGGAAGCCATGGTACTGGACCAGTACGACGGCTCCTGTCGCATATTGGCAACAAAATCCACAACCTCGGTGCTAGGCGAGCCTATTACGGAAGTTATGGTAGCCACGGCAGTTACGGAAGCTATGTAGCAAACTACGGTTCGTGCGGCGGTTATCACGTTGCCAACTATGGAAGTAGTGGCGGAAGTTACTACAGCGGGTCGTATTCTGGTGGCAGCAGTGGAGCGGTATCCGGCAGCTACGGAAGCGTTGGATCTGGCGTTGTAGAGACCAGTTATGGCAGCGTGGGTACCAGTTATGGGACATCCTACGGTTCGGCTGGTAGCACGTACTACGGTACTGCAAACGAGACATCCTATGATTCAGTTGGATCGCTGGTTTCGGCACCTACCGAGATTGATGACTCGGTAATGTTGACCGTGGCTGTTCCCGCATCCGCCAAGGTCTTTGTAAATGACAACTCGACGACTAGCGTTGGTTCAGTGCGACAGTTTGTCAGCCGAGGCTTGGTAGCTGGCAAGTCATACCAGTTTAAGGTACGAGCTGAGCTGGAAGATGCCAACGGAAAGATTGTTTCTGACGTCAAGACCGTGACGATGGTTGCGGGCCAGCGTGAAGCGATTGAATTCAGTCTCGCAAACGAGAAAACTCCGATCGAGACTGCTGTGACGTTGCACGTCCCAGAAGGTTCAAAGGTCGTTTTGGCGGGTAGCGAAACCAATGCCGTTGGTGCGACACGAACCTTTCGCACTAAACTGCTCTCTGCAGGTCAGGTTTGGGACGATTACACAATTCAGGTAAAGCTGGGTGACGAGGTCAAGGAGCAGAAAGTTCGATTGTTCGGTGGTGATCAAATTGAACTATCGTTTGATTTCGGAGCCACCCCAGATCGTTTGGCGGCAAGATAGCGCAGCCGCTTTTCGAAACACCTGCTTATCGGTTACAGTTTAAGCCCTCTTCCGACAAATGGTCGGAAGAGGGCTTTTTCGTTTTTTGAATGAACGGCAATCAAGCATTCTGTAGTTACGTGACCGGCAGTTAAACGTATTGGCTGGCTGGTACCGTTGTGCTAAATCAAGGATCGGAAGGGCGCAAGCCTTCCGTTAGGTTGGAAAATCTATTTTTCTCGGTCGCCTTACCACCACGCGTCAAAGCAAATTATCGTTGAAACTTGATGTCCAAACGTATTCGAGTCGCGAAATCGCCCTCAGCTCACAAAAACGATGCGGCAGTTCCGAAGGCTCCGTGGCGCTCGATAATCAGCATTCTGATCGCGATTCATTTGGCGGCAATAATTGCTGAGCCCATTCGTTTTTTTACTCGCAGTAGCGATGGTAGGCCGTCGGCAGCGATTGATCCGGTGCGCAGATGGTTAAGTCCGTACGTGGAATTTGCGTACCTAAACCATGGTTATTTTTTCTTCGCACCTAATCCTGGTCCAAGCCATTTGATGGATTGCACTTTAGTTGCTGCCGACCAGCCAGAGCGTCGCATGCGATTGCCTAACCCCAAGGCTCAATGGCCGCGCCTACTTTACCATCGATACTTTATGTTGGCGGAGTTCTTGAACAATTTATTTACGGTGCCCGAACCACCGATCGATGCGCCGCAGGGAAGCCCAATACATGTTGAATGGCAACGCAGCTTGCGATTGTATCAAGATGTTTTAGCCTCCATGGAAAATCACTTGAAGTACAAGTACGGAGTAGAAAACGCGGCGATTCGTCGAGTGGAACATCGCTGGCCTACAGAATATGAGTTTTTCGAGCTGCGCTGGAGGATCAACGACGAAAGGCTGTACTGGTTATTACCTGAAACACCTGCACAGGCTTCGGAGGCTGCTCTTCCTGCCCGGCAGATGCAACGTGATCGCGAGCCCGTGGAAGCGAATCAGAGGATTGAAGTCTTGCCAAAGCAGGAAGGATCTGGACCATGAGCTTTTTCGCGCGGACCACAATTGCCCTCGCGGACTGGCGTCGCGAAGTGATTAGGTGCTGGGAAGACTTTTGGTTCACTCCGCGCTCGAACGAGATATTGGCTGTAATTCGCATTTGTTGTGGCAGCATGTTGGTCTACATGCATTTGGTGTGGGCTAGCCAGTCCAGTAACTTCTTTGGAGACCACGCTTGGATCGACAATGCGACGATTCGCAGTTTGCATGCACGCGACTATGGTTGGAGTTACCTGTGGTACCTGCAGTCCGCTTGGTCGCTGATGAGCCACCATCTGCTGACGATTGTGGTGAGCTTGATGATGGCGCTTGGGCTATTCAGTCGTCTGACCGTGCCTTTGGCTTGGGGGCTGACTTTAATGTATTGCCACCGTTTGACAGGTGCCTTGTTCGGTTTGGATCAAGTTGTGATGATGCTTGCCATGTACACGATGTTGGCTCCCGCCGGCGCCAAGTATAGCTTGGATTCTGTCGTTCGCCGGCGCATAGGCGATCGATGGTGGTTGCCTAGTCCCGCTCCGTCCGTTGCTACAAATATTGCGATCCGATTGATCCAGGTGCATCTATGTGTCATCTATCTTTTCGGCGGGCTCAGCAAATTGCGAGGAGAAATGTGGTGGGAGGGGAGTGCTCTGTGGTTTGCTGCGATCACCTATGAATACCAATCAATGGATATCACTTGGATCGGACGCTATCCGGTTTTGGTGGCCATACTGACTCATGCGACGGTATTTTGGGAGTCGTTTTATTGTGCTTTGGTGTGGCCCAAATTAACTCGGCCGATCATGCTCGGAATGGCCGTGTTCGTACACGGAGGAATCGCCTTAGCGCTGGGTATGATTACCTTTGGTACTATGATGATCGTGGCTAACTTGGCCTTTGTCGAATTTCACCAGAGGCCACGCGGTAGCGGCAATTCAGAATAGTCGAATCAGTATGCATTAACCTGTGCTATGAACGACCTGGACTATGTAGGTGGCGATCGTGGTAAACACGTGCCGCTCTTGAGGGAAGCCGAATAGTTCGAGTAGTTGTGCCGACGTGGCAATTGAGCTAAAAAACGCATCCACGGGTGTTTTGTTGGTGAGTTTTCGCAAATTCCACGTTGGACTCGTTTCTCGACATGACCTCTGTAATTGCAGTAACGGCCTCCCAATTTTCTTGGTGGTTAGATGGATCGATCATTGGTGTTTACTTATTGGTAACCATCTTGGCCGGTCTGTCTGTGCGTCGCTACGTGGGAAAAGTCGAAGACTTCTTAGTTGCGGGACGTGAAATGAACGTCCACCTTGGGGTTGCGTCGTTGGCCGCTAGCGAATTCGGCGTCATCACTTGTATGTATGCTGCTCAAGCCGGATTTGAAAAAGGATTTTCCGGGGCTGTACCGGGGCTGATTCAAGCGTTGGCGATGTTGATAATCGGCATGACAGGTTTTTGTATTCAGCCGCTTCGACAAGCTGGGGTGATGACGATTCCCGAGCTATTGGAGCAACGATTTGGTCATCGTGTACGTTGGGTGGCTGGGTTGGTGATACTTATGGGCGGCTTGTTGAATATGGGAGTATTCTTGCGAGTTGGGGGCGAATTTTTGATCTACGTTTGTTCACTTGATCCCGGCTGGCTGGAAATTACCATGACGGCTTTGCTGATGGTCGTGGCGGTGTATACGATCTGTGGCGGGATGCTCAGCGTGCTGGTGACCGATTTCCTACAGTTTATAGTGATGAGCGTCGGTCTATTGGTGGTCAGTTTTTTGATTCTCAATCAAATAGGCTGGAACACATTAACCGAGACCGTCAGGGTACGTCTTGGACCGGGTGGATTTAATCCGCTGGCAAATCCGAATCTCGGCTGGTCTTGGCTGACCTTTCAAATTTTGGTCAACACGGCTGCGACACTAACTTGGCAAACTAACATCGCGCGAATTCTGGCTGCAAAAGACGCGCGAACAGGACGGAAGATCTATACGCAAACCAGTTTCTTTTTCGCGTGTCGCTTCTTGATTCCTGCGCTATGGGGAATTGCTGCACTAGCCTATTTGCCGGCGGAGAATCTACCGGAAAATACTCTACATGCGATGCCCGTATTTCTATCGCAGATCATTCCGACCGGCATCATTGGCCTGTTGATCGCCGCTATGTTAGCAGCGGATATGTCGACCGATTCCTCGTACATGTTGACCTGGGGGAGCATTATCTACAATGATTTGCTGGCACCGTTTCGCCCCAGCAGTTGGTCACAGCGCAGCGGAATATTGTGCAATCGCATGATCGTTGCTGGGATTGGACTGTTCTTGTTGTTCTACGGTTTGTGGTACAAATTTCCCGGTGATGTTTGGTCGTATTTAGCTGTTACGGGCTCGATTTATCTTTCGAGTATTTCCGTATTGTTGATCGCTTGTTGTTATTGGCCTCGAGCCAACGACTGGGGAGCGTTTGCAGCGATTGCTGCTGGCTGCATTTTTCCCACTGCATACTTGCTGTTCGAAAAAATTCCCGCAACACAAGAATTTGCCAACTCGATCGGTCCAAATTGGTCGGGAATTGCCGCCTTTGTGGCCGCGGCTGTGGGTATGTTGGTTGGGACGCTTTTGAAACCGACATCTGATCAGCGAGATAGTTTTGCCACTGGAGGATCATGAATTGGTTGCAGAGAGTTTTTGGCTATTTATGACTATCGCCTGTTTGGTTTGGTATTCGACAGTGACTGTGTACGTTGCTTACCGTGGTTCGACGGATATACGTATCATGCTGAACCAATTACAACAAAAAGAGTCTTCCTGTGTCGCGGTACGTGATCGAGAAAAATGAAATACATGGCCTCGTGCCCTAGCGATAAATTGGTTGAAGTGAGAATCGAACATGTGTGACCATCGGGAGCAGATACTACGAGCTGAACTCGCGGGCTTGCTATCACGCAAGTTGGCTATTTATCTAGCTTTGCTTTTAGGGCCTGCGCGATTGGTTTTCGCCGCGTCTCCCATTGAAGTGGATGTGGCGTTCGAAAATGGTTCAGCGACGGTGCTTGCAATTGATTCGCAGGCCCATAGCGTCCGTCTGTCGCCAGGAGGAGATCCTAATCGCGGATGGGCATGTTGGTGGTATGCTCGCATCAACAACGTCATGCCTGGAAAGACACTACATCTAGAGCTTGTGCCTTCCGCATTGCCGACTCGAAACAGTGGCAAGCTGACTGACAAGCCGCTTGCTGCCGCATGGTCAACTCCTGATCAAGCATGGTATTCACACGATGGGGAAAATTGGCAAAGAACCGAGCCTGGTAGACGCAGTCAAGTGGGAATGGAGTATTTGATACCATGCAAGAATTCGTCTATTTGGGTTGCATGGGGACCGCCGTTCACACCGCAAGACGCTGAGCGATTGATTAATAATGCAGTTGCTAAGATACCAACGGCCCGTCGCTTTGAGCTGGCCAAGACTCGACAAGGCCATTCGGTGCCGGGTTTGTTGCTGACCAGCGAAAACCGTACTGATGCGCCTCGCGTCTGGATACAATCTCGCCAGCATGCATGGGAAAGTGGTTCAAGCTGGGTGGCACGCGGTCTGGTAGAGTGGCTATCAAGTCACGATGAACCAGCGCGATGGTTAGTCGAACATGCTCAAGTGGTTGTCGTGCCGATCATGGATGTCGATAATGTGGCGACGGGAAATGGTGGCAAGGAAGCTGACCCCAGCGACCATAATCGCGATTGGTCTGAAATGCCTCATTACCCAGAGGTTAAAGCGGCGCAGGATCGTTTGTTGAGTTGGGCGGCTGACGGGCGACTTGATTTTTTCATCGACCTGCACAATCCTGCTCCAGGCGATCGACGTCCTTTTTTCTTTTGCGGACCACCAGAATTGCTCAGTGAAGTTGGACGCAAGAATCGAGCGTTGTTCCTTGAACTTGCCGCTGGTAACATCAACGGTCCATTGGCGGTCGATCCAACACCGCGAGTCACTGGACCAAACTACCATCCGCTGTGGAGCAGAATTAGTGGGCAGTGGGTAACCAAACATGGAAACTCGCATACCGTCGCCTTATGTCTGGAAACAGCGTGGAACTCTCCGCACAGCACTTTGGATGGTTATTTGGCTGTGGGAAAACAACTCGGTGCAGCAGTTTCACAGTATTTGCAAAGAAGAAATTGACTCGCAAGAAGCAGGGCTTTTCAACCGCTAACTTGCGAGTTGCTAGATACGGCGAGCGGCAGTTGAGCGCATGCTGGACGGCATGGGCCGTTCCGCTTGACCAACATGGCCACTCGTCAAACTTTTTTCCAGCTTTGACACAAACATAGGAATGGAATGATGATGCAACATCGAAGTGTACCTATTTCGCAATTCGTGTTCTTTGGCATGGTGACGGTCTACATTGGCTTTCTTGGTCCAAACGAAATTATCGCTCAAGATGCAGATGGTAAATTGCGTGTCGTCATTTTTGGCGCTCATCCTGACGATGCGGAATTTAAAGCGGCAGGCACCGCAATCTTATGGGCCAAACTGGGTCACAAGGTCAAGTTGGTGTCTGTAACCAACGGTGATATTGGTCATTGGCAGATTGCTGGCGGACCATTGGCTCAGCGTCGCAAAGCTGAGGTGGAAGCTGCTGCGAAAGTCATGGGAACTGAAGCAGAAGTCCTGGATCTACACGATGGCGAGCTTTTACCGACACTGGAAAATCGCAAGCTGATTACGCGGGTCATTCGCCAGTTTCAAGCCGACGTGGTGATCTCACATCGACCTTGGGATTACCATCCAGATCATCGCTACGTAGGAGTGTTGGTTCAAGATGCTGCGTTTATGGTAACTGTCCCGTTTTTCTGTCCCGACATCCCATTTCTAAAGAAAAATCCTGTCTTCCTCTATTCCAGCGACAGGTTCGAAAAACCGTACCCATTTCGCGCTGACATTGCGGTTTCGCTGGACGAAGTCTTCCAGACAAAACTGAACGCCATCCACCACCTTGCTTCGCAGACCTACGAGGGTGGAGCTTCCGGTAGCGAAGAATACGTGCGCGACATTCCTCCCGAGCGTGACGACGCTGGACGACGCAACTGGCTGCGCAGCCGCTGGGAGACTCGTCAGTCAGGTGAGGCCAATCGTTACCGAACTTCATTGCAAAAATGGTACGGTGCTGATCTTGGCGAGAAAGTGAAGTATGCAGAGGCATTTGAAATATGCGAGTATGGGCGGCAACCTACAGACGCTGAGATTCGCAAGTTGTTCCCCTTCTTGCCTCAGCCATGATGCTCTGCATAGAAATCAAAATTGCGGACGCACATCCTGTAAACGCACGGAACTAACCTACAGGTTGCAAGCCAATCTGTAGCAGTCGTTCGGTTGGTAACCAGGAGTGATCGACGCGAGTGTGCAACCTTTCGGCCAAACGCAATGTCTCGCCGTTGGGCCTTAGAACACTGCTGAGCAAGCCAGCAACGTTGAGATCAGTAGCTTCGCATACAACGTACGGTGGTTCACCTGCGCAAGATGGAACCATCGTCGTTTGCTCGAATAGTCCTTGTTTTCTTAACACTCCTGCGGCGTCGTCGGCTTGTTCGGCATCGAGTAACAGAAGGCGTCGGTGTTTGCCCCCGCTGGCGGATAATTGAGGAAAGAATTCTCGAAGTTCATCCAGAGTCGGCCCTGCTTCTCCCTGCGCGTTATCGATGGCTTTGAATCCACTCTCGCTTAACTTCATCTCGGTCATCATGCGACGTACCAGATTGGAGGCTAATTGGAGCAACTCCGGTAAACTCATGTTGATCGTTGTCGCTGACGCTTGTCCACGAGTTGAATTCTCACGATCAAAAATTGACGCAAGTTGATCTTGAAAACATTGGCGTATCGCTAGTTTCAGCAGAGTTGTATCCAATACAACGGTGGCTCGTTCAAACAGTTGCTTCCATTGAAATGGTAAACCTACGGTGGCAGACATGTACGAGGTACACTTGCCTTCGCAGAAGGCTAACTCGGCTTCGATCGAGGCAGTCCAGCTATTTAGTTGCTTACCAAATTGCTCCACAGTTTTTCGCAGATGTTGCAGGTCGGTTAAAGCCACTTGGCAAAGTCGTCGAAGGTAATCTCGCAGCGATTGAATGTCCAGCTCACTCGGGTACTCGTACTGCTCACGTCGCGCAGAAATGAAGTCAGCGATCACGCTCGATTGACAATCAGAAAAATCGACCAATCGTTCCACGAAACGTAGGTGGATTTTTTCTAACTGGGCCCAACTCAAACGGCGTTGTTCAAATAATCCACGAAACCAGCGGCGAAAGAGCGAGATTTCGACGGCGATCTGTTCACCCATTGAGCGTGGATCATTGGAAATTCGCCTCGCCATGATCTCAGAGGCAGCGACTTTCGATTCCGTAAAAACAGCTTTCTCTGACTGTACGTAAGTCTCGTTGGAATCCATCAATGCAGGATAATCCAGATCAAGCTCATGAAAAATCCTGGAAATGTACATCTTCTCCATTTCAGGGCTGAGCACCAGTTTGCTGTCAGCATTGGATGGCGAAGGATCTTCGCTGGATGTATTGCTACTGGGCTCGCTAGACAAAAAGTCTGTCCATCGATGCAATGCACTGTTAGAACACCAGCGTGCAAAGCGATGAAGATCTGCGTTTTGGGAAAAACGGATTCTGGATGAAGTTAAAGTTCTCAACCAAGAACGACTATCCGCTTCATCGCTCGACTGTACCGCCAAAACGCGAACTTGATCCAGGGTATTCCCGATCAACGTATGGCTATCAATCCATAACGTATCGGCCAGAGAATCGACGGCGTGGCGAGCGTTGGTACCGTTGTCAAACATCCCGCCATCGACAAGCGTGACCCAATCAAAGGGCCGGCGGCCGGACGCGGAACCAGTGTTAAGTGTGGTGCATATAGGGGCGTAGACAGTCCCAGGGCACATCAGTTCATCAAGTTCAGCTAGGCACGAGACAGCTGCTGCGGCGGGCAGATTGCTGCTGCTGTCACCAGTTACTGTGGCCAGCGATAGTATCCCAGAGAGGCGATAGTCTTCGTAATGCAGATTTGCCATGATCTGACGCACCAGACAGGCAACTTCAGCGATCAGTGCGCTGCCAGTGCCGCCGTGTGCCGACGCGGTGAGGTAGACGCGGATGGGTTCTTGAATGTTCTCTGAATCGGATTTGGTTCTTCGCACAAGATCTTTTAGATGTAGCGCGATGCTTTTGGCAACGAGTTCGTAATTGTCCAGTAATGCCAACGCACCAAGCGGACGCACACCTTCGGTTTTTTGTGAACGAGGAATATTGTACAACCAACGACGTGATATCGGGACAAAGCGATCCATGTCTCGGCTACGATAGTCTTGAGGTTTGTGTAACCGTAGTAGAATCGTTTCTACCGACGTCAAACCGCCGTTGGTGGCTTCTGATACACACTCATCGAGCGCTTGTGGGTCGGTATCCACTCCTAACCAAACATGGTCTGCGACACTTCTGCGGCTATCGACTTTGGAGAGCATTAATGCTCGCAAGCTGTTTAACGTCCGGCAGCCCATACCACCTAAGCCGACAAACATACAGCGCGGTGCTTGCCATCCGAGGGCCGATTCTGCGGCAGGTAAGCGAGGTGCCAATACGCGTGCGCCTCGCGATTGAATGGCTGTCTGAGCCCAAGCGGTTTGCAGTAAACTAGCCTGACAGGTATTGGTTTGATTTTCATCAGCGGCAGTGTCTGCTGAGAGTTCGGTCGCAAGATTGGCTGACCAGTTGGAAGGTGTGGGAACATACGTCGACCCGACTTGCCTGAGTTTGTCGATAAACTCGCGGCAACTTCCATAGCGATCACGAGGGTGCTTGGCTAATGCTCGAGCAACAATGGGGCGATCTGGCGGCGGCAATGACTCGAGGTCTGGAGCTTGCGACACGTGCTGGCGCGCCAGTTCTCCGGTCGTGCGGCCGGCAAAGGGAACTTTGCCTGTCAGCATTTCGACGTAGACAATTCCCAGTGAGTATTGATCGCTACGCAAGTCTGGCCGACCGTCGAACATCTCGGGAGCGGCGTAGATAGGAGTCAGTCCACTGATCATGGACTGGTTGGTGTCGTGCAAGTCCTTGATCAGTCCAAAGTCGGCCACCTTAATTCGATCGGCGATCAACAATAGATTTCCAGGCTTGACATCCAAGTGTTGTAGGTTGTGTTTTTTCCAGAGGAAGTCTAAAGCGTCTGCAGTATCTCTCAAGAAATCGAGCAATTGGTCGCGAGGAATTCCGTCCATGCCTTTGCGACGGCACGATTGGAATCTTTCCAACAAGTTGCTTTCCGCCAACTCGGTAACGATTACCAATTGTTGCTCGATCACTTCGATGCGTTCGAGCGACAGCAAAAACGGATGATGGACTTGACGAATTCGCTGCAAACTGCGCAGTTCACCACTGGCGCGTTCGTCGTCCAGGGTTCCAAAAACCAGTTTGACAGCTTTTTGCAATCCACCGGGGGCGTCCGCCAACCAGACCTCGCCGTAACCGCCCGCACCCAGACGCTGTTTGAGCACGTAACCTGGAATCGGTTCACAACCTGGTTGTGGCACGCGGCTGGATCCTGACATGACGTGCTCCGGTTACTTGCTTGCCCCAGCGGCACAATTGGCCACCAGGGTTCCGCTGCCCATAACTGCGGTAGGCATTGGAGCGGGAGAGGGAATATTTCGCGGCATCGTCACTGATGGAGCCGATCGAACATCCGCATGCGTGGCTGCCTGCGGAATTTCAGGCCCTATCGTACCAAAGTAATTTCGACACGCGTGTTGCAAATAATCGATTCGCAGGTCGAGTGGTTCACCTCGATAGACACAATAGGATTTGACCTGTAACAACAAGTCGCGAGCATGGCAACGCCGCAGTGGCCGGCCAACGCGTCGGTAGTAGGCTTGAATAAACTGCTGAACTACTTCGGGGCGCCACGGAAAGCCCAACGATTGACATGCGCGGCGAAAAAGGTCCGTAAACTCCGCTTCGCAGGGATTCGTAATCTCGATCTTGAACGGCACTCGTCGCAAGAACGCTTCATCGACAAGATCTGCAGGTTTTAGATTTGTCGAGAACAGAATAATCTGTTCGAACGGCATGCAAATCTTCTTGCCAGTCGGTAAAGTCAGAAAATCCATGCGGCTCTCTAAAGGAACAATCCATCGATTTAGCAAGTCTTCAGGTGCGACACGCTGTCGACCAAAGTCGTCGATCAATAAGCAACCACAATTACTCTTCAATTGCAAAGGAGCTTCGCAAGTGTTGCTACGTGCGTCATGACGAATCTCTAGATTATCGAGAGTTAACTCACCACCCACGACGACAGTCGGTCGCACGATACGGATCCAACGGCGATCGAAAGATTGAAAATTGCACACGCTGGATGCGTTTGAGTTTGCACTGTCAGCACGATGGTAGGCCGGATCGTACAGTTTGATGATCAACCCATCATCCAAAATCGCGTGTGGAATCCAGATTTTTTCTCCGCGCAGAGCGGTCAAACATTTGGCGAGAGTCGTTTTTCCATTACCAGGCGGGCCATACAAAAAGATTCCACTGTTGCTATTGACGGCTGGCCCCAAGAAGTCGAGCCAATTGGGTTCGTAAGAAATATTCGCCAGCGACGACATGAGTTGATCGCGACGAATGGGTTCGAATTGTGTAGCTTGTGCTTCGACCGAAGTGATGTAGTCCGCCAATGGCACTGGCGCGGGGCCAATATAGCTGAATATTTTCTGGTGCCCAACAGCTCGTTTTTGGCCAGCTTCGGTCAAGCTGTAATAGTAATCGTTTAATGGCGCAGAGCGAGCGTGAGCGATGATTTGACGCGTGCGCAAGGCTGCCATCTGTTGATCGATGATACCAAAAGGCAATCCAAGTCGTTCGGCTACTTTTCGGCCACTAAGGGTACCTGCAGCCATAAGATGTTGACAAATCAACGACTCGACCAGCACTTCGCTCAAACCAGCTTCTTCCAAGCTGGCTGGCTCGGGCGGAAAATAACTTTCTTCGCTCAAGACGCTCGGCAATGGCGCGACAGAAACGGATGTCGTATCCGTCTGAAGCATTGATGTATTGCGACTGCCAATGGTGTTCATGAGTTAGCCTGCTGGAATTTCATTTTGAGCACTGTCCTGGCAATTCGTTGAATGTCAGAAAAATTTTTGTCACTTGAAATTTCTGTTCCTCAACGTGCTGCGCAGGCGAGCTCTGACCGGCGCGGCGGGAATACATGTATCTTGATGATGTCCAACGCTACGACAAAGATTGTGTGCGCGTGAGCGGACGAAGTTACAAAGGCTTGAAAACATTTGCCACTGCTATCGATTATCCGGTTAAGATGGATTGCACGGCAAAACAGGTGCACAGCGATCGCTGAACACCTGTGTTGGGCGCATTGGAGCGCTTGTCGTATTCGAATACCGAGACTAATTCACAAAATATTTTCTGATTCTGCTCGCTTGCACGGATTCTTGTTCTAAGTTTTTAGGTACTTCGTGCATTCCCGAAGATTGCATGAGCTGAGTTCCAGCCCGATAAACGGTTTACCTATTCCCCATGGCCACTCAAGATGCATTACTAGATTCCGCTCCAGCCGAGTGCAGCTCGCACGAGGTCGCCAATGAAGGCGCATCATGGATGCTGGCTCAAGGGTCGGGCGATAGCAACGACACTCAAGTGGTGGTCGTCCATCCATTCCCATTCTCTGTGGGACGCAAGCCTGGAAGTGGATTGCAATTAAATAATCGAACCGTCTCTGGCCATCATGCTGACTTAAGTCTAGAACGTGGCCAGCTTTGGGTAATTGATCGCCAGAGTACCAACGGTACGTACGTCAATGGTCGCCGTATCGCTGAACCAACCCCACTGCGAGAAGAGGATTTGCTGCAATTCGCCGATATGGCGTTTCGAGTAAAGTGCCAGCAGCGAGTCACCACCAGTCAGACACTGGCTGAGGACGTATGCGATCAAGCGCTCGCCTTGGTGCAGTTTGATCGATTGATGGAAAACAAGTTGGTAACGCCGTTTTTCCAACCGATTATCGAAATGCAAACGTCGCGATTGATCGGTTATGAAGTACTCGCGCGCAGCCGTCTGTTTGGTCTCGAATCGTGTGCGGCCATGTTTAACGCCGCTGCAAGAATGAATATGGAAGTAGAATTGAGTCGCATGCTCAGGTGGGAAGGCATTCGTGAAGGTTTGATGTTCCCAGAGCATACTCAATTGTTCGTCAATACTCATCCACTGGAAATTCGACGTGAAGGATTGGTCGAGTCGCTGGCTCAAGTGCGTCAATTGAGTTTGGAAGTACCAATCGTCCTAGAAATCCATGAAGCCGCAGTCACCAACCCATCCGAGATGCGCGAAATGCGAGCCCGCTTGCGTGCACTGAAGATTGGAATTGCCTACGATGATTTCGGTGCTGGCCAAACTCGTTTGAGTGAGCTGGTTGAAGCACCACCGGATTATCTCAAGTTTGATATTTCACTGATCCGGAAAATCGACCAAGCGACACCTGAACGCATTAGAATGCTCAAGTCTCTGATTAACATGGTAATCGACCTGGGAATTCAACCGCTGGCTGAAGGTGTTGAAACTCCTGAAGAAGCAGCCGCCTGCCGCGAACTCGGATTCACCACTGCCCAGGGCTATCATTTTGGTCGGCCGGCTCCTGTTCGCCAATTCATTTAGGGCTGCGGTTTATCTTAGTAATATCCGGCCGTCGCAGAGCAGCGAGTTTGCTGATAAATCCGCTCGACATTGGCCACATTGATCTTCGTCATTTACCGATACAAAAACGACTGAAGATTTCCCCGAGAATATCTTCAGTATGTACTTCTCCTATCATGGCCCCTAACTCTTCCAGTGCCATTCGCAACTCACTGGCCACTATCTCCTCTCCGTCGCCATGAATGGCAGCTTGTTCAGCAGCGGATAGAGCCAATGACGCTCGATGAATACATTGGCCACATCGAATGGCTGTTTGGTGAATAAAATCTGTCCGGTGACAAGCAGGTGCGAGTTCGAAGTGCGAAAAAATGGCAGCTTTCAGTTCTGCGATCCCTTCGCCGGAACTGGCGCTTGTAAGTACTACCTGAGTAGCTTCGTTTACAAACTCGGGCAAGAGATCAGAAAAAATCTGCCGACAGGATGCCTGATGATTACTGTGCGATTGTTCAGCCGGCATTAAGTCCAACTTCGTTCCCACAATGATGCAGATTGGCGATAGTGCCCTGTTCAACATTTGTTGTGCGAACTGCAAGCTGATTGAACTCTGCGAAGACGTTTGTACAGGATCGATGCAAAATAACAGTACGTCAGCTTGCGCGATCACATTTGCCAACATGGATTGCGCTAGTGCGCGGGGGGAAGCATCGTTAGTTGTCTCGATTCCGGCTGCGTCACAAATCTCGATTTCTCGATTGTTGTACCGTATTACGAAGCTGACCACGTCTCGCGTCGTACCGGCGGAATTGGTGACGATTGCTCGATCAAATCCAACCAGTGCATTGAACAACGAACTCTTGCCAACGTTAGGAGAACCCACCAAGATGCATCGCGGCTGGCGTACAGCCGAATCGCGAGTCACCATGCGCCGCTGCAACTGGTCAATGACTACACGGATTTGTGCCAGCTCAGCCTGCAAGTGTTCAGGTGTAACAAACTCAATATCTTCCTCGACGAAATCCAATCCCGCTTCGAGATCGGCCACTAATGCAAGTAACCGCTCGCGCAGCGTTTGAACAATGCGAGTTAGATTCCCTCCCAACTGTGAAAGTGCTACTTCGAGCTGGTTGCGATCGCCCGCTTCGATGACCCCCAGTACCGCCTCGGCTTGTGTCAAGTCGAGCTTGCCCGACAGAAAGCTGCGCAGCGTGAATTCGCCCCGTTCGGCAATTCTGGCACCTAATTCACAGGCTCGTTCGATGACCGCTTCGACGATTGGCATCGAACCAATCATATGCAGTTCCGCAGACGGCTCACCGGTATAGGAACGATTGTCCGGCCAATAATAGGCACGGCAATCTATATTGCCCAGTGGAGAACGCAAAGCCAGCGTGGTCCGTCGACTTGATGCCTGCACTGCTTGAAGTAATTCGCGTGCGGAGGATCCGGCGAGCAATTTGTTGAGAATGGGTCGGAGGTTGCGACCCGATAATCGGACAATCGCGCGCCGCCCCCCGGCAGTTCCGCTAGCTAGGGAAATAATCGTCCGCTCCAAATCCAGTTTCATGTGCATTCCAGCCATCTGTGACGAACACATGAATTTGGAAGTTCGCGCATGGGGAGCAAGCCTAAACTGTTAAAAAGTCTTGTATGAACGCCAGTTTTTGATACTCTTTTTTTGTTCCAAGCGAATCATCCCGTTACGAATAATATTTGCTTGGACCCGTGACGCTGATGCGAACATCCTGTCCTTACGAAATGCAAACACTGCTCAGTTAAAAGCCCTTTCTTACCAACATGCTGTACCTAGCAGGACGATTCGCATTGGTAATGCGCGACCTCGTGGGAAACAAAAATTGCGCAATCAGTCCATCCACAATCACAGTCTTTTAACACCCTAGAGTTTTTTGTTAGAGCTAAGAATTTAACGTTCGTGGAAACTGAAGAGCGAAGTTCCTACCGGAGCCGCCCTTCAATTGGCTGAGCAGGAGCTTCGCGCTCCCGATCCCTGCAATTAATTTGTAACAAGGCACTAGTACAAGCCTGCGCTGATGTTGATCATGTGGTCAGCGGTAGGGGGCTATCTTGAAATCGTTGGTAAGATTCAGTAACTCGTGACAGGTCCACTTCCTCGATCGTAGCCATAATGCGCACACGAGCTCGTCGAATTACTCCTTTCTCCATCGATTGTCCGAACAACCGCATTGAACGAACGCTCTTTCTTTTCACCTCTTGGTACTCGACTTGTTCTTGGTCCGATGGATGTACTAACTGAACCACGGTCCCCGAATCGGTGCGGGCAATCATCGCAGCGGGAGCAGGAGGTTTTTCTGCAGGTACTGCGGCGTCATTGGAAGAACCAACTAATTGACGATGATGAATCGTCTCCCAACTTGCTCCGCCAACTTCAGAGGTTAGTTCAATCGTGGGCTGAACATTCAACAAAGCTGTCTGCACACTGATCCACATTTCGACACCAAATTCGAAATTCGAATCAAGCTCTGGTGTGATTTCGCGCCAATCAATTTGAAACGAGAATTTGTCCTTGTCTGTTTGTTTGTAGCGCACGATATAATCGCCTTCGCGAAGGTATCGCTCTTCGATCGTGCATGAGTGTCGCGGGTTAGGATTAATGGTTACAAGACGCCACATTCTGTCTAACCAATCTTCATTGGACAATTCGAGGCCCGCACTTGGCGAAGCTGGCAGTATCATGCCAATCCATCCACCATTTTGTACTCGAGCATCGCGATCACCCACCTTCCAAGACATCGCCCCATCCCTTTCTATATTGAAATTCAACTACTAAAACTTTTACGGAAACGGAGAGAAAGTTGACTATTTCGACTCCCAGCTCTGCAGTAATATTTTGCACTGATTCTGTAAGCATACAATGCATAAGCGAATGAGTTTACAACCAGGCACCTGCGATTAAGTTTCCGCGAAGGCACCGCATACTATCGACTCAGGCTTTACCGTGCGTTTGAGTTCGGTTCGGTGGTTGCGAAACCAACTGCTGATCATCGTCAAAGTTTCGGGGCGGGCCACAAATCGGCTGCCTACTGTATTGTCACATTCCAACCACTTCGCGACCAGACGTTGAACCCGCATGCGCTGAACTGGCGTGTGTGGCGCGGCGATACTTCCTTCAATTATGCCTCGGCGAATTAGGTACCAAATATTCTGCCGATCGACTCCTTCCACGGGATAAATGAAGGTGAATTCGTGACGAGCCCGCGCAAGGTCACTCAGGCGGCGCGCAAGCCAACTCACAACGCGCCAATCCTCGCGCACGCGAGCCGCTTGTTCGTAGTGCTGGCGCTCAACCGCGTACAGCATTTGTTGCTCTAGCCATGCAACAGTCTGGTCGTCATCTCCTTCCAGGAATTTTTTGGCTAATTGCGTTTGGGAATCATAATCGGCACGCGAACAGCCT
>CAZVBC010000104.1:0-4585 GCA_964625155.1 uncultured Pirellulaceae bacterium
GATTATGAATTGAACGTAGGGCGGTTACTTTCGTTGCATCGAGTGCCGGCAGGAGATTCCTCGCGGCAAGAGAATCGATAACACGAGGCAGATTCTCCATGCCACCAGCCAGTAACACAACGTCAATAGCATGTTGCTCCAGGGCTGCTTCAATTCCGCGAGGCCAATTTGGTATAGAGATGCATTCTGCAACAAGTGCCGTATCACGATCACAAAAGTGATCGACGGCTATGACGAAATGCCCCAGCGCCGCTGTCGCCTCCGCCAATGATCGGGATGAATAACCAACAACTGCAACACGACGTTTGTTTGTCAGGGAGCTCATAGCACAGCGGACAGGTCATTGAAAAGAGGAAGGATGGAACCTAGAATGACCTAACATACCGTCGGGCTAAGCCTGTAGAGCAAAGTTAAACAATTTGGAGAGATAGTTATGAGATTTGTGATACCTAGTCTAGTACTGGCTGTTGCCTTTAGCATCGGCTGTGAAAAGCCGATGGACGAAAGTATGCCGACTCCTGCAGCACCAGGAGGGAGTAGCGGAACCAGCGATGCCGCACCGGATGCACCTGCTGCCCCAGCCGCCGAAACACCAGCTGCACCCGCAGCCGAAGCCGCAGCACCTGCTGACAAAGCCGCTCCTGCCGAAGCCAAAGAAGGGGATGCGCCAAAGGCTGAAGAAGCGAAAGCCGCCGACGCACCTCCTAAAGAAAGTGGAGCGGCAGTATTGTCGGACAGCTCAATCAAATTGGTCGCTAGCAAGACATTAAAAGTTCCAACGATGAACTGTCCTCATGGTTGCTGGCCAACCGTCAAAGAGACGTTAGCAAAACAACCTGGCGTGGCCTCGGTTGAATTGGCTAAACAAGCAAACGAGACGGAAATCAGTAATCCTCAAGTAACGCTCAAGCTGAACGGTAAATTCGATTTGAACGCTGCAATCACGGCGCTTGCTGCCGCCGGCTTTGAAAACGCAGTTGAAGTCAATTAATAATTTCTGTGCGTTACGATTGTAGCAGTAAGTGACAATTGTCCTGATAACCGGTACGACTTCCCTAAGTCATACCGGTTTTTTTGCTATCTGATACACCTGTGATCGGAGAATTGTGCTTTCTAGCTAATTAGCTTTTTCAATTGCTCAATGTATCGCGGAATTGCAACTTTGGGCTCCTCCGCAGATTCGTATTCGAGTGCGACCCAACCACTGTAACCGACGTCGCGCAAGATCTGCAATATTCTCGCCAAGTTAGCGGCCTCATCTTTGTCCCCTCGGTGGATCTCGACCTTTATCTGTGCATTAACGGCATAGGGGGCGATCAAAGCCAATTCCTCGTAGGGATCGCTCGAGGAGCGAAAATTGCCGGAATCGAAGTTAATGCCAATTGCAGGGGAGTCAACTTGCTTGATGATTTCCAGCAGGTCCTTGGCATGAGTCGTAACTCCACCGTGATTCTCCAGCGCCAGCAAGACGCCGCGCCGGGCAGCATACTGGCATGCGATTTGACAGTGCTGAGCGCAGCGTGTGAGGGTTACGGCTAAGTCCTCGCCCTTGGGTTGAGTACCGGCAAATATACGAATTGCCGGGGCGCCAAGTTTTGCGTAATGATCAATCCAAGTACGTGTGTGCTCTAAGTCTTCGGCCAACTTGACTGTGTTCGCTTGGCAAAAGTCATTACGAATCGCTCCACCGGAGATCGTGATCCCTCGCAAATGGCAATGACGTTTCAATTTCATTAGATAGTTATCGTTTACTTTCTCGGGAAAGTAATACGAGGTCAACTCCGCTCCCGGAATGCCGTGGTCGAAGCAGAAGTCGACAAACTGAAACAGATCCATCGTGGGTGGTGTTTTGCCATCACGAGAGGTCCCCAAATATTTGCGCATCGAATAGGCCGCCAAGCTCAGTCTAAGTTGGCCAGGTTTTGGTCGCGCAAATGGCTCAATGGCGAACGAACGAGTCGCCATGCTGGCTGCCATCATGCCTGAACATGCTGCTAAGAAATTGCGACGTATAATCACGGCGGTCTCCTCAAAGTACCAAAGAAAGCAATCACCCGTACACGTGACGTATTCGAGAATCTGCCTGATCAGCATTCCGGCGTAACGGTCAGCCAAAATCATCCGGACGCGCCATTTGCCGAGTAGATTATCGAAAACTCAGTTCCAATGGTACCAAAGCCCAAACCGTCGCACGACCCCTTTGCGGATTTATCGACTCTTGAACGAATAGGTTCGTCGTTTGTAACCGGAACCCGCGACTGCGGAGCATTTCTAGCCCGGAATGCATCAATTCTGCGGATGCGGGATTCGTGCCGAGAGTTGCACCATTATTCGCGCGGGTTGTTGCGATGAAGTCATTGAACATCTTACCGAGCACGCTCAGCTCGGACTCATCACCTTCACCCAGCAGCTCAAACAAGCTGATTCCCGATGACGGCTCCGGTCGATGCACAACTTTGTAGTTATCTAATTTGGCGCGTTTGGCAACGGCAGCCAGCGACGCATCCAGTCCACCAACTTCGTCTACCAGACCATTTTCTTTGGCTTGTCTACCCGACCAAACGCGTCCGGCAGCTAAGCCTTTGAGTTTATCCAAAGGCATTTTTCGTGAACTGCTGGCTAAGTCCAGAAATCGATCGTACACATCATCAATCAATCTCTGCAGATTCTGAGAATCGGTGTCATTCCACTCGCGGCCAATGGAATCAAATGCCGCTGAGTCGTCCAAAGTCACCGATTCAATGTGCACACCAATTCGACGCAGTAGTGACCCAAGGCTTATTTTCATCGCGAAAACGCCAATGGATCCGGTAATCGTTCCCTGTTCTGCATAGACAGGTTGTCCGATACAGGTAACCCAATAGCCTCCTGAGGCAGCCACTTCGCCCATCGAAAAAACGACCGGTTTGGAATTAGCTAGAGACTCGAGCGACTTTCGAATTGCCTCGCTGGCAGTGGCACTACCACCGGGCGAGTTGATACGGACGACAACACCTTTGATCTTTTCGTCTTTGGCTAATTCGTCGATTGTCTTGACAGAGGGGCCTGAAACAATCGAACCTGGGATCGCTCGCTTGCCGTCCACAATTGCGCCACTCAAGTGTAAGACTGCGATGGAGTCTTCGCGCACACGCGTTGCTGAGCGGCGCGGACCCGACATGATATTCCCCATCAACTCAAAAAACGACATTTCGCGTTTCGGTTTTGCTTTTGGCGTGGTCCACTCCAATTCTGCGCCCGCTATCTTGGTAATGGTTTCCTTCATCGAACCATAAGGTGCAAGTTGATCCACCAAACCCTTTGCCAGCGCATCTTTGGGGAGCAACATCCGTTCACGCTGGCATTCGCGCACAACCGCAGCGGTCAATCCACGTCCTTTGGCGATACGAGACACTTGGGCATCGTTCATGGACTTAAGTAATTCTCGATAATGCTCCCGTAAATGTTCGCTCATAACTGGATTTACAAAAGGTTCAACCGCTCCTTTAAAATCGCCGGCTCGGACGACCGAAGCTTTGATCCCTACCAGATCCATAGCATCGCGATAGAACATGGATTCCATTACGGTCGAAGGCATATCTATGCCACCAAAATCTGCCATGACGATTTGGTCACAAGCGGCTGCGATTGCCAGTTGCACGTTCGATGCATTCTCTAGCCAGGCAAGCGTTTTTTTTCCAGTCCCTTTTAATTGCGCTAACCGTCGCGTCAACTCATCAAGTTGCGCGGAGTTCATTGTCAGCAGATGGTCAGACAAATCGAAGGCGATATGGGTTACAAGTTCATCTTTCCCCAATTCATCTAAGTAGTCACATAATCTGAAAAATGACTTGGGCTTTTGCAACTCGCCACCGAACAGCAATGAGCCAGCGTCGAGTTGCATGGGCTCGAGCAAATCAACATAGTTTCCCGAAAGTTCAATTGCACGGATTTGCTTTTTGGGTACGGGTTTGGTGGTCGATCTGGACGGAGTTTTTTCTTTGCCGGCTTTCTCCGATTTGCCATTAGTAGACCGCCCAGGTTCATCGGACTTTTTCTTTTCGGCTTCTTTTCCGACTCCCGTTTGTGTTGGCTGTTGCTCGTTGGGTGATTTTCCAGATGTCTTCGGCGTTTGTTCCGGGTCAGCTTGGGTTTGAGTTGATTTACTATCTACTTGACTTGCTTCCGAAGTCGACTGGCTTTGGTTGGCATAAAGTTCGCGTTGTCCCAATAGAGAATTGGATAAAAAAAACGCAACGGCCGAAAAAACTAAAACATGGGCTTTGAAATTCATGGGAATCACCTGACGTCTTATTTGAGCATTTGAGTTTACTGTCAGCCATCCGAACGAGTGTAGCTTACAATTCCGTGCGATTCTCCAGGTTGGTGTCCACCTGATTCGATTGTAACGAAACTTCCAAGGCAGTTTGCTACTCTTGAGCGTAATTGGGAGTTGGGTTGCGGGAAACTCTGGCTAGGTCGGTGAATTAAGCCAACTCCAGGTTGGACAGCGCCACCATTGATCAAAAGAAACGTTTTTGGCGGCCCCATTAGCCCAAGTCTCTGATAGCCCAAGTCTCTGATAGCCCAAGTCTCTGATAGCCCA
>CAZVBC010000104.1:4685-19694 GCA_964625155.1 uncultured Pirellulaceae bacterium
GCCCAAGTCTCTGATAGCCCAAGTCTCTGATAGCCCAAGTCTCTGATAGCCCAAGGCTCTCATAGCCCAAGGCCCTCATAGCGCAAGGCTCTGCCGGCTCTGCCTCGCGAGAATGCAGATCCCCACAGCCAAGTAGCCGTAGCATTACAGGCGTTCAGGCGGAGCCGGCGGACATCTGGTTACTGGGCAGAGCCCATTAACCAGTGCACTACTTACGTGTGAAAGTGGCGCTATCCAACTAGGCTGTACGTGACGGACACATTTTTTGCACGAAATTGTGTCACGAACGGAACGATGCGCGGGGAACAAAACTGCGTTGCGAAGAACAAATCGACTGAGTCTATTCCACCTTTTTGCCTTTAGCGTTCTTCTTCTTACCAGCGGATGAGTCGTTTCTTTCTAGTCGTTCGTCAAGTGCTTTGAGAACCGTAGACTCCTGGTTTTTTACCCAAGTTTCGTATCCTTTGCTACGGCCGCCGACATATTGATAGGTGTCGAATATTTCTGCCTGTCCAAGCGCGCGCGGGTCCCCTTCGTCTCGCAGCAGAGACATCATCTGCTGCTTCAACTGAGTGGCGATGCCCTGATAAGCCAAGTCGTTTATTAGATTGCGCACGCATTCCGGGTCATCGGTGATCCGGTACAGTTCATCTGGCAATCGTTTCCCAAAGCTCAGATCATAAAAATGCCCTCCCAACGCTTTGATAACTTCTTTACTAGGACCAGGATCACAGTTCCCAAAGTCAGTTTCGGGATTACCGGCTGGCCAGCGTTCTGGATGAAAATTATGAACGAACAAATACTCCGGAGTGCGAATCGCACGCACGGGATAGCCAAGATCAAAAGGGCGCCCGATATCATGGCGCTCTTTTCCAACCAACATGACTTGCCGATCTTCTATCCAACCCGATTTCTCGGATTTCAAAATACCTAGCAAGCTCTTACCGGTCATTTGAGCGTGTGAGGCTAGACCAGCCATTTCCATATATGTGGGAGCCAAATCGCGAACATTGACGAAATCATCGACAATGCGTCCGGGGCGAATTTGCTTTCCCCAGCGCATCGCAAGTGGCAAGTGAAATGCATCTTCGTGAATTTGTCCCTTGACGTACGGAAAAGGCATCCCGTGATCCGAAGTAACGATAACCAGCGTGTTTTCCATCCGTCCTGAGCGTTCAAGAACTGACAATGCGCGACCGATTTGTTCGTCACCCCATTCGACTTCGACTGCATAATCCAGCAAATCTCGACGGACAATTTCGGTGTCGGGTAAGTATGCAGGAACTTGAACATCGGCCAGTTTCTTTCCGAGCTTTTCTCCGGACTTATATTCGTATGCGCGATGAGGCACGGTGAACCCCATCCAGAAACAAAACGGCTTGTCGCTGGGGCATTGCCTAAGAAATTCGTTAAAGTTGCCGGCATAGTCATTTTTTTGAATTTCTTTAGCCGGAACGTTCTGAGTCATCGAATCAAAGCTTGGACCCGCTGGATTTCGAGTACGACCACAGGCTCGAAAGTCTCCTGGCCCCCACCCCTTGCCAGTCAATCCAACTGCATATCCAGCCGCTTCGAGTAAGTCGGGATATACTTCAAATCCTGCAGGAAACAATCCACCGTGACTGACCGCTTCTTTTAACTGCCATGTGTTGCGCCCTGTCAGAATGCTAGCCCGACAGGGACTGCATTTGGGATTTGATGTGAATGCATTCTTGAATAACACACCTTCGCGAGCAATTCGGTCAAAATTGGGAGTCTTGATCCAATTGCACCCATAGGCTCCGGCATGTGTACTTCCATTCCAATCGTCAAAAATAATAAACAAGATATTTGGTCGAGAACCTTGATTCGCTTCGACTCGTTCCATTCCTGCACTACAACAGCAAAGAATAAACGCACACAGAAGCATGAGGTTCCTAAACAGTGAGATCAACATAATACACCTGAAGTTGCGGATATTATTCTTACAAATCTCAGTACCCGGGCCGTAGATATTCTATTGCACCCCCAACCACGCTACTGCGCCAAAAAGCTGGAAATATTCCATTGTTTGGAAGCCATTCAGCGCAGCGTGCTTATTGGTGCTGACGTCACGTTAATTTACAAGGGAACAACCCATGGGTCGATCGGTCAGAGCTGGTTGCTGGGGGACTATCCGGCTATAATTCGGCGTCGACGAATTACTTCAGAGAGCGAATCACTTTGCATCCCCTTGCACATCACTGTTTTAGCCTATGATTTTGGTGATCGATAACTACGATTCGTTTACGTACAACCTGGTGCAGCGGCTGGGAGAAATCGATCCATCGATTGACATTCGTGTTGAGCGCAATGATGCTTTGAACGTGGACCAGATTCAACAGTTGGCACCCCAAAGCATCATCATCTCGCCTGGACCATGCACGCCCAACGAAGCTGGAGTTAGCGTTGATTTGATTCGCCAATTACAAGGTAAGATTCCAATACTCGGAGTCTGTCTAGGTCATCAATCGATTGGTCAAGCATTAGGTGGAAAAATTGTTCGCGCACCGCAATTGATGCACGGCAAGATAGACCATATCCACCACGATAATCGCGGGTTCTTTGCTGGACTTCCCAACCCGTTTGTGGCCACGCGGTATCATTCTTTGGTCATTGAGCCGACCAGTTTGCCACCGGTATTAGAAATGTCGGCGTGGGTCGATACTGCCGATGGTCAGCGTCAAATAATGGGGGTGAGGCACCGTCAATTCGCGCTCGAAGGTTGGCAATTTCATCCCGAGAGTTTTTTAACTGAGCCCGGGCCAGAGTTACTGCAACGCTTTCTGCGATGGCATCTCTAAAATTCATCGAGCTTCCGCCGCAAAATAACAAGGGCATGGCCACAGGAGGGCAGGTGCCTTTTTCTTAGCAGCGTTTTTCATAGAAATGGTTAACCCGAAGACAATGGACTTGTAGGGTTCCGCAGTACCATTCCATAATAGAGTGTTTTATATTCGGCTCGACAAATATTTCTCTAATGCAGGGCTTCATATGATCTGTGTGACAATTGGTCGTACTCGCCACAAACACATGCAGGCTGAATATTTACATTTGGCTGACATCGGGGCGGGAATGGTCGAAATGCGGTTAGACTTCATTGGTCGCACAGTAGACTTGAAGCGATTGTTGGAAGATCGTCGTTGTCCCATCGTGATGACTTGCCGACGCAAACAGGATGGTGGCCAATGGGAGAAAACGGAAGAAGAGCGCCAGATGCTGCTGCGCAGTGCGATCGTCGCGGGTGTCGACTACGTGGATATCGAAGAAGATATTGCCGCGAAAATTCCACGCTACGGGCGCACCAAACGCGTGATCAGTCTGCACGATTTTGATGGAACTCCTGAGGATCTTGACCAGATCCATGCACGGCTTGCGAAACTAGATGCCGATGTGGTAAAGATTGCGACGATGGCGAATTCTTTTGCTGATACGATTCGTATGTTACGCTTGGTCCAATCATCGCCGTTGCCTACGATTGGTATCAGTATGGGGGACTTCGGCACCGTCACGCGTATCTTAGGACCACGCTTTGGCGCTCCTTGGAGTTATGCGACGATTAGCACAGAGCGGCGTATCGCACCCGGCCAACTTTCCTTTAAACAGATGCGCGACATTTATCGCGTCGATAAGCTCAATGCCGAAACGAAACTCTATGGCGTCGTCGCCGATCCTGTCGCACATTCTTTATCGCCGAACGTACATAATGCGATGTTTGAGGCCGAAGGAGTGAACTGTTGTTACGTTCCATTTCGCATTCCCTCGGACGAATTGCCGATGTTCGTCACTTGGTGCCGGCAGTTTGGCATAGGTGGCTTGAGTGTGACAATTCCCCACAAAGAACAGATGGTTGGCTTAGTCGATCAAGCTGAGGCTGCGGTATCCGAGATCGGAGCACTTAATACTGTCGTATTTGCCAACGAGACAGCGACGGGGTTTAATACTGACTATCGAGCTGCAATGGATTGCTTGATCGATAAATTGGCCGTGCCGGGCAATTCGAGCGAGCCATTTCGCGATATGGTTGCATTGGTTCTCGGCGCTGGAGGTGCCGCTCGAGCCATTGCGTTCGGGCTGCGTCAAAGAGGTGCAACGGTAAATATCACCAGTCGAACGACTGAGCGAGCAGAAGAGCTCGCAAGATCTGTGGGCGGCGGAGTCGTTCCGTGGAACGATCGCTATGGAGCTCGACCTGCAATTATCGTCAATACGACTCCCGTAGGTATGCATCCTAATATTGATGAAACGCCTTTTGACCGACAACACTTGCGGCGAGAAATGGTCGTTTTTGACACAGTCTACAATCCCGAAACGACCCTCTTGATCAAAGGAGCTCGTGAAGTTGGCTGCAAAACGATTACGGGAGTTGATATGTTTGTACGACAGGCAGCCTATCAATACAAGCTATTTACCGGCCGCGACGCCAATCGTGAAGTTATGCAAAAAGCTGTGCAAAAGGCTATTTCAGCAGTTAACTATTAGGTAGAATATCCCAATCTGCAACGTAACAAACTTGCCGATCAGCGCATTCGCAGAATTTGATTGGCGAGGGTGTGACAAGTGTCCTAATTGTCCATTTTATGAGTGGCACCGCATTTGCCGCCCTCTGCGGACACTTGCGATTAAGCTGCAAGAGGGCACTAACAGCAGATAAGTATTCTAATAATTTGGCTGGACCGAATCTGCGAGCTGAAGTGGTAAAATGTATGGTTCGTCGAGGAATGGCTCGGAACAGAAATTCGTTGGCAATTTTGTCATTCGAGCAGCTTGAAGTTCGTCGTTTAATGGCTTTTGACCCAACGGCAGACGAACAAGAGTTGATGCAGCTCACGAATCGTTTTCGAACCGATCCAAGGAACGAGTTTGGGCGTTGGTTCCAATCGGCTAATCCAATCAAGGCACGCGATCCTCTGGTCGACTCTACCGTTCAGTTTTTCAAAGTCAACGGAACGGTTCTACAGCAAGAGTGGCAGGCGTTATCGCCACTGCCTCCGGTGGCGTGGAGTGAGCCGATCTACAACGCAGCATTGCTCCACAATAATTTGATGCGCGATGCCAATACTCAGTCCCACCAGTTGCCAGGTGAAGCTCGACTACGCGACCGATTACAGGCTGCGGGCTTTACCGGTGGTCGCATTAGCGAAAACGTCTATTCTTACTCGAGGTCGGTACCCTTTACCATCGCGGCTTATGTCATCGATTGGGGAGATGGCGCCGATGGAATGCAAGCCGGACGAGGGCACCGAGTCAACTTTGTGCGTCCTGAGTTCAATCGTATCGGCCAAGTATTGACAACTGGTCCCGGAACAGGCGATGGAGTCAATGTCGGTCCGTTTATTAATACTCAGAACTTCGGCGAAGCCTTTAACGCAGTTCCAATGGTGGTGGGTGCATTGTTTCAGGACAAGAATAATAGCCAATGGTATGAAGCGGGTGAAGGCATCGGTGGTGCCCAAATCAAATTCGAGGGCAGTCCAGGGACCTTTTCAACTACCGCGATGTCAGCCGGAGGATATCAAATCGAATTGCCTGCCGGTAATTATCGAGTGACCGCCAGTGGCGGAGCGCTGCGATTTCCAGTGGTGATTCCCAATGTCCAAGTGGCCGACAGTAATGTGTGGCTGAATTTGGTTTACGATCCAACTGTCATTCCTCCGGATCGCTTGGAACCCAACGACTCATCCGCACAAGCAACCAGCCTCAATGCCGTTTCGCAAACTGTCGAAGAGCTGTCGATTCACACGCCAAACGACGCGGACTACTTTAAGATTGTTCCTAATTCCAATGGTCCGCTTGAAGTTCGCATGACGCATTCCAATGCTGCGGGCAATCTCAATGTCTTTATCCAAAACTCAGACGGCAGCATTGCGGCTAGTGGCACGACCACAGCCGATCAAGAGATTGTCGTAGCCAACGTACTTCGTGCTGAAACTTATTATGTATTGGTTCAGCCCTCCAGCGGAGCGTCAAATCCGTCCTATCGGTTGGAAATCAGTGTTCCTGCGCCTAAGTCGCCCGTAGCGGCAAGTGATTTTGCTGGGATGGAAATGAATTCAGGACCGCTGGATATTTCGGTGTTGGCAAATGATTTAGATGCTGACGGCCAATTGGCGAGTGCACAAGTGACCCTAGTTGGCAGCGGCGTTGGTACGTTTCAAGTCAATGACAATAAGACCGTACGTTATGCACCGAGCACTGGGTATTCGGGGATCGATCGAATCAGCTACCGCATAACTGATGACCAGGGACTTAGTTCTGTTACCGCCGCGATACAAGTATTCGTGATCGATTTCACGCGTGATCGTCCGTTTTTGAACTCGTCCGTCGCTTCGGACACAAACGGAGATGGCTTCATTTCGGCCATCGACGTCTTGTTGATCATCAACGAGATTAATTCACGCAGTGCTCGAGCTCTGCCGACCAAATTCGCGGACTCGCCAAACCTTTTCGGCTTTGTTGATACCAACGGCGACGGATTTCTTTCAGCCATTGATGCCCTGCTGACCATCAATTTGCTAAACTCACGTACTACTTCTAGCGCTGCTGGAGAATCGGCTCGCGATGCTGCGAATATCCTAGCAGTGGATCAAGCATTGTTGGCTCAGGATCTCGATTTTTGGTTGCCCGAATCGTTCACAAAACGTCGGAAGCGATAACCAGCTTAAGCGATTAAGCCAGTATGGCAAGTCTCACCGATTCCATTCTCTAGGTCAGCCGATAGTCTTGTCGCGCGAGCAGTTCAGGGCTTGAACTAGCCCATGAAGGATCTGCTGATTGTGCCGAACGGAAAGGCTGATACGTAACCGAGCGGTACCTTCTGGCACAGTAGGAGGCCGAATCGCTGGCACGAGAAAACCGTGACTGCGCAGATGTAGTGAAAGCTCTACGGCACCAACTGCATCACCGATGATGATCGGGATAATTGGGCTGTCCCCGTCGGGGACTTTCCAACCATCATGAATCAATGCGCTGCGAAGCCAGCGGGACAAATTCCGTAAATGAATTCTCTCAGATTGCATGCCAATAATCTGTTGGATGGCATTTGTCGCTGCAGAGGCGATGCAACCCGGCAGAGCGGTGCTATAGATATAACTGCGACAACGATTCACGATAAACTCACCCAGCTCACGCGAACCTGCTGCGTATCCACCCACGCAACCGATCGACTTGCTGAGCGTGCCGAGTTTTACTAGGACCTGCGATGAGACATTCAATTCATCGGCGAGTCCTGCTCCTGTGGAACCATAGATGCCGGTTGCGTGAGCTTCGTCTACGGCCATTCCAACATCATATTGAGCTGCCAATGACGTCAATTCTCGTAGCGGTGCGTGATCTCCGTCCATGCTAAAAACGGATTCAGTGATGATCAGTGCTCGACGAAATTCGTGGCGTTGCTGTATCAAAAAATTGCGTACGTAATCGACATCTGAGTGCGGGTAGACCACGATCTTGGCACGACTCAGTCTACAGCCATCGATAAGGCTAGCATGATTGAGTCTATCGCTAAGGAGCACGTCCGATGGCCCCATGAGGCAGGCAATTACGCCGGCATTACAGGCGAATCCGCTCGAGAATGCCACTGCATCTTCAGCGCCCAAAAAACTCGCTAAGCACTTTTCCAATTCCAAGTGGCGTTCTGAATAGCCGGTGACCAACGGACTAGCACCACTACCAACTCCAAATTCGCGAACCACCTCCGCAACTCGCCTCCCGACCTCTGCATCATGGCTTAGGCCAAGATAATCGTTCGACGCAAGATTAATGAATGGATGTTGGAATGTTTGGCAAGAGCCTTCGCTGTGCCTGTATTGCACTTGCCGCTTACGCAACAATCCATCATCGAAAGACTTTGTCAGCGTGCGTTGAAAGAACTCGGACCAACATTTTGTCCGCTCGAGCGCTGCGTCATGAGTAATTGTTCTTGGATCGTTCTCCAGGCTACTCTCCAAATCTGCTCGATCCTGAGACGAGTTAGCAATTCGCTTAGCATTACCAAAATTAGGTCGATCGGTCACAGCCCAACCTCACATCGGCATCAACGCTCGATGACGATATTCCCTCCAGGCTTGCATCGCTTTAGTGCGCAGTTCTGGATTCGACTCTGGAAACGCCAGCGAGCGGGTGTCGATTACGCTTGTGAGAATCAGAGAGTTTGTAGGGGTGCGACGGAATCTCGGGAACGCTGGTTCCAGATCTCGTTTCGCTAATAACATGCACACTGCTAAGGCAAGATCAGAAATGCGAACGACTCCGATACTCACGGAATCTTTCGGACGCTCAGGGCGGCGACCGCCGGGTGGGAAGTCTTTTTCCAACGCCGCTTCTGGCACTCCGCCGATCAAAGTGCGAGTCAATTCCAACGAGTTGCTGAGATACTTTTCTGCCAAGTCGACGTCCTTGGGTTCTCCAAACAGCTCCACCGCCTTTAACGACAATTCAATGATCTCTGGCTGTGCCTCGCCCTCGAGGAGTTTGCGAGCGGCGTTGATACCAGTCGGGATGTTGTAGCGAATCGCCAATTCCACTACCGCAGGACGAAGATAATCCGGAGAACTAGGAATCCAATGGCTGTAGATATTCCGCACGCAAACATCTTTACCAGCTTGCATCAGACCTGGAAAACGACTTGGATATTGCATAATCAACAAATGTGCATCGGCAGGCGCGTCCTGCTTTAATATTGCCGTCGCCACTAGTAATGCCACCGCGTCTCCCATTACCGACAGACCCAATCCATTTTCTAAATTCGAAACTTGTTGTTTGACTAATTTCTCGGTTTCGGTCTTCACTCTTTCCGTTTTTTGGATCACGTTTTGGCTATCTGGGCCCGCTGCTTGGGAAGCTACTAGGTCGTCGAGAAGGCCTGCCAACTCACGTTGCTTTTCGACCATTTCCAGAAACAGTGGTTTGGCAGAGCGAATTCGTCCAGCGACGCTTAGAAAGGCTTTCCAGCCAGGCAGCGTGTGCGAATTTGATAAGTCGTGGTCGCGCAAGAATTCATCGGACACACGACGAAAGACGCGATCATGAACATGAGCCAGAATATTGCCAGCTCTGCGGCGCACTTCGGCAGAGGGATTTTCTAGAGCCGCGTTTAATTGAGGGAGTGCAAACTCGCCAATTCGCATCAGTTGCTTACTCGCTTGTTCGCGCTGTTCGAACGCATTGGCTGCTAAGTTGTTGATCAACAACTCAACCTGCTCTGCCTCCACTTTGATCGATCCATTGGGAGAATCCTTTGGCGCTTGTGAATATACTTCTCGCTCAGCCAATCCTAAGACTATTAACGCTAACCCAAACCATCTGCCTGGGTAAGAATTCCAAAATGCTTGGCTACCCTGTATCATTCCCTGCGGTGTCCGTTCAAATTGCACACATGCCCGATCATTCACAAAGTGCTCTAAAGATTATTGTAGCAACCCTCAGCGTGGTCGTTTTCCATGCCATTAGCAAGTGGAGAACAAATTTGTGACACTTGTTGAGCATTCAATAGTACAGTTCTGCACTAATCGCATGTTATTGCCAATGTAAATGAGAGCGACCACTTATGAGCTGGATAGCCAGGTTGGAACTTGGTGAAAATCGTCAAGTTGTCAGTGGCAGTGCGGAATTGCTGGCAAAATCTATCGCCAATGCTGCGGATATGCGCATCGAAACAGAATTTCGCCACAACGAACATATCGATGTGAATTCGGACAGCGATGAGTTGATCCGCGAAGTTGCAGAGTTCGCGATAACTTATTTAATCGAGGATACTTGGGTGGCGGGCGTCATGAATTTGCGTCAACCAATCGAATTGCCCAAGGGTTTTGGCCCGCGCGCGTCCATGTCGCTCTTCATGTACAACCAGGATGGCTCCCAGTCGATTGCGCGTCCGTATTTGGAAAAACCGTTGGCTCAAGGAATGGCTGGGCCGTCTACGACCAAACCTCCTGAGAAAATGACACGCTACAACGTCATCAACGCATGGGACGCCGAGACAAACGCACCCAGCCAAAACTTCGTCTACGAATTCGATTGCTACCGTTTTTATGCTAATGAATCTTGGCGTCCAGTCTTGCAGCATTCGGATCGTGGAGTCATACATGGTGGTTCATTGGACGAGCTTGTCGATGCTTTTTCGAGCGGCCATGCAATCAAAATGGCAATCGGTAATCTCTGCACCGACCTTGCGCTCAATTCGCGCGTGACGGGTGACGGCACAGACTCTGGGCCCGGAGCACTCAAGCACGTCGTGTTTGTGCAAGGTGGATCGGCTTATTACTATACTCGCCGTCGGTTATTCATGATGGGGTCGCACCCCGTTGTGCGTGTCCGCCCCGCAATTCCCATGCAATATTCGAGTTCGAACTGGGATTTTGGTTGGCTATTTGCGCGATCCGATGGGCGTGTCGTCTACCGGCGCTGTGATCCCTACACACTGCGTTTTGCCGACGTAGAAATGCAATGCCCCATCAGCTGGTTTGCGCGTTAATTTCGCACTTGTCAAGCCCTGTTGGAATATGCTCCCTTTGCGCTAGATTCAGTGCTTTGGGGCACGCCAATCCCAGGGAATTTTGATAGAATCTAGCTTGAAACTTGGACAGCTTCACTTTCGATCAGCCGGCCCACGTTCGCGTCCGGTCGTAGCCGCGAAATCAGTGGAAACCGGGTGCTAGGGTACTGCGGCTCTAGGGTTTTGCGGCTCTAGGGTACTGGGGCGCTAAGGTACTGCGGCTACAGAGCCCGCCAAAGGCCTTCACTTTACCGAAAGTGGCGCGATCCAAGTAAAATATAGCCATCACCTACGTAGATCCTCTCGTCTGAAAAACAAAGAAGGAGCCGAGCGCCAGCTCGGTATTTGCAACGGATGAACGCCGACAGCTCCTCACCTATTCCACCTGACGAAAATTCGGATTTCTCACTGGATCGATCCAACTATTCGGCTGACGATCTAAAACATCTGAGCGACTTAGAACACGTTCGCGAGCGGCCAGCGATGTATATCGGTGATACCGACATCAAAGGCTTGCATCACTTGGTGTACGAAGTCGTCGATAATTCGATGGACGAAGCCATGGCAGGATTTGCCAAGTCGATTTCCGTTACCATCAATACGGAAGGCTCAGTAACCGTTGAGGACGATGGGCGCGGTATTCCTCCAGGACGTCATGCGCAGTTATCTGAACAACTAGGTCGCGACGTCAGCACGCTTGAAGGCGTTATGACAGTCCTAAAGTTCGGTGGAAAATTCGAGAAAAAAGCGTACCAGACTTCCAGCGGATTGCACGGCGTCGGCGTCACCGTCGTCAATTTCTTATCGCAATGGTGTGAGGTCGAAGTGTGCCGAGAGGGATTCACGTGGACACAGTCCTACGAACGTGGAGTCGCTACTGGTCCTGTAAAACAGGGAAGTCCCACCAAACGTCATGGAACAAAAACGATCTTCAAGCCCGACGGCGCCATTTTTCCGACGACAAAGTTCAATTTTGATACCCTTTACCGACGCATGCAGGAGTTGGCCTTTCTCAACAGTGGCGTGCGCATCAAGTTCCTCGATCAACGCAACAACGAAGGGGACGAATTCTACTACGAGCGAGGAATTATCCAGTTTGTCGAGTATTTAAATCGGGCCAGCGACGCTGTTCATCCTGACGTCATCATGATCGAAGGCGAGGCCGAAAATGTTGGATATAAAATTGCGTTGCAGTACTCGACTGAGTATACCGAGAACTTGCAGTCGTACGTCAATAATGTCCACACGATCGAAGGTGGAACTCACGTGTCGGGCTTTCGAGCTGCGCTTACGCGGACGTTGAACGCCTACGGCAAAAAAGAAAACCTATTCAAAGACCTCCTGCCAACCGGCGACGATTTTCGCGAAGGCTTGACCGCCGTGATCAGTCTACGGGTCCCTCATCCTCAATTCGGTGGCCAAACGAAGACCAAGTTAGGTAACATCGAAATCGAAGGAATTATCAACACTGCGGCTGGCGAAACTCTACAAAAATATCTCGAAGAAAATCCGCGCAATGCCAAGCTAATCGTTAAGAAGGGATTGCTTGCCGCTGAAGCTCGCGAGGCTGCTCGTAAAGCGAAAGACCTACTGCGCAAACGCAAAGATGCCCTCAGCGGTGGAGGCTTGCCAGGCAAGTTGCGAGATTGTATCAGCAATAAAATGGAAGAATGCGAACTGTACCTCGTCGAAGGTGATTCGGCTGGCGGAAGTGCCGAAGGTGGCCGTTTTCGAGACTATCAAGCGATTTTACCACTTCGCGGCAAGATTATTAACGCGTACAAGAGCCGTGAAGACAAAGTACTCGCTAACGAAGAAGTGCAAAGTATGATCCAGGCGATCGGCAGTGGAATTGGTGCTGATCAAGATATAGGTAAACGCCGTTACAACAAGGTCATCATCATGACCGATGCGGATGTCGATGGATCGCACATTCGGACGCTGCTGCTGTGCTTTTTCTATCGCCAGATGTATCAATTGGTCGCCTGTGGCCACGTTTATCTGGCCCAGCCACCCCTGTTTCGCGTACTGCGAGGCAAGAAAGAGAGGTATTACGTTCAGACCGAAGATGAAATGAAGACGCAACTGACCGAAAAGGGGTTGTCGGATAGTTGGCTGTTGACCGAGGATGGACGGCGCATTGAGGGAAGAAAAATGCGCGAGCTATGTAACACGCTGGCAAATATGGAAGATGCTTTAGTGGCTCTCGAGCGTCGCGGCATCAGCTTGAGAATACATGCTGGCAGAATGGAGCTGGCACCACCCCGCATGCCCATGTTTCATTTGACCGTCGGCAATCATAGCGAATGGTTTTTTGGCAGGGATCAAGTTGACGAGTATTTGCGCACAAACAACCTGTCGCTTGATTCGACTGCGGCAGAAAACGGGGCAGATGCGACTCAGAATCTACCTAAGGATGCTGCCAAAGACATACCTGCGGGGGGCAGTTCGATGAAAGCGCGACCAGCAGTCCATCTGGTGGAATTGCACGAAGTGCGCAGCATCAATTCTGGCTTGAAAGACCTCGAAACTCATGGTTTTTCCGTGCAGGACTTGATTCCGCAAGAGCGTACGGGAATGACCGAACCCAAATTCCACTTACATCGAGAAGAAAACTCCATTGGGATCGAAGATCTGCGCGCTTTGTTGGCCGCAATTCGCGCAGCAGGTGAAAAGGGATTGCAGGTAACTCGATTCAAGGGTTTGGGTGAAATGAATCCCGAAGAATTGCGAGAAACTACGCTGGATCGACAAAACCGCACGTTGATTAAAGTTACCCTCGCCGATGCCGCCGCTGCGGACGAAATGTTTCGCGTCTTAATGGGCGATAAAGTCGAACCGCGACGTCATTTTATTGAAAAACACGCGTTAGACGTCCGAAACTTAGACGTTTAGTTTACTTAACTGTCCGGTATGCCTATCAGGACGATTTAAGAGTAACAAAAACTGCGCATCAAAAACTCACGGCAACATCAGATTTTTAACGGCCCAGCTTAAAGGCATGGATCGTGCGCATGGTTATTGCACTTTTTCGATCGCCCTGGAAAGTCGAGCCATCTGTAATGCGGCTGCCGCAGCTTCACACCCTTTATTCCCTAGATTACCGCCTGCTCGATGGATAGCTTGTTCGAGAGTATTGCAAGTCAGCAAACCAAGGGAAATGGGCTTATCACACTCGAGCTGCAACTCCATCAGCGCTAGCGTGACTGCGCGATTGATGTGTTGGTCGTGAGTAGTATCACCACGAATTACTGCACCTAAGGCGATAACCGCCGCGATATCGTCACGCATCGCGAACTGGTGTACAGTCAAAGGAATTTCCCACGCACCAGGTACTTTAGCAACCAGGATTGCCTCGTCGGAAATTCCGCCACCACGCAAAGTTTCTATCGCACCTGCAAGCAAGTTATTGGTGACGGCATCATTGTAAGTCGATACTACGATCGCAATTCGCCCAGTAATGGCTTCGCGATTGAAGTCAATTTCTACGGGCATTTGCTCAGATCCTTAAACTCATCAGGAACTCCGCATTGGATTTCGTTTTCTCGAGCCGTGAAATCAGTTTTTCCATGGCATCGGGAGCATTCATTTCGCTGAGCACTCGCCTGAGCATGGAAATGCGTTTGTGTTCCTCGGGGTTCATCAAGATCTCTTCGCGGCGCGTGCCAGTCCGATTAATGTCGATAGCTGGCCAAATTCTGCGATCCACCATGCTGCGGTCAAGTACAATTTCGAGGTTGCCTGTACCTTTGAATTCTTCGAAGATGATCTCATCCATTCGGCTGCCGGTGTCGACCAGCGCAGTCGCGAGAATTGTCAATGAGCCTCCTTCTTCGACCTTACGGGCTGATCCAAAAAAAGATTTGGGCTTCTGCAACGCATTGGAGTCAAGCCCACCGGTCATCAATTTCCCACTTTGAACGCATTCGGAGTTCCACGCGCGAGCTAAGCGCGTGATACTGTCTAAAAAGATGATTACATCAACACCGTATTCAACCATCCGCTTGGCTTTTTCTAAAACCATATTGGACACTTGAATGTGCCTGGCGGTGGGTTCGTCAAACGTGCTGCTTACGACTTCACAATTGCGTCCTTTGACTTCCCGTTCCATGTCCGTAACTTCTTCCGGACGTTCGTCGATTAACAGCATGATGACATAAGCGTCGGGATAGTTCTTGAGAACCGCCCGCGCCATCTTTTGCATTAAAATCGTTTTTCCAGCTCGCGGTGGACTGACGATCAGGCCACGTTGACCGAAGCCGATCGGCGCAACCATGTCCACGACTCGTGTTTCCAATTCATTTGGTGTGGTTTCCAATACGATGCGTTGATCGGGATGAAGGGGCGTCAACGATTCGAACTGGGCCTTGTGATGACGCACTTCGGGGTCTTGAAAATTCAACGCCTCGACACGTAGAAGCGCAAAATACCGCTCGTTTTCCTTGGGAGGCCGAATTTGACCGGCAACAGTCGTACCAGTTTGTAGTCCAAACCTA
>CAZVBC010000105.1:0-19607 GCA_964625155.1 uncultured Pirellulaceae bacterium
GCGGATGCTCGGTCCTTCCGATCCCAAAAACTAAGCTAAGCTGGGACAGAGCACTCGACACGGAGCATCATGAATCGTTATCAAATGACGTTTGCACCTCGTTCGTGGGCTCCCAACCTGCGACCGTCGGTGGTGAGGATGTGCGCACCTATTCGGCGCTACAAACAGTTCCGTGAGGTTGGGCTGGCACGTGTCGAAGTGCGCGGGCATGAAGAACTTCGGGAAGCGATGGAAAGTGGAGTTCGAGTTCTGATCGCTCCCAATCACCCCAGTCATGCGGACCCATTTTCAATTTATGCGGGCTGCGATGCTGCTAGTACTCCTTGCCATGTCATGGCTGCATGGCACGTCTTTATGAAATTCTCCCCGATCATGCAGCGATTTCTGCAATGGCATGGCTGTTTTAGTGTCGATCGCGAGGCCAACGATATCGGCGCCTTTAGAAATGCGATCCAGGTGCTCAGCACTCGCAAGGAACCGCTGGTCATTTTCCCGGAAGGTGAAATATATCACTGTAACGATCGCGTGACACCATTTCGCGAAGGTGCGGCGGCTATCGCACTCGGTGCGGCACGCAAATCCGACTCGCCAGTGGCAATCGTACCGACTGCTATCAAGTATCGTTATCTTGATGACCCAACACCAGCGATCTTACAAGTACTGGACGAAATTGAGCAGCGCATTTTGTGGCGTGTGCAAGCGCACAAACCGATTGTCGAGCGGCTGTACGCGATTGCCGAAGCGGTCATGGGATTAAAAGAGCTTGAATACCTTGGCAGTGCGCAAACAGGTGCGCTGTCTACTCGCTTGCGTGCATTGGGAGAAGAAATTCTCCGACGGCTTGAAACGCGACATGGCCCCAGTGGAGATCCGCACCATCCGGTCCGTGTTAAAGAACTGAGGCGTACCATCCTCACGAAAGCGAATGATCAACAGACAGCGGGGGATGATATCCATCGCCTACAGCATGACTTGGACGACCTTTTTGTAGTGATGCAGTTATTCAGTTACCCCGGGGATTATCTGCGGCAAGAAAAACCATCAATCGAACGCATCGCTGAAACGGTTGACAAGCTGGAAGAAGACGTACTGCAGAAACCCACTGCATCAATTCGTGGTCGGCGTGAGGCCATTGTTCATTTCGGCCAGCCCAAAACGGTCCCGACCACAAAATCTCGAACTGCAGTTGCCGAAATTACTAATGAAATCCAAGAGCATGTTCAGCGACTAATCAATGCACTGTGAAGCTTGCTTTTGCTGAGCGGCTGGGGCGCCTCCTATCGCGAGTCTCTTTCGATGTTTGCCTTGCTTGCTCGATTTGGCGATCTACCTTCTGGAGGCGGCTGCAACGTAAAGCTGACGCAATAGTTCGGTCCGTGAATTGCGCAGCTCGTTAAATCGGATCATCCATTTGTCAACTTCTTCCTGATTCGGTTGGCGACCAATAATCGCCCGATAAATACTAGCAAACCACAAAGAGTTATTGTTGCCCACTTTGTCAAAATACTCCTGCGAAGCCATCAGCTCGAGCGGTAGGTTAGCAACGCGGTCGGCTGGTCCAGGCGTGAGAGTCCAAGAGGCCCATTCAATAGGAAATGGGTCACGCTCCAAATACTGGCGGTATGCCTGTGCCACTCGCTGCTGTAAAGCGGTATTTAGATTCAGATTTGGGTAGCCTGCAGTAATTACTTGGGACGGCGAACCAACTACGGCGTTTGCCGTGCCAAAATTTGAGGTGGGAGTGAGCGCGAGTTGAACTTGCGAGGGACTGCCTTGCGTTAAGACCCGTGCCGGCTGGCGAGTCTCGAGAATCGTCTGACCGCCAGAAGAAACAGTAGCCCGAATCTGGTAAACGTCTTGCGCAAAAATGTAAGCCGGATCGTAGTTTATTTCGAATGGAATCGTTGACGCTCCTGGTGACGGGCGAAATATTGCTTGACCGTTTCGCACAAGAGCAAACGGACGGCTAGCGTTTTCGATATTGACGGTGACAATGGCATCGGGTGGCATCGAATATCGCTCTCGATATATCAGATCGCCCCTCAAAACTGATTGACTACCATCAAGGCGGACTTGCACTTTGTGTAACGACCGGTTGATATGATCATGCACGAGTAAGGAAACAAAACCCTCGCGATCTGCGCGACGCGCAAGTTCTTCGCGCAGGTCGTACAATCCATCGTTGACAATGCCTACCTGAAAACCATTGACGGCCACGATAACATCTCCCGGTTGAAAGCCCATGCGACTTGCAGCCGACCCAGGCTTAACCTGGCGAATGACGACACCTGTCTCTGTATTATCAGCTTCCACGCCTAACTTCCACTCGGGTATTCCGGTTGCGGGAAAGTTGCCTGTCCACCTGCTTGCGTCTTGCCATTGGGATATCCCAAACTCTCGATCCCTGGCCCCGTTATCTCCAAAGCGACTTTGTGCACGAGCGTTCCCCGCCAAGAACTGCAAGACGCCCAAGGTCGTCGCGAGCACGATGCGCCGATTGCCGGCCAACCAATGAAACGGGGACATCAAAAACCTCCTGAACAATGCGTCATAGTTGAAGTTGAATGAGATGTGATGACGATTTGCGATTGCACTTTTGCCCCTGTTCCGAACAAGGTGATGGCAGTCGTCGAATGGCAAGAAACTTTAGGATACTTAGCAATTGAGTGCCTTACCCGATGCACTGGGATCAACGCAATTGATTACCTTGAAGTTGGTCTAAGCCAGCGCGTAATTTTGGGAGTTCGGCAGGGAAAAAACCAGCGCGAATGGCGTCCAACTGTGCGGTTTGGCAAAGCGCATAGTGAACTAGTTCTTGACTTGCTTTCGCTTGTGCATCCTTCTGGCTCATATCAACGATCAAAGTCAGATATCGAGTCAGTGGATATTGACCGCTTAAGACTGCATGATCGTCGCTGGCAACCGGTTTACCGCCAGACTCAAGTGGTACGCTGCGCACCGATTTTCCTGTGGCTCTTAATCCGCAAACGGTTATTGCGTCGGGGTCAGCCGATACGGCGCTCAATACCTCAGCATTGGATTGTTGAATTTGACCTCCTTCGCGCATTTCCGTCCCAGCGAAGACGAATTCTTTGAGGAATGCATGAGTTCCACTGGTCTCGGGGCGCAGCACGATCTTAATTGGCTTGTTGGCTAGTTCGCCACTCACACCCAGTGCGCTCCATTTTGGCAGTTCAGACGCACCTTCCTTCGTAAATATTCCTCGCAGTTGCTCAAATGAAATCGATGGTAATGGGTTACTGGAATGGACCCACACACCCAGTGCTTCGCGAGCAACGATGAAACGCGTTGGTTGCTGGACACCAGCTTTCTTGAGTTCGTCGATCTCTTCATCCTTTACCGGTCGAGATAGCATGGCCACTACTTTGCGGTCGTTGACCATCTGCTTTAATGCGTCCGCAGAACCTGCCGCCGTGATGACGACCTTTACGTTTTTGTGGAACTTGTTGAATCCCGCAGCCCACATGTGAGCCACAGTATCCATGGCGGTCGATCCCACAACCCGAATTTCGCCTGAGACTTCGGAGGAAGGGCGATAGGGATCAATTGCCTGCAACATGCCGTATAACTCGGCTATTCCACTGGCGCTTGCAGCTTGCTGAGCAACTGGAGCTTGCGCGCCAACTCTCTGGGGTATTGCCAGCACTGCGCACAAAATAGCCAAGACAGCCAAACGCATCATAGAATCACTCCTTTGCAATCGTACACTAACCTCAAGAGCGGAGGTCACGGCATTGCGTCATCCCTGACCAGCGCGTCATCAATCCACAAATTGTACGCACGAGTCTCCTACAATGCGATTGCACAAGTCGGGATTTCTCAGCCCAACTGTGGATTTTTTTGACCATCCAATACTGCCGCTTGGATTTTCTAGACCGCACGGGTTCGACAACAATGCTAGCTTCGCAGTAAGATTAAACGCCCATAATCATAATTCTTGCAATTTGATCGCTGGTCGGCTGAGCTGCACACGTGAAACATTGGAATTTTGCTGAAACTGTAGAAGCTTGGTCCTGGGATCGTTCTCGGTTGGAAGATTGGCAGCTTAGCGAATTAAATCGTCAGTTCGCGAGAATCTTGCCTCTGAATCGGTTCTATCAAGACAAACTTGGTTGTGACCGAATTCAGTTAAACGCTCTGTCCGATCTGTCTAGATTGCCTTTAACCACAAAAGACGAACTCATTCATGCGTTAGACGAATCAGGCTTCAGTCGTCATCAGACGTTTGAATTGAATGAATACAGCCGGTTGCATCGTACCAGTGGTACCAAAGGTAAACCGCTGATGATCCTGGACACAGAGGAGGATTGGCAATGGTGGTCGGCAACTTGGCAACATGTTCTTGCGGCTGCCGACATCGACCGTGCGGACCGCGTTTTTTTAGCGTTTTCCTTTGGTCCCTTTATTGGTTTTTGGAGCGCCCATGAAGCGTGCAGTCAGCGTGGAGCTTTGGTTATTCCAGGTGGCGGTTTACATTCATTGGCCAGGCTTGAACTGATGCGCGATGCTCGAGCAACTGTTCTCGCCTGCACTCCTTCGTATGCTTTGCACTTGCAGGAGGTGGCAACCGCAGGTGGAATCGACTTGCGAGAACTTGGAATTCGGCGGGTTTTGGTGGCTGGCGAGCCGGGCGGGAGCATCCCCGCAGTACGTGAACGCATCGAAGAATCTTGGGGAGCCAAAGTGGTCGACCACTGTGGCGCGACGGAAATTGGGCCTTGGGGATTCGGCTGGCCCGAAGGTGGTGGTATCCATGTGATCGAAACCAGCTTTATTGCCGAGTTGATACCATTTCAATCTGCAGGCAACGCTTCTGAAAAAATTGCCGAATTAGTGCTGACGTCATTGGGGCGAATTGGGGCACCGGTGATTCGCTATCGAACCGGCGATTTGGTCCGAGTAGGTCGCGAGGCTTCGGGGCGCTGCCAATTCATGTGGTTGAAAGGTGGCGTCATCGGGCGCGCCGATGATATGTTGATCGTAAGGGGAGTTAATGTGTTCCCCAGTAGTATTGAATCGATCTTGAGAGAATTCAAGGATCTACAAGAATATCGGGTCATCCTTTGGCGGTCGTCACACTTGGACGAGATCACCATCGAAGTCGAAGCTCCTGACGAAAAATTGCAAGCCATCAAGAACCAATTGTTGACAGGTTTAGGATTGCGGGTGGATGTGATTGCAGTCGCATCAGGAAGTTTGCCGCGAACCGAAGGAAAATCTCGCCGCTGGCTCGATAAGCGAACGCTTTGAACATAAACTTGAGTCCCGGTGTGGCCTTGGCATCGTCAACAACTTGCCTCAGCTTTCAACAAATACACGACCCACCGTTTGACGCACGTTCTTACCTTAAATTTCTTCATCGCCTGCTCGAAATCTGGATTCTATGTTTATGCTTGAAGCTCTTGTTGCCGAATTGAGATCGCAGTTTCCTTCTCTGGCTCGCAAACAGAATGGTCAACCGGTCGTCTTTCTGGATGGACCTGCGGGTAGTCAAGTTCCCAATTCGGTGATCAAGGCCATCAGTGAGTATTACGTCCAGCATAATGCGAATCGCAATGGCCATTTTGCGACCAGCCGCGAGACAGACGCCTTAATGGACGAAGCCCACCGAGCGGCGGCCGCTTGGTTCAATGCTCGCGATCCTGATGAAACCGTCTTCGGGGCGAACATGACTTCAATCACTTTCAGTTTTTCGCGAGCTATTTCACGTCAATGGAATGCTGGCGACGAAATCTTGGTCACTCAGTTAGATCATGATGCCAATATTACGCCATGGCGAATGGCCGCAGAAGATCGTGGCGTGGCTGTAAAAACCGCTCGGGTCAATACAGCGGATGCAACTTTGGATATCGATCACTTTGCTGAACAAATCACGCCTCGTACAAAGTTGGTGGCCTTTACTTGCGCGTCGAACAGCGTCGGCAGCCGCACGCCAGTTGCTGAACTTGTTGAGCTCGCACACCGGTACGGTGCGGAAGTTTATCTGGATGCAGTACATTTGGCCCCACATGCGGCAATCGATGTCCAGCAATGGAACGCAGACTATGTGGTCTGTTCCGCGTACAAATTCTTTGGCCCGCATGTCGGATTGTTGTGGGGGCGTAAGAATCGACTTCAAGAATTGGCGGCATACAAAGTACGCCCCGCACCCTCCACGGGACCTGGCAAATGGATGACGGGAACCCAAAATCACGCGGCTATTTGTGGCGTTACGGCTGCGATCGACTATCTCTGCGGAATAGGTCGTTCAGTTGCAGCGATGCCACAAGCCGATCGAAGAAGTGCTCTCGATAGCGCGTTCAAAGCGATTGAAGCATACGAGCAGCAGTTGTTAAAACGATTGATCGCTGGACTTAGCGAAATACCCCAGGTGAAATTATTCGGCATTGTCTCGGCAACTCGTTTTGCCGAACGCGTACCCACAATCGCGTTTAAGTTGGCAGGCATGTCGAGCGCTGAGGTAGCGACTCGACTGGGTGCCTCTGGCATCTTCTGTTGGCATGGACATTATTATGCGGTCGAAATCTGCGCAGCACTCGGGCAGGCCGATCAAGGTATGGTTCGTATGGGATTGCTCCATACCAATACAATGGCCGAAGTGGAGCGCACTATCCAAGCAGTTGCCGACTTGGTGTGAGACGTTATGGTTCGGACTGCAATACTGAATCCGGTTTTCAAGGACTGCTGAATTGAAGCGCACTGACCAATCGACTAGCACTAGCCCAGTCGTGCAAGCTGAACAGTGGTATGACCATCCGTATTACTACGATTTAGGATTTCAAGATGAAACCGAACAAGAAGCGTGTTTCTTACGATCCGTGCTCGAACGCTTTGGGCGACCGGGAGCCCGCCGAATTCTCGAGGCAGGATGTGGAACTGGGCGGTTGGTGATCCGCTTGGCCGAGCTTGGTTACGAGGTTGCCGGCTTTGACCTCAACCAACGTGCACTTGATTTCCTGCACGATCGACTTCAATCGAAAGGGCTTGAGGCCGAATTCTTTCAGGCGGACATGGCGAGTTTCCGGGTTTCTCGCAAGTTTGATATGGTGATCAACCCTCTAAACACTTTTCGCCATCTGTTAACGGAACAAGAGGCATTGGGACATCTACAATCCGCTGTCGCGGCATTAAAGGAAGGTGGCCTGTTTGTGCTCGGAATGCACATCATGCCGCATGATGCCGACATGGAATGTATCGAACGCTGGCGAGCGTCAGAAGGCTCGACCAAGGTAAGTTACACTTTGCGAGTCTTGTCTTGGGACAGGAAGCGTCGCATCGAGCGATTAAGGATCTCGATGCTTATTCGCCGTGCCGCCGAACGCGAACAACGAGTACGCGCGGAAATGGACCTACGGACTTATAACCTCAGTCAACTCCGCTCGCTACTGGCTAAGGTTCCAGAGCTCCAGCTAGTCGATTCTTTTGACTTCTGGTACGAAATCAATGAACCCATCCCGCTCAGCCGCACGGTGGCGGATATCGTGTTGGTGATGCGCAAGGTCCGTAAAAGATGACTGTTCGGTTTTCGAGAAGCCAGGGGCGTGACAAACTGAGCCTTAAACTTAGGGCATGCGCACGCAATCGATATAGTACTTTGTTTCGCCATCGACAATCTCTTCGACCAGGCCGTGAATATCGGTATCAAAACCTGGAAATTTAGCGTTGAACATTCTGGCGAAACGCAGGTACTCGATAATCGTCTTGTTAAACCTCTCGCCGGGGATCAGCAGGGGAATGCCAGGAGGATAGGGAGTTAACAGGACTGCTGTAGCCCGCCCTTCAAGATCATCGATTTCCACGCGATCGATCTCATCATGAGCCATCATGGCAAAAGCATCCGAAGGCTTCATGGCTGGCTGCATCGGAGACAAGTACATCTCCGTGGTCACGCGAGCCACATCCATGGCCTTGTAGGTATCGTGAATCTGCTGACATAAATCTCGTAAGCCAATACGTTCATAACGTGAATACTGCTGGCAGAATTCCGGCAGGATTTTCCACATCGGTTGATTCTTGTCGTAATCGTCCTTGAACTGTTGCAACGAGCTTAGCAAAGTGTTCCAACGTCCCTTGGTTATACCGATGGTAAACATAATAAAGAAGGAATAGAGTCCAGTCTTTTCGACGATAACTCCATGCTCAACCAAGTAACGAGTAACAATCGAAGCTGGAATGCCGGTATCGGCGAATTGCCCCGAAACATCCAATCCCGGGGTAATGACTGTGGCCTTGATTGGGTCAAGCATGTTGAATCCACTGGCCAAGTTGCCGAATCCATGCCAATTCTCATCGGCTCGCAACACCCAGTCATCCCGCTCTCCAATTCCTTCGTCAGCTAGGGAGTCGGGGCCCCATACTTTGAACCACCAATCGCTGCCCCATTCATCGTCGACTTTGCGCATGGCTCGACGAAAGTCGAGTGCTTCCATGATTGATTCCTCGACCAGCGCCGTACCTCCAGGAGGTTCCATCATTGCGGCGGCAATATCGCACGACGCAATGATGGCGTATTGTGGACTGGTCGAACTGTGCATCAAGTAGGCTTCGTTAAATGAATGCCTATCCAATTTGCGATTCATGGGTTCGCGAACCAAAATCTGCGATGCCTGTGAAATACCGGCCAGCAATTTGTGGGTCGAATGCGTGGCAAAGATCATCGATTCCTTGGGCTGCGGGCGATCTCGTCCGATCGCATGCATGTCTTTGTAAAAATGATGAAACGCAGCGTGTGGAAGCCAAGCTTCGTCGAAATGTAGTGTGCCGATCTGGCCATCTAACAGTTTCTTGAGTGCTTCAACGTTGTAAACAATGCCATCGTAGGTACTTTGTGTAATCGCCAGGATGCGTGGTTTGCGCTCTGGATGCAGTTTTTGCGCTTCACGAGCAAACGGATTCGCTTCGATTTTCTTTTGGATGTTCTCCGGACGAAACTCTTCCATTGGAATCGGGCCGATAATGCCGAGATGATTTCGCGTCGGCGTGAGGAATACTGGCACCGCGCCGGTCATGATGATCGAATGCAGAATCGATTTGTGGCAATTACGATCAACGACGACGATATCGCCGTTGGCGACTGTTGAGTGCCACACAATCTTGTTCGAAGTCGAAGTTCCGTTAGTCACGAAAAAACAATGATCTGCACTAAAAATTCGCGCAGCATTTCTTTCGGACGCGGCGACTGGGCCGGTATGGTCCAGCAATTGCCCCAGTTCCTCGACCGCATTGCATACGTCCGCGCGCAACATGTTCTCGCCAAAGAACTGATGAAACATTTGCCCAACAGGGCTCTTCAAAAAAGCCACTCCACCGCTGTGTCCAGGGCAATGCCAAGAGTACGAGCCGTCTTTGGCATAATTGATGAGCGCTCGAAAGAAAGGAGGTGCCAACCCGTCGGTGTAGGCTTTTGCCTCGCGCAGGATGTGGCGAGCCACAAACTCTGGCGTGTCTTCAAACATGTGAATGAAACCGTGTAACTCCCGCAAAATGTCATTGGGGATGTGCCGCGAGGTCCGAGTTTCTCCATAAAGAAATATAGGAATGTCTGCATTTTTGAACCTAATTTCTGTAATGAACGCGCGCAAGTTCTTCAGCGCTGGTTCCATCGAAGCTTCCGTGGCGAACTCGTCGTCGTCGATCGACAAGATGAATGCAGAAGCACGACTCTGTTGCTGAGCAAACTGAGACAGGTCGCCGTAGGTAGTTACGCCGACAACCTCCTTGCCCTCTTGTTCGATGGCCTCCGCCAGTGCACGAATTCCCAAACCGGAAGCGTTGCCCGAGCGAAAATCCTCATCTATGATGACCACGGGAAATCTGAACTTCATCTTGTACTGCCGTTCCTATCGACGTGCTCTGCATTGTGAATCTCCGTTCAAAGAGAAACTGGCAATGCTAAAGGCTGAATGTGACGATGAGAGATATTGGGTACAGCAACTGGCAACGTGTCGTTGACCAATCGCCCGCGAGATGTCTTATGGTACCGATGAATTCGAAATTGAATACTACAAATGGACCTGGCGTTGAAAACGAGCCAGAATCAGCATCACTACCACCAGTACCCAGGAACCTGCAAATGCCAACCAGGTAAAGTCCCAATAACGAGACGGTGGAAGCAAGGTCGTTAGTCCACCAAGAACCCCTACAACAATGCCGATCAACACGCAAATCAATGTTCCCGCGAACTTGCCGGAATTCTGGAAAGCAAGAACCTGCGCAGCGACCAATCCAAGAAAACCAAATGCTAGCAGTGAGCCCCACACGACAGGCCAAGTGGCAAACTCATTAAACACGACCATGCGGACACAAGCTGCCAGAATTCCCGATAATGTCATCACATAAAACAGGAATGCAAGCGATACAGAATCGCGTTGAGGCTCGTCGTCTGTGTTAGATTGCTCCATAGCGGTTGTCTAAATTGACTCGCTTAATCCATATGGTTGGGCAGTTCGCCGCCATTTCGGTTCCCCATCGCTTTTAACGTGATCATCGAAATGCTACTGGAAAGGAATTGGACCGAGCCATCGCCTAACAAGAATTGGGCACCTCCAGTGTGAGGGCTGGAAAAGCCGCCAACACCGGTACCGTCATTCGGTACTCCAGGAAATCCCTCGGGTAACCCTGAAATTGGGACCCATGTGCTCGGATCGCTTTGGCTGTAAACCATTTCTGGCGTCTCTGAGGACTCAGCGGATTGAGGGTCGCCTGGCGAGTCGGCGGCAGGAGTTTCGGCATTTGAAGCCGAAGGGTCATTTGGGTTCTCTGTGGCGGAGTCATTACCCTCTTCCATTAATCCATCTTCTGTAAATGAATCCATTCCCATGTCAAAGCTCATACCCTCGAGTCTATCCGAAGCAATATATAAGGATTCGACGCCTGGAGGCATGCCTTGGATATAATTGGCTCCCATTGCGGTACCACCGCGCCTTGCATTTTGCGTCATGTTGATAGGCATGCCCACATTTCGCAAGCTAGCTCGCGTACCGCTACTCCAACCTAGATCGTAGGGCTCAATTCCTTTCTCGCCAACAAACAGTGTGTGCGATGATCCGTCAGTAATGTCGTCGTATCGAATATGGCTATTCAAGAAGAAGACGCCATTGTTCGTGACATCGATCGGTATCTCGCTGTCGTGGTGCACACCCGCGTAATTCGAATAGGGGCCCGAGGAATAATCTGTGGGACATTTCAAGACACTGATAGAATGTGCACGGATCGCGACATTCACCGGCGCATAGATCGACTGGGTATGGTCGAGGGAGCGATAAGCGTTCTTCTGTTCAATAAAAGGGAGTATCTGCACAATCCAACTATGATGAAACCCGTTCGCCAAGTGTTGAATAGGACCTTTGTCGTTGATCGTTCCCGGAGGATAGACCAAATGGGCCATTTCATAGTTGTGAATTGCCATGCCCAACTGCGCCAAATTGTTGGAGCATTGCATCCGCCGCGCGGCCTCACGTGCCGCTTGAACGGCAGGCAGCAGTAAGCCGATCAACACTCCGATGATGGCGATAACAACCAACAGCTCGACTAAGGTGAATCCACTAACGATGCGATCTGCCGATCTGACCAACGTCCACCTGAGAATACCGCTGTTACACGAATTCAATCGATTAACCATACAGACGCTCCGAAAACTTCAGGTCTCATCTCTTAATCGACAGTTAGTTGGCCGTAAGGCAATAACACGATTGCGGTCGGCATTGGTAGGCAGACGCTAATCACCCGATTCTAGCCTTTTTCAACCTGAGTGACGAGCGATTTTCCGCAACAGCGAGGTGCCTAACCGACAACTCGCTCTGCTGAATTAGGATTGTCGAACGTCAGAATCTGAAACCATGATACTCGACACACTTGTAATTCAAGGTTACACAATATCTCCTTTACGTTAACTCTTAACCTTAAGCGTTCCAAGTCACCTTGAGTGTCGAGCATTGCCAATCTACTGCGTTAGGTCGAAATTGCCCAAAAACTTACGAATCACGGAAACCGAACCTATGTGCCGTTATGTGTTTTTGTTCTGTTTATTGTTGATTTACTCTTTTCCGTCATCCACGGCGAATGCTGAGGATGGAAAATATCGGCGAGAAACTTTCAAGCAAATTGGTGAGGTTGTGTTATCGATCGACGTATTTGAGCCTACTGGAAAGGACCCGGCCAAGACGTACCCTGCCATAGTTTTCTTTTTTGGCGGAGGCTGGAATGGAGGTTCGCCGACGCAGTTCCATCCACAGTGCGAGTATCTGGCCCAGCGTGGTATGTTGGCGATGGCGGCGGAATATCGAGTAAAGTCACGTCATCAAACGACTCCGGCTGTATGTGTCCAGGATGGCAAATCGGCCGTGCGATGGGTGCGAGCAAACGCCAAACGATTGGGAATTGATCCTCAGCGCATTGCTGCTGGAGGAGGTTCGGCAGGCGGGCATGTGGCTGCTGCCGTGGCCACCACCATCGGGTTCGAGGAGCCTGGGGAGGACACGCGAGTATCTTGCAAACCGGATGCTTTGGTGCTGTTCAATCCCGTCTACGACAATGGTCCGACAGGGTATGGTCATGAGCGAGTCAAAGACGTCTTTCCAGCCATTTCGCCTCTGCACAATCTGCGCCCTGGAACTCCACCAACAATTGTCTTTTTGGGAACTGCCGATAGCCTCATCCCTGTTTCCACGGCACAAGCCTATCAGAAAGAAATGCGAAAGCACGGGGATCGCAGCGAACTGTTTCTATACAAAGAACAGCCGCATGGATTTTTCAATTATCAGCGTCCAGACCAAGCCTTCTATTATCAAACGCTTCTAGAAACCGACCGTTTCTTGGCATCTCTAAATTGGCTCGATGGACAACCAACAATTGCTGCCGAATTGTTGGTTCCAAAGAGCACTTCGACTGAGAGCAACAAAAATTCAAAAAGAAAATCCAAGTAGTGGATGCCTTGTGACCTCGCACAAACCATAACGCTTCGGACGCTGTCCACGCGGATCATTGGTTCGGACCAGGTATGCTCATGCTTGGCCGACCAGTCGATTGAACCACGCCGCGATGATGTCGGTAACAAAATCGATGTCGCGTGAGTGATTGCTTATCAGATGATCGGCCCCTGGCAGGCTGATAAGATTCACCGCTGCTGAGTTATCATCAGAGCCCGGCCGTTGTGTTAGCAAGCTATACAACCTCAATGCATGTTCAAACCCGAGTGTCTCGTCTTCGGGTGAATGAAAAATACTCACTCCCTTGTGCAGGTACCGCAATTCGTTCCCGAGATCGTAATGCCGAAAGTCGTCCAGCATCTGGCGCGTGATGTTATAGCTTTGACCACCAATTACTACAGGACCACTTCCTTCCAAGTCGATGGCTGGGTTCATGCGTTTGAGTAAGTCAGCTAAATGGCGAGTGTCGCTGGGGGCTGCAAGGGCGGCCACGCCCAAAACGCTGGTCACGTGGTTCGCAACCGACAAGGCGCACGCGCCACCAAAACTGTGCCCCAACAGGAACTGCGGTTCCGCATACTCAGCGGCGCAGAATTTCACCGCCGCCATTAGGTCCGCCCGATTCGTCGAAAAGTTGGTGTGTGAGAAATCTCCGAGGCTGTTGCCCAGTCCGGTAAAGTCGAATCGCAAAACGCCAAAACCTCGAGCTGCTAAGCCACGACTCACGCGCACAATGACTTTGATATCTTTGGTACAGGTGAAGCAGTGAGCAAATATTGCGAAACTCTTTGGTTCGTGCGGCGGTAAATCGACGATGCCGGCCAGTTGAAACCCGGCTCCGCCAGGAAATGTTACGCGGATTCCGCGACGCGGTTCGTCAATCAACTTGGACTTCCATTGACGTCGCCAAATATGCCCCGCTTGAAGGCATGCGCCATTGCTCGTGGCACTTCGGCTTCCGCGAGAACCAAGCTGGCCCGGTTCTCTGCGACTTTGGCGCGGTTTTCCTGTTCCATGGCGATTGCTTCGGCACGCCGCTGTTCAGCGTGGGCACGCGCAACTCGCACATCGGCTTCGGCCTGATCGGCTCTCAAACGAGCGCCAATATTATCGCCAACATCGATATCGGCAATGTCGATGGAAACAATTTGGAACGCGGTTTGGGCATCCAGTCCACGGCGTAATACAGTACGAGAAATCAGATCCGGATTCTCAAGCACGACTTGGTGGCTTTCGGAGGAACCGATCGAACTGATGATGCTTTCACCGACGCGGGCGATGACTGTTTCTTCAGTCGCACCACCAATTAACTGTTCCAAATTGGTGCGGACAGTAACACGTGTCCGCACTCGCAACTCGACACCATCCTTGGCGATAGCACTGAGCGTTGTCTTGCCGCTGCGGCGTGGATCTGGGCAATCGATGACTTTTGGATGGACGCTGGTCCTGACCGCATCCAACACATCGCGACCTGCAAGGTCGATCGCCGCAGCGCGATCAAAATCCAAATCGATGCCCGCCCTTTGTGCCGCAATGATTGCTTGAATAACGTTCATTACATTTCCGGCAGCCAAAAAATGCGCAGCCAACCTCTGTGTGGTAATTCCGTTGCGAGATGTGATATCCAGGCCAGCTTGTGCGGCCATGATCTTGGCATTCACAATCGTGGGAGCCTTCACTTGGCTGAAGTACATGCCAACGAGACTCAACAGACTTACCTGAGCCTTGGCTGCTGCTGCACGAATCCACAAAGATCCAAACGCGAATAGCGAGGCGACGGTGACCATGGCAAATAGACCGATCAAGCCTATGATCACCCACCAAACGATCGTCACAACATTGACCTGCTGAGCTATAAACAACTGAATCATCGCTGATTACTCGCGGTAAGATGAGTAAGAACTTCCGTACATTACCTTTTACCCAACAAGAACGGAAAACCAGCTTCTGAAGGGCAAAAGGGATTGCGCGACCAATAGCATACACCTATCGCATCCAAATTCCAACCTAGGCTATCCAGCCACCACCCAGCACGCGATCTTCGTCATAGATCACACACAGTTGGCCAGGAGCGATTCCCAAAATTGGCTGATGAAACGAAACTCGAATCGAATCCTCGGACAGCCATTGGATATCCGCAGCATGAGCACGGCTGTTGTATCGAACTTGAGCGTGCGCAGAAAATTGCTCGGTACGGGGAGGAACAAGCCAATTAAATTGGACTGCGGTTAATTCCGAAACCTCAAGTGAATCTTTGGGTCCAATGACAACCTTTCTGGTGGTCGGTTCGATACGAACTACGAAATACGGCTTTCCCATCGCGATTCCAAGGCCTTTGCGTTGCCCGATGGTAAAGCTCTCGATGCCATTGTGTTTTCCGACAAGTTCGCCGTCGATTGTGACGATATCGCCAGTGCCAGAACCCCCGGTTCGCTTTCTGACAAAATCGCCATGGTGTCCGCTGGTGACAAAACAGATTTCCTGGCTATCTTTCTTGTTGGCAACTCGCAAACCGACCGTAGCCGCAATTCGGCGAATATCCGACTTGTGATAACTGCCGACAGGCAACAACATTCTGCGCAAGTAGTGGCGATCGATTCCGGCCAAGACGTAGGATTGATCTTTGCTTGGATCGACACCTCGTATCAATGCCGGGATACTTCCGTTGTCGACGAGTTGTGCATAATGCCCCGTCGCGACAAACTCGGCATCGACACTGTCCGCATAATCAAACAAACGCCCGAACTTTATCCAGTTGTTGCACTGAACGCACGGATTGGGAGTGCGCCCGCGCGTATATTCGTCAACAAAATAATCCACAATGCGCGAAAAATCGGCTTGCAGGTCCAGCGCGTAGAAGGGAATACCCAACTTATCTGCTACGCGCCGCGCGTCCTGAGCGTCCGAAGCACTACAACAGCCTTGCTTGTGATCCAACCGGCCTTGCAGAATTGGTAGCAGAGGATTTGCGCTCCCGTTGGGGAGATTACAAGCTTCGGCGGATTGCTCGCCATGCCGCATAAAGACGCCGACAACGTCGTACCCTTGCTCTAGCAGCAAATGGGCGGCGGCGGAACTGTCCACTCCACCGCTCATCGCCAAAACAACTCGTTTCACCTCAGAGATGCACCTTAGGATTAGTGACCTGACTGCTATCTGCGAACGTTTGCGGAAGCCAAAAGGCTATACCCGGGCACAACGCGTAGCGTGGGTTTGACCAAAGTATTGTCGTAACTCAAAACTCGATTCTTGCCAACAAAGTAGGTGTGAAAACCATCTACTACAAGATTGTAGGTTTCAACTTCGCGAACATTTTCCGTGATACTACGAACCTCGGTCGTCCCGGTTGCGTTATGCAATTGCATGCCTGGCTGCAAGTCACGGGTCTTAACCCAGCCGCGTCCCGATACCCACCATAAATGCCCGCCAGTCGCCTGGATTTCGCCATCGGCTATGACAACTCGCAGTGTTGATTTTGGGGGGCGAACTGTGGTTAGCATTACTGGCTTTAACGCGAGTTCGCCCGTTTCTACGTCCTGGGCCATTACCAAATCACCAATCTGAATCGTCTCAATGGGACGTAAGCCTTCGAAAGTTTGAATGAGTGTACCACTCACCAAGCACGACCATTGCATATGTCGGTAGGGAGTTTCGACCACTGTGTCAAAACTACCTTGGGAATCTTGGCGATAGCGAGTTCCTACCAGTACATTGCGGTGTTCCTGGCGATAGCCCGAATATGTAGGTTTGCCAGATTCGTAGCGTTCGTTCTCATTGATCCACCAAGACCACCACGATGCTGGCGTATCATCCAATCCCGCATCAGTCGTAGCGCGCAGGACTTCGCATACTCGATGATTCCAAGTCTGTTGAGCCCGCGCGTGCTGGGCAGCGATGGTTTTGCTTGCTTCCCGATCCTCATTTAAATTCAAGGTCGACGCAGCGGCAACAACACGCGGAACATATTCAGCGGAGACCTGAGCTCGCCCCATAGGCAGCGTCGTTTTTCGCTGTCGATAAACTATTTCACCCAAGTAAGTAAGTGGTACTCCATAGTCGTTTGAAGAGAATGAAGACTCTCGAGCGTGCTCGATAACGTTTACCTTTGCCTGCACAGATGCCTCAGCAGTTACCGAAGCCAACACGCGCACCGATTTTTCGAGCCTCTGCGTATACTTGGCATCTTTCAATTCTTGGGACACGAGTGTCACCAATGCCATTCGACCATTCGGGGCTGCCACCAACTGGCTGTCCATGCTGGTCGACGAAAGCAACTGCAACAATTCCGGCACGTACATTTCGTCCGGATATTTTTTCAGCTCTCGAACGGCAATCTGACCTGCTTCGGTTTCAAAGTAGATCAAAGCCAATCGAGCCAGTGTGAAACAAGATTCGCGAGAACGGATCTTGCCAATTGCATGCATGACCATTTTCCGGCAATCGTTATTGACAGGTTGGGCCAACATCTCAAGTGCCGGTACAGCTTCTTCGCTGTTAATTAGCTCGAGTGCCTTTATTCCATCAAGTTTTTCTTTTGAATCTGTCGAAAGCAGGTTTTTCGCAATCCGGTTAATTTTGGGCAACCACTTTTCAAGATCGTCAACCAGTTGCCGAGCCTGAGTCTGCGCAGCAGTGACTTCTTCTGCACTAAACCAACGTCCTGACAGCCAACGATCTCCTTGACCTGCACGTGCCTCTACATCGTTTGGATTCGCCAACAAGGCGCCGCAAAAGTGTGCTTTCGCCAGGTCAGGCAGCTCGTTCTGCTGGCACCATCGCGCCATTGTATGGTGGAAGTTAATATGTCCCGCAAGCTCGGCTCGTTTTTCTCGGTACTGCTGCATCCGTTCGCTGCTTGATGATCCCAATTCTTCAAATGACGACCACTTTCCTTGGCTCTCCAACTCGCCTGAAAGCCATCGAACCAGCGGCGAGTTTTTGTCGGTTTCCCCAACTTCTGCTTTGCGATTGACCGAATTACCCTGAGCCTCCGTTTCCAGTGCTGCTTCGAATCGCGACTTGGCGTTAGGCTCGCCAGCCAGCAGACCTGAGGCTAGACATATACTCAATGCAATTAGAGTCCAGACGGCAGAAATTTTCATTCGCACTGCTCCTTTGGTAACGACAAGCGGGAATAACTTGACCAACACAGAGTGGAGACGCGGAAGTGCCACATTTGTTCGATCCCAAAAATGGCCACAAAACACTAGTTCCCAGATGAGAAAACGCTACACTGGTCAATTAGAGGGGAGTCTTTCGTAAATGTCAAGTTTAATTTTTTTCGCACGTGCAAAAGTCCAGTAGCGATTTTTTCGCGAGAGTGGGTGCATGTTGATCTCAAGAGTTTGCAAATTTATCTGCATGATGGTTGCTGTTGGAATTCTCGCTTGTGATTTACAGGCTCAGAGTTTACCCGCATCTGGCTTTGAACGATGCAGCGTCTATGCCACGGCGCTAGCCGAGCTTGAATCTCAATACAGGCTTGCCGTAGATCACAGAATGCAATTGATATCACAGCGTTCCGATATCTTGCAGCGACTAGACACGTGCAAGCGGGACTGTGAAGGACTGCAAAGCTTAGAAGTTTTCGAACAATTGCATCGCTACCAATTGGAAGTTGAAAAGCAAGCCGTTAATTATCAACTCAATCAAGCCGCATCTGAGCAAGATCGATTGGCACAAGCTGCACTTGCCAGAGCGCCCGAACTAAATGCCGCCAGGCGAACTCGTATTGATGCGGCTTCAAATGAATGGTTGACCCGCATCGCAGGGCGTGATGAGGCACGTTGGTCTGGTTCCAATTCTCCCTTCAGAAATGATTCGCTCGACCTACCAAACATTCAACCACTTACTCAAAAATGGGCTCAGTTGTCCACCGCGACAGGTATGAGCATTCAACGAGCCCGGGAACTCAATGCCGCTCAGCGATTGACGTTTGAAAGATACCGCAAGACGATCAATGAATTGCAAAGCGTGGTCTTACAAATGTCGCGAATTCCGTTCAAACAGGCTGAGTTGTTCGCAAAGTATTTTCAATATGCAGACATCTCGGGTATGCGCAGCAGGGTAGAGCATCGAGCCGCCCTGCGTGAGTTAGAGCGATCTGATTTCAGCAATGTAGGTGCTCTGTTCGTAGCAGCCTTGACGCTCAGTCGGCTCGATCGAGAGGAGGATGCCATTGCGATGCTAACCAAACTAGCACAGGCAGAATCTTTGCGAGCAGTGGCGCTAGCCGCGCGTGCCGAGATCTTGATGCGCAAGGGTGATCGCCAGGCATCTCGCAAAGACCAAGCAGATGCCATGGCTCTTGCAGGTGATGATCCGCGAGTCAGGATGTTCTGTGCCCAGGCCAAGTGCGTCGATGCAGAATTGAAATCGACGCTTGACGATTGGGAATTCGCTTTGAAACACGGTGCTCCAGAAATACTGGTGCGCCGCACGCTAGCCTTGATCTACTGTTCACTTCCGCATCCTACCCAACGCCAACTCCAAATTGCCGATGAGTACTCCCAGATTGCATGTTCACTTTCTGCGGACAACGATTGGGGTAGCATGATCGCACGTGCACTTGCGCATGCGGCCAATGGACGATCCGATGAAGCGCTCGCGGCAGCAGAAAGTGCCTTAGAGTTGGCCATTGGCGAACAAAAATTGGTCTGC
>CAZVBC010000106.1:0-19558 GCA_964625155.1 uncultured Pirellulaceae bacterium
GCAGTGGGATTTGCACCTGATCGTTTGGCAACTCGAATCTCAAGGAATCCCCCGTCAGCTTGACGTTGTGCCATCAGAAAATCGGCAATGGCATCGATCGCTGGAATCGGTTGGCCAATCAGTTGATGACATAGCAAGATCAAAAAGGTCTGGTAGGTACTTCCCGCCTGTCCCTCGAAGCTCTTGGAGTATCCACCGTCTGGTCGTCGAAGTGTGGTTAAGAAATCGACCAGTCTCTGGCTCCAGTCGGGCCTGGCTGCTTGAAAAGTGTCTAAGCCACACGCAGCTTCGATCAACTTAGCTGAATAAACTAGCGACAATAAATCAACCACTGACTGGTGGCTCGACAGACGCGACTTTAGGAAGGTAGCTGCATTTTCCGCAACCGCTCCATCGAGCAATCCCAAGATCGCCAAACTTCGCAGGGCAAAGCTGGTGTAATACAGGTCGCTAACTCCTTCTCGCCCCGCCCAGCCACCGTCAGCCAATTGTCGATCGAGGATATATCGACTATGAAGGCGCTGAGTTTCTTGAGGCAGTTGCGCGGCGCCGATGGTTAATCGTACGGTTAACTGTTCGAGATATCCAAGGGAATCAAGGTCCACAAAGCCACCCAATTCGAACACGCTGCGACACTTGAGAGCTCGATCCAGTCTAATCGACGACCGTTGGACGCACGAATGGTTGGAATTTATCTTTCAACCAACCCGGAATATCGACAGATTCGAGCGGCGATCCAACCCGCACACGACTAAAAACTGCAATCGACTTGCCGGTTGCGACCTTTCTTTGACCACAACGAATAGTAAACACGTAGGTTATGCTGCGCGTTCCCAACCGATCTATCTCGACCGATATTTCTAATATTTCTTCAAATTTCGCAGCACCTTGAAAGTCCGCCTCGACATGGACTCGAGGCCAGCTTAAGTGCGAACCGTCCTCTTGAGCGAGCATTACAGAAGCGCCAATATGCCTCTGAAACTGATGCTCGGCTTGCTCCATATAGCACAGCAGCCATGCAAAATGAACAATGCCGGCTGCATCGGTTTCGCAGAATTCGACTCGCCTAGTGGTTTGGAAAATCTCGGCCATATATTCGAGACTCACAACCCACCGCGCTCAGAATTATTCGCCGCTATAAGGCAACAACGCCATAAATCGAGCCCGCTTGATTGCGGCAGTAATTGCATGCTGGCTTACCGCAGAGCAACCAGTCTTGCGGCGACCAACAATACGGCTATGACGATTGACCAACTTTCTCAGCAAGTCGACGTCTTTGTAGTCTACGTACATCGGTCGCGGGCGCTTGCCGTCAACAAACAGCGGATCCCTTTTCTTTGATCTTGAGCGAATACGCGAACGTTTACGAGCCCTGCTTTTGGCGTTGGGACTACGACGCACAGTGGACATGTACTTCCAGCCTCTTACGATGGTTTCAGGCAACCTACATCAATTTCGAACGCAGCAATGTAACAGCCCCAGTTGTTTTCATCAAGGCTTGATCGTGGATCTAACCTCCGGAATCGGAGTTGGTTTCACGAGCTCGCCACTGGAAGGTTGATTTGGACTATTTTCTTTGGATAACTGGCCGTATTCCTTTGCCGCCGCTCCATAGTATGCTTTTTCACTTGCAAACGGACTCGGAGCAAACATTGGACGAGTAGGCAGCGGGTGGTATCTGGGGTAGTTAGGGGCTTCTGGAAGGTCCTTTTGAGCACGCCAACGAGCAAGCCAACCTGGCACACAGTTAGCGGGGGGCAGCGGCCCGTAACTGTCCGCCGGATGGCATCCACCGACAGCCTCAGGAGTCACCGTCCAATTGGCATCTTGGTAGCGATCGCTGGGAATTCCCAAGATCCGGCAACCAGTAACGATCGGCAGGCATGCAGCAACCAGCGTTAGGAACATGCAGTTCCTAAGGCAAACAAGGTGCCTGCTCCGTTTTTTTCCACGCGGGGGAAATAATGATACGATGATAGACCGCATAGATTAACTTGCTGTCTTCGAAAAGCGATGACGTCAGATCCCCCTAAATCCTTCGTTCGACACATTAACAATATGAACTTGAGGTGAAGTTGCAGACTTTAGCGAATAACACGAATGTAGAGCCTCAGGCTGACGCCGTCGGATTATGGCGAAACCGGCTTCGCCCCTTGCGCGTAGGAAATCTAGAAATTGGGTTTCCTGTCGTTCAAGCGGCTCTCAGTGGGTACAGCGACTGGCCGATGCGATTGCTTGCGCGTCGGTTTGGTGCCAGTTATTCGTTGTGCGAAGTCATGCTGGACCAGTTCTTGGTGTGCCTCAAAGATCGTGAAAAGAACCGACATTTTCTCTATAACTCGCCGGATGAACAGCCCGTCGCAGGGCAATTGATGGGGGCGGAACCGGAGCAGTTCGCGTTGGGAGCCAAGCGTTTAGCGGAGGCTGGATTTGCAGTCATCGACATTAATTTCGGCTGTCCGGTAAAGAAGGTATTGGGTCGTTGCCGCGGTGGTTACCACTTAAGTCAGCCCAAGGTCGCTCTTGAAATCGTGGCACGCACTCGACAAACCGTGCCGAGCCAAATTCCGGTTACTGTGAAAATGCGCCGAGGCATCGACGATTCTAGTGAAAGTCGCGACAATTTCTTCCAGATTCTTGATGGCGCATTCGATGCAGGAGTCGCGGCAATAACCGTGCATGGTCGCACCGTAAAGCAACGATATCACGGCCCCAGCAATTGGCAATTTCTCAAGGAAGTCAAGTTGCATGTTGGCCACAAGACCATTCTTGGGAGCGGTGATTTGTTTTCTGCTAAGGATTGCTTGCAGATGCTCGATCAGACCGGAGTCGATGGCGTGACAGTCGCCCGTGGTGCGATTGGCAACCCGTGGATTTTTTCTCAATGTCGCGCTCTGGCTGAAGGTGGTCCACTGCCCGCGCCACCAACCATCTTGGAACAAAGAAAAGTTCTTGAAGAACATTGGCACTTGGCCGAAAGCCTGTATGGGCCAATGCGAACCGGTCCGTTGCTGCGAAAATTTGGCATCAAGTATTCCGCCAGCCACCCGCAATACACGTCGATTCGCACTCAATTTGGGACTGTGCGCACTAAAGACGATTGGATGAGCGTGCTGGACAACTGGTATATCGAAGACGGACCGGGTGTTTTCCCACCGGCAGAAACCCACCGAGTTCAGGGTGCAACCTGTGGCGATTATTGTGAATCTGACCTTTCCGTCAGCCAAATGACTACGGAAACGTGAGCTTGTTCGTTGTTGATTTGTAGCAGCAACATCACAACGGATAGCACCTGATGTAGACGATTTCCCTGATTTGGCTACAAAAAGTTGACAACTACCTATCCCTGCGGATAGTTTATTACTAGGCGATTTTCTTTTCACTTGGCATTTGGAAGTGGTTTTCAAGCCCTCTTCGTTGCCCGACTTTTGGAGAGCGTGATGTCCGTCATCTACCGATGGATTTACTGTGGAATCATAGCTGGTATGGCAACACTCGTACTGCCGCAAGGAAACTTCGTCGTCGGGCAGGACCAGACGGCTGCCGATAAGGCTAAAGCAGATAAAGAAGCTGCTAAGAAGGCCAATGATGCAAGAAAAGCCGCAGATGCCAAGATTCGAGCCGCCGAACAAATTGTAAAACGAGGTGGTGTGCCGTCGGCAACCGACAAGGCCGAAATCGAGCAGCATATTCTTAATCTAATGCGTTTCCTTTATCAAAACTCGGATGCCCTGAATGCAGGTCAAGCCAAAGATCGCATCATGATGTACCTTAACCTCAACCCGCGACTTGGACCTGAAATGCGCAAGGTTATCGTCGATTCTATTTTTCGTGAAGCGAAGAAAGTCGTTGATGCACCGAATGCCGTTCCAGCTTCGAAAATTAACGCGTTGTGGTTGATTGCTGATTTGGACCTTTCGCCCGCGCTTTCCAATGCGCCTCCCAAACCCTACCCTTCGTCATCTGGCGAGTTGTTAAGGATTGCAGGTTCGGAAACAGCTCCAATTTACTTGCGATGTATTGCTATGGCTGGTTTGGATCGACATACGCGCTTGATGCATTTAGATTGGAACGAAAACACCAAAAAAGTTGTGGTGAATCTTTGCAATACGATTGTCTTGAGCCAACCAAGATCGAATCTAGATGCAAGCGGTCACTTGTGGTTAGTCCGTCGGGCAATGGGGACTTTAGGAGTTCTAAAATCCAACGTCGCCAAAGATTTTGCGATCGACAAACTGCTCGATCCCTTGGTTGTGCCGAGCATGCGTCTTGAATGCGCGAACTACTTGAACAAGTTTGACCTAAGCAAAGAGTCCGCTGAAGTAAAGTCCAAGATTTTTCTTGGCGGAGCGCAATTACTGTATCAAGAATGCGCCGGTTGGCTTGATTCTCGGAAGGACGTCGCCAGCTTGCGTGGCGGTGGTGGTATGGGCATGGGGATGGATGGCGGCATGGGCGGTATGGGAGGTATGCCGGGAATGGATGGCGGCATGGGTGGCATGCCAGGTATGGACGGAGGCATGGGAGCCATGGGTGGTATGCCTGGCGGAGGCATGGACGGAGCGATGGGGATGCCGGGGATGGACGGGATGGGAGGCCCGGGAATGCCAAGGCTTAAAACCTCCGAGCGTCAGAGCTGGGAGACTCAAATTGCCCGCAAAAAACTAAATGCGTTCTCAAATACAATCCATATCCTCTTGGACGGCATCCCTTATAAAGAATTTAAAAAGCCAGCAAATTCTTTGGCGCTGGGGGGCGTGCTCAATGGCGATATCGGTGAATTGGCTGTTCCGAAACTTAAAGTCATCGGCGCTCTCGAGTCGTTCCAGGCTGCGGTCAATCGTCAAAATCTTTCTGACGCCCTTGGCGGCGGTGTCCCAAGCGCATCCGTTTTGGAGACCGTTCTGCCAGCCCCAAGTTTGGAACTCAAGGGCGAAATCGAGAAGATCCCAGGATTCGCAAAGTTCATTCCGCCCAAAAAGAAACGGCTGGATGAATCTGGCATTCTCGTTCCAAATACGCCCACTGAAACTCCGGCCGCCGGGGATGCGAAGGCTGCTGTTAATGCTGGTGGCAATGCTGCCGGGCAACCCAATGTAGCTAACGCTGGGGCAATTCCCAATGCTGGAAATGCTGCTGCTCCCAATGGGGGTAATGTACCTGCGCCCAACGCAGGCAAGGCAGCAAATGCGGTGAACGTGCCGGCTGCGAATGTGCCCGGAAATGCGAATGTGCCCGGAAATATCGCCCAGCCGAATGCAAACTTGCCAGCCGTACCAGCGGCAGCACCTGCAGCCAACGCCGCCCCGGCAAAAGCTCCCTAACTGATTTGATGTTTCGGCAGACGGAGAAGTGTCCGGTTCAGCGGTTTTAGGATTCGTTGGATCGATGTACGCGTACGTTTGCGTAGGCTTGTAGAGCGTTTAACAAGCCTTCTAGATGATTGACAGCGACAGGGAGGTCTGCTTCGGCCAAGTCTAATGACCGTTGCAATTTCCCCTGTAATTTAGTGGTCTCTCTCTGCCAAACCAATTGAGCTTCACGCACAAGTCGAGCCTGTCGCTCACAAAACGCTAAACGCTCGGTTGCTTTGGCCAACAACTTGCGTTGTTCCGTACAGGACCGTTTTTCTGATTCGCGCACGTAAGATTCGCAGCGTACAACAGCTTCCTTGGCTTCGCGCCATACACGACTCGCCACTTTCAGCTCATTTTGCCAATAGGCATCCGCCTCACTTTGAATCCAATTGCTCAGTTTACGCAATTCAACTTGCAAGTGCTCGATTTCGCGTAGCAGGCTGACCCGCGTGCGCTCGCACTTTTCCTTGAGCGCCTGCATTTGAGCGATCGAGCGTACGTCGGCAGCATTACTCAAGAAAGTATTTCCTGCTCACTGGGGTAACCAACAAATTTGAATTGCGTTCATGACCAGCCCTGCCGACCTCTAGCGCTGCAAGTCCTCTAGCGTTGCAAGTACTGCTCGATGATTTGAGCTTTTTTCAACAAGTAGGGGATATGTTGATCTGATGTCTCGATGACTTTTTGAATGGTCTTGAGATGTTCTTCAAATTCGTCCGCAAACTTGCGATGCTCTTGATCGCGCCAAGAATCAGATAGTTTTCCTGCAGCTTGTGCGAGAGTGTTCGTGGAATCTCGCAGTTGTTGGTTATAGCGTTTGAGCATCGCAGCGAACTGCCGCAGTTGCTCGGGATCGACAATGGCTTGCGACATGATTGGGTTCCTCGCCTCAATATTGTAACTCGATAACGCGCATCATTTTCCAGCGACCTTGAAAAAAACGAGCTCCAAAGGCGAGCGCCATGACAAACACCCAAATGGCAATAACGTACCACCACAGCATGACGTCGCTACCAAACCAGTGCTCATAGATCACACCTGCCAGAACCACTCCAAAAGACAAGATTGTTGTCGCCAGTAACACGAACCAGGTATCCCCAGCACCCTTGATTGCCCCCACGAAAACAATTTGAAAGCCATCGATCACACAATAGATGGCAATGATGCGCAGTAGTGGCACTAGCATGGGGCGCATTTCCTCGAATCGCTGCGAGTCTGTACCCCAAGCATAGATAGAGACCATGCTGTCTGGAAACAATCCCAGCAGAACCGCGAATATACCAGTGTATAGGCCAGCGAATGCTGCTGCGCAAGTCACAGTTCGCTCGGCTAAATCAATCCGCCCTTCGGTCAAACGCTGTCCCACCAACACGCCAACGCCAATCCCCAAGCCCATGACAGGTACAAAGGCCAGCACGTTCAAACCAAGTGCTAACGTCGTTGCCGCCATCGGCAAATCTCCGAGCTTGCCAACTTGCAACATGATTAATGTAAAGGCCCCCGATTCTGCGAGCATCTGCAAGCCCGATGGCGCGCCGAAAACAAATAGCCTCCGCAGGACTTCTGGCTCCCAAACCATCTTGTGAGTGAACATCAATTTCTGCCCGAGGGCATGGTCGCTATGAATCAACCAGTGCGCTAATGGTACTTTGATCCAAAAAGAAATAGCTGTGGCAATGGCGGCCCCAAGTACTCCCATCTGAGGAATAGGGCCAAAGCCAAAGATCAAAATGAAATCGAGTACAAGATTGACGATCGTCGCCAAAGCATCGATCAACAGCACGGCCTTCGTCCTACCTAATCCAGTCAACAATCCGCTTTGCACGCTGTACGCGAGCGCAGCCAAGCCACCAAGTAACAGCACACGCAAGTAACTTGTCTCCAAGGACCGCAATTCTGTAGAATGTCCTGCAAGCTCAAATAACCAAGGCGCTAACCATAGGCACAACAACAAAACAGGGACGATACACCAAGCTAATCGCATTGCATGTCGATAGGCCACGCCCACACGCTCATGTTGTTTCGCTCCCAAGTACTGCGCAACAAAGACGCTGACATAGCCCAACAATCCTGTGGGCAGGCAGATGATGCACCAGTACAAAGAACCAGCCCCCATCGCCGCCGATGCAGACTTTTCCGAATCCCAGTACAACAGTGTTCGATCGGTAAACAACGTCAGTGAGACAAAAGCGGTAGAGATCATCAAGGGCAGGGCCAACGAAATCAATGGACCCGGTCCCCACTCTGAATGCCACCAATGCAGAAAACTCTCTCCTGTCGTTACGGTCTTTCTAGCTTGTGACATTCTTTTATCCTGTGGTTCAATCAATTGGCACATTACTCTACACTGCTTGTTCTTTCTGTTGAAGTCAAAAAGAGGAGAAGGGTTCGCGCAATGCCGTCGACATATTCAAAAGTAATTGGAGTTCTTTTGGCAATCAGCTCGGCAACCGCAACGATCGAGCAACTTGCGGCACAGGGAAAGGCTGTTGCCGATTTTCCCAAACTGTCTTCTTCAGCCGATTGGCCATGGTGGCGAGGGCCATCGCGCAATGGCGTAGTGTCTACAACGCAACTGCCGATTGAAGTCGGCGATGCGCAAAATGTATTGTGGAAGTCACCTGTTCCAGGACGTGGGCACAGTTCTCCAATCGTAGTGGCTGGTCAGGTTATTTTGACGACCGCAGACGAGGCGTCCCAATCCCAGTCAGTTGTCGCTTTTGATCTCGCCACTGGCAAACATTTGTGGACTGAGTTAATCAGCCAAGGTGGATTCCCTGAGAACAATCACGCCAAGAACACAGAAGCCACGCCTACAGTTGCCAGCGATGGCGAACGCATATTTGCGGTGTTTTTTCACCACAAATCAATACAAGCTACGGCGTTGGATCTGCGCGGCAAACAAATCTGGCAAAAGACGGTTGGACCTTTTAATCCCCAACGCTATGAATACGGTTACGCTCCATCACCTTTGATCTATAAGAATGCAGTCATCATTGCCGCCGAACACGACGGAGAAAGTTACTTGTCGGCGCTGGATCGCGAGACAGGAAACCAAGTGTGGAAGACCGCTCGACCTGCGAGCATTTCGTTCTCAACTCCGGTAGTGGGACACGTGGCTGGCAAAGATCAACTTCTGATCAGCGGTATGGATAAAGTCTGGTCCTATGATCCAGCAACCGGTCAATTGAATTGGTCCGCGCCTGGTACTGCCACGGCCACCTGTGGCACGGTGGTTTGGGAGGGTGATATCGTACTGGCCAGCGGCGGATATCCCAAAAGTGAGACTGTCGCCATTCGGGCCGATGGCAGTTCCCGAGTATTGTGGAAGAACAATAAAAAGTGTTACGAACAATCCATGATCGTTAATAACGGGCATCTATATGCGCTGACCGATAACGGCATCATGTATTGCTGGCGAATTTCCGATGGAAAAGAAATGTGGATGAAGCGACTTCAGGGCCCCATCAGCGCATCGCCAATTCTTTCAAACGGAAAAATATACTGGGCCAATGAGTCAGGAACACTTTACGTGGTTGCTGCCAATCCGGCTCAGTTTCAATTGCTCGCAGAGAACAAGATCGGAACTGAAGCGTTTGCCAGTCCTGCAGTCAGCGACAATCGATTGATCCTTCGCGTAGCTTCACGCGAAAGTGGTCAACGGCAGGAATTGCTCTATTGCTTTGGAGAAGCAACCCGAGGCCAGTAGTAGGCTTCGAGACCAACGCAACGGTAACGCAAATGAATTTCGAGGTTACTTTATGGGCGGATATTGGCTAGAATGAATCGAACTTGCGTTACTCCTGTGACTCGGGAAACGCGACCACCCGCCTTTTCCCTCCTTTCCATCTCGGAAACTCCCATGACTGCTCCAGTACACCGGTCGTCATGTCTGCATGTTAAACAACATCATGCTGCCGCGCAGGCTTGCACCTTTGGACCGCAATCAAGAGAAATTATGCGGGTAGGCAATCGAAGATGGATGTTGCAAACGGGCTTGCAAGGTATTGCTGGCCTGACGTTGCCGATGGTGCTCGAAGCTCGCGCGCGGGCGGCAAGCGAGGGGCGTAACGTCAAACCCACCGCCGTAATTCAAATATGGTTGTCTGGAGGTCCAAGTCAGATCGATACTTGGGATATGAAGCCGGAAATGCCGGAAAACATAAGAGGCCCCTTCCAGCCAATCGCAACGAGTGTTCCAGGCATTCAAATCTGCGAGCACATGCCGCTTCTGGCAAAGCACATGGACAAGTTCACAATCATTCGTTCAATGGATGCCAGTGCCAGCAATCACACTCCCATAACATTCCAAGCAGGGAACCCCAAGGCTCAGCGCACTGAAATCGGGCGGCAAGGGGGCGGTTACCCATCGATGGGTTCCGTTGCAGCTAGGTTTCATGGACCCAATCATGCTGGCATGCCGGCCTTTGTTGCACTGGCGGATAGTTTAGCTGCGGATGTCTACGGTGCTGGAGATTTAGGACAAGAATTCGAGCCGCTGGATGGAGTGCGGGTCGAAGGGCGGTTTTCGATGCCTAAGGGACTTAATATCACGCGGTTACAGGATCGGGAGCAATTACGCGGACAATTTGATCGATTTCGCCAGCAGGTGGAGAATTCAACCAGTTTTGCTAGACAAGATCAATACACTCGTGAAGCCTTTGAATTGGTGTTAGGGGGGAGAGCTCAACGAGCATTTGATCTATCGCAAGAATCGGACTCGATGCGCAACACGTATGGGCGCGATTCGTTAGGCGAAAAAGCACTCTTGGCACGTCGGCTGGTCGAAGCTGGCGTCACGTATGTCACACTCAGTGATGCATGGGGACACTGGGACCATCACGGCGATGAAGTGCGTTGGGGTGGAATTGCAAAAGGATTGACTCCGATGCTGCCGGTTTTGGATCGCGGCATCACAGCTCTGGTCAATGACTTAGATGATCGGGGGTTGCTGGCAAACACTCTGGTATTGATTGTAGGTGAGTTTGGACGCAGTCCGGTGATGACCAAAACTGCTGGCCGTGATCACTGGCCGCAGGTTATGTCGCTTCTAGTGGCTGGAGGTCGTTCGAAGGGCGGACAAATCATAGGCGCGACGGACCGGCGTGGAGGAGCCATTCAACAGCGACCACTTGGCCCAAGCGATCTTGCCGCAACCGTTTTTCAGCATCTTGGGATCGATCCGTTCGATCATTGGATCAACCCATCTGGGCGTCCGACGCCCTTAGTAGAAGGTGGCCAGCCGATCGCTGAACTTAGTTGAGCGCTCGGAATAGCAGACGCTTGGTCAGGCGTGCAAGGGCCCCATTCTTGGAACAATGCGAGTCGATTACATTATGTGTGTGGTCGACATCTGTATCGATATTTGCCTAGGGTTCTCCGAATGATTCTGCCTCAAACCACTCAAGTGGATTCGCGTTGGAATTTGCTAGCTCAAGAAGTCCTCGAAGGCTACCAGTTGACTCGCGAGGATGCGCTGTCAATTTTAAATTGTTCGGATGTGGAACTGTTAGATCTAGTTGCGGGCTCGTACCGCCTAAGGCATCGATTTTTCGGAAATACAATCCAATTGTATTTTCTCGTGAACGCCAAAAGTGGGCTCTGTCCGGAGGATTGTGGCTATTGCTCTCAGTCAAAGATCTCCTCGGCTCCGATTGCTAAGTACCGGATGTTGAGCGAAGAACAGTTGCTGGATGGTGCTCAGGTGGCGGCACAGCGACAGTCAAAGACCTACTGCATTGTCATAAGTGGGCGCGCGCCAAGTGAGCGCGAGCTGGGAGTCGTAGAATCGGTCGTACCGCAGATCAAAGCACGATTCGGCTTGAAAATCTGTGCATGTCTAGGTTTACTAAACCCCGACCATGCTCAACGGCTAAAATCGTGCGGCGTAGATCGTGTCAACCACAATTTGAACACTAGTCGTCAATTCTATGACGAAATCTGCTCAACTCATACTTTCGAAGATCGTTTGGCCACGCTCCGCAATGTCCGCTCTGCAGGACTGGAACTATGCAGCGGTGGAATCATCGGCATGGGCGAGCAACCTGAGGATATCGTAGCCATGGCGATGGAATTGCGCGACTTGAAAGTTGAATCTATTCCGCTGAACTTTCTGCATGCGATTGATGGAACTCCGCTTCAGGGACGCAATGAACTAACGCCCCTTTACTGCTTAAAGACGCTCGCCATGTTTCGCTATGTCAATCCTGCCAGCGAATTGCGGATCGCCGGTGGGCGCGAAAAACACTTGCGCTCACTTCAGCCCCTTGGATTGTACGTCGCCAACAGTATTTTTGTGGGCGATTATTTGACAACCAAGGGCCAACCGCCCGAAGATGATTATCGCATGATTCAAGACTTGGGATTTGAGATTACCGGCCAAGTCTGTGAATCATAGATCGTTTGAAAAGCACCAATGCAGCTTTGGGCTACAAGGTCGATTGAACGCGTTCAGTTGGATTTAGCAAAAGCCTTCTGGAAAAAATCCAACATTTCACGCTGGGGATTGCGTCCTTCCGCTGCGGCAGTGTGTACGTAGACATTCTCGATACCCAGTTTGTCCATCTCTCGTTTAAGTTGTTTACCGAAATTCGGATGATGAATAAACTCACCTGGACGCGAGCTGGCAGGTGGCACGACATCAGGTTCGCTATAGATCATGTATAAGGGAGGATCATCCTTCGTCAAATGCGTGATGGCGGATGCTTCATCGTACAGTTTTTGCTTCTCAGGAGTTGGCTGGAGAGCTTCATCGGCTGATTTGACGCCGTAGACTTTGAAAATGGAGGGATGTTCCCAAGCTCGACCACCGATCAGTTCTTTGATCTTGATAGGATCGTAGGTTCCTTGGCCCCCCATGGTTCCGATAGCCACGATTCGCGTAGACTCACGGGCCAGCGCATCGGAGCTGTGCGGGTCAGCCAAGTCGTCGTGAAAGCCCAGCCACATACTGATTCCGGCCCCTGCAGAGCCACCGTAGCAGGCAATTCGCTGTGGATCGAGATTCCACTTTTTGGCATTGGATCGCAGGTATTGCAACGCTCGAGCGCAGTCATGTTGTGGGGTCGGAAAAATGATCTGCTCTCCATCCACAAATCGATAGTGCAAAGACGCCACACTAATACCAGCCTCGTTAGCGGACCGCACCATCGCTGGACTGATCGACTCTTTATTGCCGGCCACAAATCCACCGCCGTGAATATAAACAATCAATGGTGTTGGTTTTTCAGACTTGGCGCGATAAAAGTCGAGTACATTTCGTGCATGCGGTCCGTATGCAACATCCGCGTGGGTCGGTGGAATACGCTCGGCACGAGATTTACGATCTTGACCAGTTGCTGTGAAAAGGCTGGTAAGGGCGAACGTGCTGAAGACGACCAAGATTACCATTAAACGAAACATGATTAGGTTAGCTCCTAAAATGAATTAGACGATGAAGCTGAGGTTCATTTCGCAAACAATCGCTGCTTGAGAAAGGTATATGCCAACGAACTCATGTACGCGGCTTGCCGATTGTTGGCAGCGCCTCCGTGCCCTCCTTCAATATTTTCGTAATACAGCACGTCGTGGCCTTGAGCCTCCATTTTAGCCATCATTTTACGTGCATGCCCCGGGTGAACTCGATCATCGCGCGTCGAGGTCGTGAACAAAACGGCTGGATACTTGGCAGATGCTGAAACGATATGGTAGGGTGAAAAACGTCGAATAAAATTCCATTCGGAAGCGATATCTGGGTTGCCGTACTCTGCCATCCATGACGCACCAGCCAGCAGCTTGTTGTAACGCTGCATATCCAACAGCGGGACTTGGCAAACGGCTGCGGCAAATAACTCTGGATACTGTGTCACCATGTTGCCCACCAGTAATCCTCCGTTTGAGCCTCCTTGGATACCAAGCCGGTGGCTCGACGTCACCCGACGTGCGATCAAGTCTCGGGCTACGGCTGCAAAATCCTCGTAAGCTCGCAGTCGATTGGCTTTCAGTGCCGACTGGTGCCAGCGAGGGCCATATTCGCCGCCACCACGAATGTTTGCCACTACATAGACGCCGCCTTGGCTGGTCCACGCTCGTCCAACCGAGCCACTGTAATTGGGCAAAAGCGAGATTTCAAAACCGCCATATCCGTACAGAAGTGTTGGGTTGCTGCCGTCAAGATTCAGTGAATTGGAAGCGACCATGAAGTAAGGGACGCGAGTACCATCCTGACTTGTGGCAAAATGCTGAGAAATTTTCAATCCGCTGGCATCGAAGAAGTCAGGCATCTTTTTTAACGGAATAGGTTGCTCGCCCACGACGCCGTACGACAGAGTCGTTGGAGTGAGATAGTCCGTAGATGTCATAAAGTATGCGTTTGATTCGTCCGCGTCGACTGCGGACAACGACAGAGTCCCAAAATCAGGAGCTCCTTTCAGAGGCTCACGGTTCCATTTCTGACCATCATACTTCAAAAGGTATAACCGATTCTTGACATCCTCCAATACATTGATCACCAAGTAATCTCGCGTGAAGGTAAATGATGACAAGGCGCTCGTTTCAGTGGGCTGAAAGACAACATCAAAAATTCGCTTTCCATCCATGAACTGGTCAAAGGAAGTCACCAGCAATGTACCTGCCTTATAGGAATTCCCGCCTACTTCCCATGGCTCACGTAATTCGATCGCCAAGTACTGCCGAAACACACTCTTATTGGCACTGTTAGGTACATCGACTTTAGCTAGGTTCTTGCCATCGCGGACCTGAAACAGCTCGTCATTATAAAATGCGATACTGCGGCTGATGAAATCGCGTTCGAACCCAGGCGAATCGTCATGAAAACCAGAGGCCGCCATGTCATCGGGTGAACATTCATAGATTGTCTCAGCTTGCGCAAGTGGTGTGCCACGTTTCCATCGCTTGACAATGCGGGGGTAACCGCTGGTGGTCATCGACCCAACGCCAAAGTCGGTGGACACGAAAACGGTATCAAGATCGATCCACCCCATGCCACCCTTGGCCTCATCTCGCGAAAAGCCATCTTTGACAAAAGCTCGAGTTGTCAAATCAAACTCGCGAGTGACGTCAGCATCTGCGCCTCCTCGCGATAAACTTATCAATGCTCGCCGATAATCCGGGCGCAGAAGATCCGCGCCTCCCCACACCCAGTTTTCTCCTTCCTGTTTGGCAAGTTCGTCTAGGTTCAATAGCACTTCCCAATGAGGTTCGCTTTTTCTGTATTCGTCCAGGGATGTGCGGCGCCATATCCCACGCTCGTTCTGTTTGTCTCGCCAGAAGTTGTAGTAGTACTCGCCATGCTTCGCAATAAATGGGATTCGAGCATCGGAATCCAAGATCGATAGAATGTCGGTTCGCAAAGAGGCAAACGACGTATCCGATTCGAGGCGACTTTGACACTGAGCGTTTTTCTGTCGCACCCAATCCAATGCCTTTTCTCCACCAACATCTTCCAACCACTGAAAGGGATCGGTGTTTTCATTTGATACATTTTCAGTTTGCGCTTGAGAGAAAGCTGAATTGGGCATGATCGAAAGCAATCCTAAAACAAGAGCAAAGCTTGACGCCGTGATCGAATATTGCATGACAAGACTTTTCATCGCGAGATCTCTTTTCAATGGCAGAACACGTGCCAGCAATCAATCGAGCCGAACGCTAATCGGAGGTTCGACTTTAACTGATGGGGTGAGCCCACTCAATATCTTTGCGTCAGGACGTTCGCGGCCAATTCGAACAGTGTAAGTTCCGGATGCGTATACCGGTGGACGAAAGCGATCACTTTGTACGCGAATACAATATACAACCTCTTTTGATGAATCATGTGTAACTTGCACTACGGGCCGAACGCGATCAGGGAATTCCAATTCCGGCAAGAATCCTATCGGTTTGCGTCCGTCGTTTGCGGAAAGCGAAATCGTAATCGGCCAACCTGGATACTGTGCTGAGTCCCCATCGGTTACTTTGGCGAACCGCGGCCAACATTCGAAAGTTGCCTGACCTTGCCGTTTATTAAAGCGGACTAACCCGTACCCGTCTCCACGCTGTTTTTCATCAGATACATCTCCGGGATTGGCGTAAGCCATCATCGAGATCTTATTCCCCAAGCCATCTTCGTATCTACCAGTCCAAGGCAACGAGCTATTGGGGATCGGATTGGCACCAGGTTTTTCATCGAGGGGATGCCACCAACGTCCGTAGATGGTATTGACGATTGCAGGTGCTGTGAATCCATAGGGGCCATCGTCATACTGGTCGATACCATGCTTGACCACAACTGCCAAATGTTGATCGCCACATAGATGCGGAGCCCAAACTCGGCGAATGGCTCGCAGCGCCATATTGCGACCCGATTGCGGCCAAGCGTTGCTGTCCAAATCGGCTAATAATCGCATTGATCGATTGCCGTGAAGGTGGACAGCTCCACAAAAGGCAGTCTGCGAAAGAACACATTTTAGTTCGGCGCCAGTCCAATCTTCAGACCACTGGTCCAAGAACTTCAATTGTCGTGATCCGAGCAACTCAAGCCCCGGGAGATCAACCGATCGGCGATCGTACTTGGGGTCGTTGATATGATCGGGTCTCGGCCCCATTCGAGGAATTTTCCCTTCGGGCCCGCTTTTGAATTTGCGATCTTCGATAATGGCAAAGTCGATTCCGCCAACGCGTAAACGAGTAAAATAGACACTGATACCTCGTTCAATCGGTTGCGGATCGGCTGGATCCGGCAGATGCCAAGTTTGCTGGCGCTGGACCATGTTGACATAGGCTGCCGGAAAGTGATAGCCACCGTCAGGTCCAGCGGGCGTTGCAGCTTTACGACCATTTTCACCCCAAATGTTTCCTTGACCTACGTCGTGATCGTCCGGAATAGTCACCGCAGGTCGATCGCGCAGAACGTCACGAAACTGAAGTCCAAATTCCAGCCAACCAGCAGTGTGTTCAGTGTGATGGTAGCTTTGGTCTCCGGCAAAAAACAGAAAGTCAGGGTTCTGGTGCCTGAGATTGGCAATCATCTCTTCGCGTGGGCCCTTGGTACGGCTCGAATTACACGATAACACTCCCACAACGATCGATTCCTTGTCGATAGGATCGCGTCGTATCGTTCCTGAAAATGTTGCCCGAGCCCCATGTCGCACTCGATATTGCACTTGCTTTGTATTGTCCCAAGGCTGGATGCGAAAATGAGCATCCCAGCCGGGGTAATGGACCTCGGATGTAGCCACCTCTTGCCACTGCCCCGCCCGCTCAAATTCCAACCTTACCACGCGAGCTGCATCTGGCATCAATGGAAACAACTGCGCGGACAGCTTTAGAACACCGTGGTCATGCGTGTACACTGCGAAGGCCACGACCTGGTCTCGTGGGACATTCATGTCAACGATCGACGCCGACTTACGATTAGGTGGTTTCCAATTCCACCATTCACCAACTGACTGGCTATCGAGGTTTGGAAAATCCTTGTCAAAAACTGGTTGCTGCCCAAACGCATATTCTGTGGCCAACAGACAAGTAAACATGCCAAGCAGTAGACCAAATACAGGAAATGATTTGATAGACATAGTGAATCCAACCGGGCTTTCGAATACGACAATCTTTTGGGGCACAAGTGGTTCGGCTACGAACGTTTCGAGCCGTCCGTTGTTTGAGTCACGATCGTGGTGTTGCCGTTCTTTTTGGCTTCCAATCCCTTGTCCAGCAGCGGACGATTTTGATTCCTAGGATCGTTGATAATGCTGTCAAGCAATTCGTATCTGCAAGGAAGGGAAACCTTCATAGCAGGACCTTGATTGTTTGCCAGAGTTACCGATTGTAACTTTAGTTCAATCGTTGGAGCAGAAGGGGCGGGAGCCGCTGAATCGAGTGCACGTTCAATCGACACTACGAAAATCCCACCGCTGTTATGTTGGATATCAACTCCGTTCATTTCAGTTCGACCGTCACAAACGATTAGACCAGCCGTGTTTTTCTCAATCATGCCCCCTTCAACAACAAGTGAGCCTTTTGGTCCATATACCAGCACACCTGAATGCTGATTCGACCGGATCTCGCATTCGCGTAGGCTTGCGCTACTGTCCTCGACGTACAAACCAACCAATGCACCTCTCTCAATCGTCGATGAGATTAAGTCTAACTGCGAGTTCGCCACCAATTGTACTCCCTTGCTGCGGCAGTCCAATATTTGCAATGCATCAGCGGTCAAACTAGCTGATTCGACGCTCATGCCCACCTCGTAGCCTTCAATCTCGCAGTTCGACAATGTAACGCGACGAGCAGCTGCAGGTTGTTTTTCATTTGCAGCCGACTTTCCGCCAGTTGTGTCCGTCGCGGTTTTTGTGCTCGCCAAAACTCGAATACCTGTCGCGCCTTCACTATGATTGATGCTGAACCGCGATACACTGGCATGGCTTCTGTCGAAGAGCAATCCGTTTTGACAACCCACTAATTTGGAACGCGCAGTTGCTGGCCCAGCAGTAGACAGCTTGACATCAGCACAGTCCTGAAAAATCGCACCAAAATTACAGTTCTCGAAATTACAATTCTCAATCAGTATGGTCGCATCTGCGTCATTCCATTGAATGCCCTTTGCGGCCCCACTTCCTCGAAAACGACAATTGTTTATTTGGCCACTACATCGACTAACTTGAATACCGACTGGGATTTCCTTAGCGGTAGAAGTTGGTGGGCGAATTGTAAATTCACAATCGATTACCTCCAAGTGTTTGGCCTCGACTGCAAAAATTGCGGGGTGGCGTGTCGACTGAAAATTAGTACCATGAACCTTCAGGACGGTCCCCTTGTGGACTTTGATACTGTCGTAACTGCGTGAATCGACTTTACAATTCTTGACCACCAATTCGCCGCCCGTTAAATCGATCGTATTAAAATCCTTGCCCGTGGGTGGGTTGCCTTCGCACGCCAGATTTTCCAGGGAAACCACAGCCGAATCCTGAACAGTGATCGCGGGCGCTTGTTCGCCGATGATAATCGTGTCCGCAGCATTTCCCTCGCCTATTAAAGTAACTTTAGAGGTCAGCACCAACGACTCGGTGTAAGTACCTGGACCAATACGAATTGTTTCATTCTCGTTCGAGTCGTTGATCGCCGCCTGAATTGACGTGTGAGTTCCGCCGGATCGCGCAACTCGGAAAGGGCGAACAGGCTTAGGTTGTAACGGTTCGGACTGGCCGCTCGATATTCCAACATCGCCAGGACTATGAACCGGTGGCGCGGCCGGTGGCTCGCGCTTTGGCCAAAACGCATAACTTAAACCCGCCACGACCAAGATGCCGGCGGCAGTTCCCACGAGCAACCGGAATTTTGAGCGGCCGTGAACCTGATCAGACATAGACTCTTTTAACAAATTGCGGCGCGACGATAACGACATGCGCTGTTGCTGTGTCTTGCGCGTTATCACCGCAGAGCGTTTTGTGAGTGGACCAGGCAATGCGCCTTCACTGGCCATTTCCACGACGGTGTCGGCACTCGAATATTCTTCGGCTACTGTCCGCAAGTCGGCTACCAACTCATTGGCGCTGGCGTATCGATCTGTAACTTTCTTGGCACAGCAATTTTGGAATATAACGTCCAGATCTACCGGCAGATTGGGAAGACGCTGACTGAGCGGCCGGGCGTCGCGATAAAAGACTTGCTCTTCTAGTTCTTTCAGCGTTTTGGCCTCGAATGGTGGCCGACCAACCAACAGTTCATACAACATCACCCCTAACGCATAGATATCCGCTCGGCCATCCAGCCAATCGGCGCGACCTTGCAACTGCTCCGGCGACATGTACAGCGGCGTTCCAGCTCGCTCGCCTCGATGGTGCTGCTGTTCATCTTCTAGAATCGCCAAGCCAAAATCGGCCACCCAAGGTTTCCCAACAGAATCGATCAGAATGTTGTCAGGTTTGAGGTCACGGTGAATCATCCCGACCTCATGCGCGCGTGCCACTGCACCTGCAATTTCAGCCATCAACACGCAAGCACGCAAGAATGTCACCGACCCCGATTCATTCAGCATCTTGCGCAGAGTCGTGCCATCGATTAATCGCTGCACCACAAACGGCTGGCCATTTTCCAATGTTCCAACTTGGTAGACCGGCACGATTCCTGGATATTCCAGTTTTGCCGCATTCTTGGCTTCCTTGACATATTGCTCGCACAATGCCGGCTCGTCGATCAAAGGAATTTTGATGGCTTCCAAGCGATCTAGT
>CAZVBC010000107.1:0-19437 GCA_964625155.1 uncultured Pirellulaceae bacterium
GGGAGGCAATCTATCTTAGCGGCTCGCGTCGAGGTTCCTTTGAAGTCGATCGTGCCACCGCGTGAGCAGCACTGGACAGCAGACAGTTCCAAGTCGCTGGATATCCCGATCGGGCAAAGCGGTGTTGGACGTATCCATTCAATGAAGCTGGGGATTGGTACTGCTCAACACGCGATCATCGCTGGCAAGACTGGCAGTGGAAAGTCGACGCTGTTGCACGCGTTGATCACCGCCGCTGCTGTTAAATACGCGCCCGATCGGTTGCGTATGGTACTGTTGGACTTCAAGAAAGGTGTCGAGTTCCAAGTTTATGGACAGGGCCGCCTTCCCCATGCCGATATCATCGGCATTGAAAGCGAACGGGAGTTCGGTTTGAGTGCTTTGGAACATGTCGACCGTTGTATGCAATTACGTGGCCAGATGTTTCGCGAAGCTGGTGTTCAGGACCTAGCCAGTTGGAATTTGGTGCATCCTGAACAACCTCTGCCAAGAGTTTTGATCGTCATCGACGAATTTCAAGAGTTGTTTGTGGAGGACGACAAACTTTCCAATCAAGCGAGTTTGATTCTGGATCGCATTGTACGTCAAGGTCGATCGTTTGGAGTTCATTCGATATTGAGCAGCCAGACGCTCGCCGGCGCTTATTCACTCCCAAGAACGACCATGGGACAGATGTCAGTCCGCGTGGCATTGCAGTGTGATGCTGCCGATGCGCAGATGATTTTTGCGGACGACAATCCGGCGGCGTCTCGTTTGAAGCATCCTGGACAAGCTGTCTATAACGACGCTGGTGGACGCATCGAAGGCAACCAAATGATGCAAATCGGCTGGCTGACCAAACAGGAGCAAATTGCGTGGTTCGAAGAGTTTCCACGTGGCTACCGAAATTCGGACCCAAGCACGAATATGCTCGGACGCACTGTGGTTTATGAAGGGAATCGAGCGTCGCAGTGGGATTCTGCTGGAGCTAACATGGCGATCGAGCGAGCTCGGGCGACCCTCAATGCTAGCGCCTGCTGGTGCGTGCTGGGGGAAAGTGTGGCCATTAACCCGGCGGTCGTAGTTCCTCTGACTTTACAAGCGGGTCGCAATTTGCTTGTCGTCGGTGCGGAGGATTCCCAAGCCGCTGCGGTATTGAATTCCATCATCGCGTCGTTTATCCACCATCATCAGAATCCGTCTGCTAGAGTTGTTTTTGTTCAAGCGGCGAAGCCTACCGATGCCTGCGCACTGCGATTAGGTGAACGCGTCAAAGTTGGTTACTCGAATTGCTCAGTGATTGAAGCTCGAGGCGTGGAGCAGTCATTGGCCGAACTTCATGCCCAGCTCAAAGATCGCATCGACGGCGTAATCGAAGAGTCGAATTGGATTCCAACTCTGCTGGTGCTAGTACAAATTGGACGCCTGCGCACTCTACGCAAAGAAGATGAATTTGGGCTCGGTTCGTTTGGCGAAACTGCGGCAACGCCTGATAAATTGCTGGAAGAGATCTTGCGCGATGGCCCCAGCCATGGAATCCACACGGCGGTCTGGGCTGAAAACGCGTCGACTGCCAATCGCTGGCTAAGCCGGACTGCGCTGCGCGAAATTGAAGTAAGAATTTTGATGCAAATGGGAGCGAATGACTCGACCAACCTTATCGATTCTGTCGCTGCATCACAACTCAATCCACACGTCATGTTGGTTCACGACGATGCGACCAGCACGACCGAGCGATTCCGTCCCTATGACTACGATTCACTAGATTTGTCGAACGATTGGGCCAATCAAGAGGTAGGTGGTACGCCGTGAGTCAGCGTGTAATCGTATATCCAAGGAATCGAATCTGGCAGGAAGCAGGCAGTAAGAATCATTACTGCGATGTGGGCTGGTATCAATTAATACTGAGCGTATGTTTCTTTTTACCAGCGGCAATTGCGCATGCGGATGAACCGACGCATGCGGATGAACCGAAACGTGCGGTAGCACCATTTTCCGCGCAGCAGGCGCAGAAGTACCAAACGGAATGGAGTCGCCATTTGGGGCGCGAAGTCGTCAGGACGAATCATGTCGGCATGCGTTTTGTATTGCTGCCACCTGGCGAATTTCTAATGGGTTGTCCGCCCGAGTTACTCGATCAATCAATGGCTTGGGCCGACCGTGTGCGTCAATTGCAGCCGGGCACCGAGCGCCAGCGTATTCGCGAAGAAGAGTGCCCTCAACATCCGGTTATCTTGACTAAGCCTTATGAATTATCAGTCACGGAAGTGACGATTGGACAGTTTCGCCGGTTTGTGGATGCTCGCCGTTATGTTACGGAAACAGAGCGATTCGGCGGAGGCAATTCTGCACTGTCGGACGAAAAGGATCAAGGCAAACGCAAGTTTCTGTGGCATACTCCTGGTTATAAGATTACTGAAAACTCACCAGTGACGCAGATCACCTGGAACGACTGTGTAGCCTACTGTAACTGGCTGAGCGGTAATGAGGGGTTCGCGTTGTATTACCAAGTAAATCCCGACGGGAATTTCTCAGTAACACCAGGTGCAAACGGATACCGTTTACCAACTGAAGCAGAGTGGGAGTTCGCTTGTCGCGGTGGAGCGACGGAACATTTCTCATTTGGTAACGATGTTAGTAACTTAGAAGAATATGCTTGGTACGATAAGAATGCCGATCACCTCGGAGCTGGTCAAGTTGCCTCGAAGAAACCCAATCCATTTGGGCTTTACGATATGCATGGCAATGCTTGGGAACGCTGCCAAGATTGGCATGCGGTAGATTGGTATAAATTCAGTCCCATCGAAAACCCGACGGGACCTGTCAACGGGATTCGCCGCATCGCTCGTGGTGGGGCGTGGCATTACTTTGATTTGCATTGTCGTTGTTCGTACCGCAATAATTACTCGCCTATCGGTCGGACTGGAAACATCGGTTTTCGAGTTGCACGTTCGCTTGTTCAAGTGGACTGATCTAATTTGACGTCGCCACGCTCGATCAAGTGAACGTTTTTTGACGGACCAATTTACCCTGAGTGAGTTAGCACGCGGTTCCTTTGAATTTTGCAGCTTAATTGGACAGCGCCACTTTCGATTATGTTGTTAGAACTAAGTCGTTGTAGCGAACTCGTTTAACCCGCAGCCAAAGGCGAGGACTAAGTTGAATCGTCGCCATTGTATTAATTCCAAACCGTGATAATGCCAAACTCACCAGTCCTCGCCATTGGCTACGGATTAAACGCTTACAAAACTTGGGCTTAAGACCACATTTGGACCGCAAAGTGGCGCTGTCCAATTAATCCTTACGCTCACGCGCTCCGGCTGATCGAAAGTGACGCTGTTAAACGAATTGTTCGGCGCCACCCACCGTTGTGGTACAGGATTTACTACTTATGAACAGGGAATATCATGCTTCTTGTCCAGCGTGCTGCGGTCCGCTTGAACCTGCGCTCGCAGGTATTCGCGATGCAGACAGCGGAGAGGATTTCTCCGTAGCAACCTGCGCCAAATGTGGGCTTGGAAAAACACTCCCAGTTCCACAAGATCTTGGGCGATACTACTCGGCTGCATATTATGGGAATCGCCACGGTTTCACGCGTCAGTATTGCAATCAACGAAGGCTACGCTGGATTAACCGCTTTACCCCTGTTACTACTCAACGACGATTGCTGGACATCGGTTGTGGCGATGGTAGTTTTATTGAGGCCGCACAAAATGATCGATGGCAGGTAACCGGTGTAGAACGCGCGCCCGATTTCGCGCGATCGCTGGGATTGAGCGTTTACGAATCGCTGGATTCGATTACGGACATGTTCGATTGTGTTACTCTGTGGCATGTGTTGGAACATATCGAGGACGCCACTGAGTTGTTCATGTCTCTTGATCGTGTACTAGCCAGAGGTGGGAGTATTTTTATTGCTGTACCTGACTTTCAGAGTTTGCAAGCAAGAGTATTTGGTCGGCACTGGTTACACTTGGACGTACCCCGTCATGTAATTCACTTTAGCGAAATGGCTCTTGATCAATTGTGCGCGAAAGATGGGTATTGGGCTCAAAGACTGCGAACTTCCGAACTGGAATACGATCTCATGGGATGGACGCAGAGTCTATTGAATTTGTTCAGTCGTCGACCAAATTTGCTGTTAAAGATTCTGACTCAACGACAGCTAGAAATAGGTTGGTTCGAGCGTGTGACACATATAGCGAGTGGTGCGGCTTTGTGTTCGTTGGCAATTCTACCAACTTGGTTGAGCGGCTGTTGGGGACGAGGCGGAACGATAGTCATGCGAATCCAGCGAAACGAAGCAGGAACTTAGTCCCTTTTCCAATAAACCTGTGCTTGGAATAATGTGATCCATGTTTAACAATCGACGTGTTATTGTCGTCATGCCAGCCTACAACGCTGAAAAAACACTTCGCCGCACTTGCGAAGAAGTCGATCGAAATATCGTCGATGACATCGTCTTGGTGGACGACGCCAGCTCCGATGCAACTGTGCGAGTGGCCCGCGAGTTAGACTTGCATGTGATCGTGCACCCCAGGAATCGCGGCTATGGAGGAAACCAAAAAACGTGTTATCAGGCAGCACTGAATTTGGGTGCGGATATAGTCGTCATGGTTCATCCCGATTACCAATACACGCCACTGTTGATTCCAGCCATGGCTTCCATGATCGGCCATGGATTGTATGACTGTGTCATCGGCAGTCGAATTCTCAGCGGAGACGCACGGCGCAGCGGCATGCCCCTTTATAAATATGTTTCCAATCGGGCACTGACGCTGGTTCAAAATATCGTGATGCGTTCAAAACTGACCGAGTTTCATACAGGTTACCGCGCGTTTTCCCGAGAGGTGTTGCTGCAATTGCCGCTGGAAGAGAATTCCGACGACTTCGTGTTCGACAACCAAATGTTGGCACAGATCCACTATTTCGGCTTCAAGATTGGAGAGGTTTCGTGCCCCACGAAGTACTTTGCCGAAGCCTCTTCGATCAATTTTCGTCGTTCGTGTAAATATGGCGTTGGTTGTCTTTCGACGGCGGCTACCTATCGCTTGGCAAAATGGAATCTCCTGCGCAGCCGATTGTTCGACGCCGAGGGACGGAAGTTACACATCGCATCGACTCCACCTGCAACTCAAAGCTGAATTGCAACTGACGCATCATACGTTGCTCACGCTGCCACGTATTCACTCACAGTTGTGGTCGAGGTGGCTTAACGGGCGGTTTCCAGTGGTGGGCACCTTTTAGCGTCGTTTTTCTTTTGAGTACTTTGTCGACATTAGCGACATAGAGAGTCGTTCCATCAGGGCCGCCAAACTCTGCATAACACGGGCGCCGTGAACCGTAAGGGAGGGGCATGATCAAATGACTGCGCCCAGGTTGATCACATATTTGGACACCAGCTTCAGTTGTCGCGATCAACCAACCATCTTCGCTGGTACACATTCCATCCAGATGGCCACGTAGAGTATTGATGGGTACCTCGAGATGGAAATAGGGTTGCTTGTGCTTCAAGCTGCCATCTTCGTCGATAATGTACGAGTAGATAAACCTTCCTGGAAAATGCGCAACGAACAACTGAGATTGGTCCGCGCTCAATCCAATGCCATTGCAATCTTTAAATTCGTCCACTTTGCGCCGCGCACGAGTTTTTTTGTCGAGCATCCATATGCTCCCAGAGGCTGGATCGGAGTAGTAGATCGTACCATCATGCCGGACAACGATATCGTTGCTGTGGGTCCCCTCGGCCACTACTTCCATAGCGTAAGTCTTGAGATCCCATGCACGAATCTGTTGAGCACCGCTCGATGCACCATATAGTTTTCCGTCTGGTCCCAGCGAGATTCCATTTGCTTTGCCAGTATCTTCGACAACCAGCGATGTTTTCCCATCGGGCGTGACCTTGTACAACTTTGACGCTGGGACGTCTGTAAAATACAAAGTGCCATCATCAGTAACGGCTAAGCCTTCTGCCCATTGATGGCCTTCGCTGACCACTTCCCATCCCTCGCCCGGTATGAGAAATCGACTGGCTTCGTTTCTTGATTTGTCGGGGTGAGTTGCTACTGGCGTTTTTCCATGATCTTTCCACAGCCAGCGGAGCACGTCAGGAAATATTGCGGCTCCATGCTTTCCACTATGATAGCCCTCGCCCCACGCATGATTGACTTCGTATCCAGAGAATTCCAGCGAGCGCTGCATCGCCTGATTGGCCATCCACCAATCGCCTCCATAAATGTTGTTATCGTTACTGCCATCCTGTAAGAATATTCGCAGTGGTTTCGGTTCGGTCTTGCGAACTAAAGTTGAAAACTCGTGTCCGCCGCGAAGCCCAACGTAAGTTCCAACGGTTGTAAAGACTCGGCGAAAAACGTCTGGTCGATGCCAGGCCACCACTAAAGCACAAATGCCACCAGAACTCGATCCACAAATGGCTCGATCGTTCGGATCTTGGCTGAATTTCAGCCCATGTTGGCGTTCAATAAAAGGAATAAATTCGTCGATCAAAAACTTAGCATACTGGTCATCCATGCTGTCATATTCAAACGATCGGTTGAATCGATCCTGCACGTCCGTACTGGCACCTGGGACGACGCCAGGATTAATAAACAGTCCAATCGTTACAGGCATCTCGGAGCTATGAATCAAATTGTCGAATACGTTTGGAACATTGAAACCACCATCGCGACGAGCGTAATTGCGGCCATCCTGAAATACCATCAAGGCCGCTGGCTTCTGGCCATCGTACTGTTTGGGAACGTATATCGAGTAATCTCGCTCAGTGCCTGGAAAAACCTGTGATGTATTGAACTTGCCCTCAATAACTTGGCCTGCCGGGACACCTTCGCGTTGTAAAGAATCGCGATGCACAGGGTAATTTTCTTGAGGTCGTCCCGGAACCTGCGCCACGATCGTCGTCGCCCAAATTATGAGCTGCCATATCACCATCGCGCTGAGGACTGTCGGTCGTATCGTTCGAACCATAAAATGACCCTTCGATTTGGTTTGGTGAGTCTGGAATGAGGCCAGATGGGTGAGCTATAATTTATAACAAAGTTTGCACGGCACACACTATTGAGGCAATATATGCCAATTTACGTTTACGAAACGATTGTCGAAGAAGGTGAACAGCCAGAGACATTTGAATTTTTACAGTCCATTCATTCGCCGATTTTGACTCAACATCCTCGTACTGGTCAACCTGTTCGTCGAGTTATCTCACCCACCAAAGTTGCCGGCAAGTGGTCGGAGATGGGAATGCAAAAAACCTTGTCCGACAAAAACTTGGCTGACAAGGGTTTTACAAAGTACGTGAAGATGGGGGACGGGCATTACGAAAAACGAGCAGGAAAAGGTCCGGACGTACTTTCCGCTGGCAGTGAATAAGGGACGATGCTGCATCCTACTCCACGCACACGCAAATAGGTTGTTTTTGCGTGAAACTTTGGACATTCGTGGCGAGGATGTATTTCGGCTGGGAAGTCGCATCGCGTCCGTGCAATCCTCAACCGAGCGTCTAAAACGGTTGTCGTTGGGTCACACTCGTTTACTCTTCGTTGCTCCCCAAGCGACCATCTGTATTGCCCACAGTCACTGGTGTGCAAAGGATTTTTTCCTTTTGGCTGAGTTGAAACGCCTACCGGCATTCGTGTGCATCAATTAACATTCTTACTCAATCGATATTTTGTTCCACTCTGAATCTAGCTGAGCATTGCAATTGCCGAGGAAGCCCACATGAAATCCTATTTAATCGCGTGCTGTCTATGCCTTTGGGGAGCAGTTGCGCTGAGTGCGGAATTCGAGTTGAAGAAGGGTGACCACATCTGCATTGTGGGCGGAACGGTCGCCGAACGTATGCAGCATTACGGATGGCTGGAGACGTTGCTTCATGCCCGCTATACACAACATCAATTGGTTTTCCGCAATTTGGCTTACTCAGGCGACGAAATCGACGGGTTCAGGAACAAGGACAAACGTCTACGTTCGCGAGATTTTGGCTCATTCGACCAATGGTTGGAAGGGAATGCACCCTGCCCACAACCCGACAAACTTTCTCCCCGTGATTTGGACAAAGTGAGGCAAAATCGATTCGAACTGACCAATACGAAGGCCGACGTCATTTTTGCCTTCTATGGCTACAACGAATCGTTCGCTGGACAAGCCGGATTAGAGGATTTCAAGAAAAATGTGGCAGACTTCATCGCGCACGTCAGCTCGCAGAAATATAACGGAAAATCAGCTCCACGCTTGGTTCTGTTTTCACCCGTAGCCCACGAGCACGTACAAGATCCTAATCTACTATCCCAATCGGCAGCGACTGAAAGAAATGTTCAACTCAGAATGTATGCCGACGCGATGGCTGTTGTGGCCAAGTCGAAAAACGTACCATTTGTCGACATCCTGTCAGCCACTCAAGGTTCGCGTGCTGTGGGCCGTTCCATGACGATCAACGGAGTGCACCAGAACGAACAGGGTGATGTAGCCATCGCAGTCGCTTGCGAGAACGGATTGTTCGGCAACTCCAAATATTCTTCAACACTTGATTCATTACGCCAGACTGTAAATGACAAAAATTTCTATTGGTACAACCGCTACCGCGTTACTGACGGCTTTTCGACGTATGGGGAACGAGCATTTTTGAAATTCTCTGAAGGACCTGGTGGCTACGGAGATGGCCTTTCCAATTACTCAGTCGGACAGCGTGAATTAGAAATACTCGATGCAAAAACATCCAATCGCGACAAAGTTATTTGGGCTACCGCGGAAGGGAAAACCTCGCAAGCCGACGATTCAAACATACCAGCGTTGATCCCCGTCATATCGAACAAACCGGGACCGTTGGAGGGTGGTAAACATGAGTTTCTTACCGGTGATGAAGCCATCGAGAAAATGACTGTCCACAAAAACATGAAGGTAGAGTTGTTCGCGGAAGAATCCAAATTTCCCGAAATGGTCAATCCCGTGCAAATGGCATTTGACACCAAAGGACGACTGTGGGTCGCGGTATGGCCAACCTATCCGCACTGGAATCCTACCGAGCCGATGGCGGATAAGTTGCTTATCTTGGAGGACAATAATAACGATGGCAAGGCCGACGTCTGCAAGACATTTGCTGGGGATATTCACAATCCAACCGGATTTGAATTCTGGAACGGCGGTGTCTTAGTCGCTCAAGGACCCGATTTGCTATTCCTCAAAGATACCAACGGAGACGACAAATACGATATCAAGGAACGCTTGATACATGGTCTTGACACTGCAGATACTCACCACACCTCAAATAGTTTTGCACTCGATGCAGGAGGCGCTGTTTATTTCCAAGAAGGGACCTTCCATCATACGCAAGTTGAATCGGCTTGGGGTGCACCTCGTCGAGTCGCGAACGGTGCAGTATTCCGATATGAACCTCGCTCGCAGAAATTCGATGTCTACGTTTCCTATGGCTTTGCCAATCCGCACGGTCATGCGTTTGAGCCATGGGGACAAGATTTTGTCTATGACGGTACAGGTGCCGTTCCGTACCATGCATTGCTGTTCTCTGGCGACTTGGATTTTCCCCAGAAACATGGACGTACGCCGCAAGTTTATCAGCAGCGCACGCGCCCATGTGCAGGCGTGGAAATTCTCAGCTCCAGCCACTTCCCAGAGGAACATCGAGGCAACTTGTTAGTCTTGAACGTGATTGGCTTTCAAGGTGTCCTGCAATACAAACTCCAGGAGAAAGACTCGAGTTTTACGGCCACAGAAGTCGAACCAATCGTGTTTTCTTCGGACCCGAATTTCCGGCCCGCCGACATCGAAGTCGCTCCTGACGGTTCGATCTACTTTACCGATTGGCATAACCCAATCATCGGTCACATGCAACATAACCTGCGCGATCCAAGCCGCGATCGCAACCACGGGCGAGTCTACAGAGTTCGTTATGAGGGACGTGACTTGTTGAAACCTGCGGCGATTGCTGGAGAGCCCGTCGAGAAGCTATTGAAGCTGCTCGAATCCGCCGACGATCGCGTGCGCCATCGTGCGCGCATTGAACTGTCGGGGCGTCCCACCGATCAAGTTATCGCGGCGGCGAAAGATTGGGCGAGCAAACTGAACAAGAATGATGTACCGTACGAACATCATATGCTGGAGGCTTTATGGCTACACCAAAGTCATAATGCGGTCAACGAAGAGCTGTTGAAGACAATTTTGAAATCTCCCGAGCCGCGCGCACGCGCAGCCGCCACACGTGTGGTCGTTTATTGGCGAGACCGAATTCGCGAGCCATTGGAGTTGCTGCGAACTTCGGTGAACGACGAAAGTTCGCGAGTGCGTCTACAAGCGATTTGGGCTCTCAGTTACTTTACGGGAGCTGATGCCGAAAAGGCCTCCGAAATTGCTGTGGAATCATTGGTTTTTGAACAAGACGAATATATCAAGCACACGTTGAGCGAAACAAACAAGACACTCGACGGCCGTGTTGCTAAATTCAAGAGTGCTCAAAGCAAATAGTCCCTTTTAATCGCTCGAAATTTGCGAGGTACGACGGTGGAAAGCGTAAATCGAGTTTGGCTGTCGATGTGGTTGCTGTTTTTTTCGGTAACCAACTTTGCGACATCTCGATCATTCGTTGCCCAGGAACCAGCGAGCGCTGTTGGGCCGCTGATGAAATTGTTTCAAAGTGGCCGACTACCGCCAGAGCGACAGGGGACTGTCGTCGAGATGATTTGTGCACGCGGGAATGATCGAGATCTGAAAGTTGTATTCGACCGAGCGGTCCAGCCAGTCGGATTTGCGAAAGATCTGCGCTTGAAATCTCTCGGCTGGTTGACTGACGCTGCGAGTACTCGCAAGGTGATTCCAGCAGGAGATTTGACGGCGATAGAAACCTTGGTCAAGGACCCAGATCGCAACCTGCAACTGGCGGCGATTCGCTTGGCAACATTTTGGAAAGTACCCTCGATCGGCAAGGCACTCCAGCAAATTGCGTCCGACCAAACATCTGCACCTGAATTGCAACGTGCTGCGGTTGAAGGTTTGGTGACCATCGGGGGCCAAGAGAGTCGATCAACCCTAGCAACTTTGGCAACTAATGCAGAGTCAACTAAATTGCGGATGTTGGCAGTTGGCGGTCTGACTGGGTTAGATCTGGCCGGAGCTAGCGAATTGGCCGCAGACATTCTCGCAAATGCTCAACCAGACGTTGACACAAACGAGATGGTCGTGGCGTTTCTCGATCGAAAGGATGGTTCCGACGCACTGGCGGCAGCGATCAAACGACGCTCTTTGCAAGTCGATGTTGCCAAGAAAGCGCTGAGACACATGTATTCGATCGGTCGCAGCGACGCGGCTCTGTCGGCAGTTCTGAGCGATGCCGCAGGCGTGGCTGCTGATCCACCACCGCCAACTCAGGAGCAAGTGGCAAAGTTGGGGCAAGAGGTACTAGCCAATGGTGACGCCGCACGAGGAGAAATCGTATTTAGACGAGCTGACCTTAGTTGCTTTCGTTGCCACTCAATCAATCGTGCTGGCGGGCAGGTTGGCCCTGACTTAAGTGCAATCGGACGAGATTCACCGATCGATTATGTCGTTAACTCGATTCTCAATCCTAACTTAGCCGTTAAGGAACTGTATGTAACAAAAGTCTTTTTTCTGGTCAGTGGAAAAGTTCTCACGGGAGTAGTGGTCGATCGTGACGATAATCGAATTCTAATTCGTGATTCGCAGGGAAAAACGGTTACGATCTCTGCTGCTGATGTGGAGGAAGAGGCCGAAGGCAAATCTCTTATGCCCCAGGGACTTACAAAGTTTCTCACTCATGATGAAGTGCTTGACTTGGCCCGATTCATCTTCGAACTGGGAAAGCCTGGTCCATATGAGGCCAGAAGTGTGCCAACTATTAACCTCTGGAAAGTACTTACTTCACCTGCAAAAGAACTTACCGACGAAATTCCTCATATGGAACACGTGCGTCAGTTGATACTTGGCGCAAAAGCGGAAGAATGGACCAGCGCCTATGCGAAATTCTCTGGGTCTTTACCCTTGGACGAACTGCGATCGGGCAACAAACCGATTATCAAGATCTTGCAGGGAGAAATCCAGGTTGACGAAGCGGGCAAATTGCGACTCAATATCGTCTCGACGGAACCTTACCAAGCATGGCTAAACGACCAACCACTTGAAGCCCGCCCAAATCTCGAAATGGACGTACCGCAGGGACGCCACAAATTAACCATTCGAGTGGAAATCTCTCCACGCGCTCTACCTGAATTTCGTGTCGACGTGATCCGTCCCGAAGACTCGAATATCCAATTTCAAGTTGTCAGTGGTTCCTAATTGGACATCGCGAGGTTTACTCCTTCGTGCAACAAAATGATCATCGATTTTCGATGCGATAAATGTGCGAATCAGTGCGAATGTAGAGTGCAGAACCAGCAACTGCAGGCGATGCCATCTGCCTGCCGTCCAACTTATTTTGGGCTAGTTCCTTGTATTGCTTACTATCAGCAACAACGGTCGTCAGGCCCTCTTGGTTGAAGAAATACAAGCGTCCAGCAGCAGTTACCGGTGATGCCGAGTACTCCCCTGGCATGCGTTCAACCCAAATGTCTTCGCCGGTGCCAGTGTCAATGCAACGTGCGATCCCCATGTCGCTGGCTAAGTAGAGTCGATCGTCCAATACCAACATGGAAGGTTTCTTGGGAATTTGCCGATCGGACATCCACTTGACATGCGAACCGGTCAAATCGCCTGTCGCGGTTGAACCGTAACGAACTGCCAACAAACGGGATTGCATGTAACTGGTGGCAATAAACATCGTGTCACCCGACACAACTGGCCGAGGTACGGTGGAAAAACCGAGCTTGCCATAACCAACCTTCCAGATTTCTCGACCATCGCGAGGATCGTACGCATAAACCCAATTGGCTGCTGGCGAGATCACTTGTGGCCCACTCTCCGTTTGTACAATTAAGGGAGTTCCATAGGACTTGCGTAATTCTGGAGTCGAGTCCATGGTTCCGGAACGCTTGGTTTGCCAAGCAACTTTGCCCGTAAGGCGATCGAAGGCAGCGATAAACTGATGGTCGGTGCCGTCAAAATGAATTATGAGTTTTTCTTGCCAAACAATGGGCGAACTTCCAGGTCCGTTCTGGTGATCTACATGAAACTCGACGTTTTTCCACATCACCTTTCCACTTGTTCGATCCACGCAGGCAGTACCATACGTGCCAAAGTGAAAGTAGACTTCGTTGCCCGAAATTACTGGCGTTGGTGAAGCGTAACTGTTTAGTGCATGCTTGGGTTCTGGTTCGGAGACTTCGAACAACTCAATCTGCCGAGCGATTTTCCCTGTGTTGCGATCGATTTGAATTGCGACCAACCTCAGAGAGCCGGCGAGTTGTAGTTCTTTGGGATTTTTCTTTGTTGACAGTCGTTTCTGTTCTTCCTCAGGTGATAACGCACGCGCGATCGCCGAGGTTATCCAGATTTGATCGTCACTGATCACTGGCGACGAGTGCCCTTCGCCGGGGATTGGAGTTTTCCATTTGACGTTTTTTGTTTCGCTCCACTCAAGCGGCAGATCCGCCGAGCCTGCGTGCCCTTGACCGCCAGGACCTCGAAACTGCGGCCATTCGTCTCTTGCAGACACCTCAGCAGCCGCAGAATACAAAACAATATTCATCGCGACAATTGTTAGTCGAATAGCAAACACGGAAACACCTTTGCTGCGAACTTGGAATCTTTATTCAAAACAACTAGAAAGTGCAGTAGGACTTTGCATTCAGGCTCGACTCAGTCGCCCATCGAGCAACCGCACTGTATAAAAAAGGGAACTCCCTATAGAACACCTTTTTACTGAATTTTATGACACCGTCCATTTGACGATCTTGTTGTGACCCACTGCATAGATGGCATCACCCGCTTCGTTAATAGTCGCACGATGAATGTGCATTGGAGCTTTCTCGTCGCGCATCGATTTCTTCGAGTCGTTTAGGTCAAAGAACATTAGAAATCCGCCGTTATCACCTCCGGCAGCCAGCAACCACTTGCCAGCCGGATGAAACACCAGCGACTGGACCAACCCTTTGAAATCGTTATCGGCGTAGGAGTGCGACTTGACTTTCGCTTGCCAGTCGAACACCTCAACACGCGCTTTGCCTTCCAAGTGATCGATATTACCGACCTGCCCCATCCCGCCCACAGCCAAATACTTTCCATCAGGTGAAAATGCTAGACTTCGAATGCCCCCGATTGAATGGCGGCGTTGCTTCGGGTCCCAAGTATACATTTCTGACGCATTCAATTTGGATAACTGCTGGCCGTCGGCAGCACGCCAAACTATGATTTGCCCGGTCTTATCGGCTGTCGCGATGTGCTGACTATCGGTCGAAATTGCACAGGCATATAGCATCGATGGATAATGATGAGGCGTCTTAGCTTCGTGACCTCGCAATTCTCGCAACAGATCGCCATTGTGGCTGTCCCACAATTTCGCAACCATATCGTCTCCCACACTAACCACGAATTTGCCATCAGGACTGGCTTGGCAATCGCGAATGAACCTCGCGTGTGCTTGATCGACCGTCCTCTCAGGTTTGCGGGTTTCGGCATTCCACCAAACCATGCGTTGGTCAAAGCCGCATGTAATAATGCGTGAACCAACGATTGTGACGCCGGTCACGTAACTTTCATGTACAGCATCATGAGCTAACCAAATCGGCTTTTCACTAGCCAAATCGAAATCGTACAATCGAAAATCACTGCTCCCGATTAATAGTCGATCGGAACCGGCAAAGCGAGCAAGCGACATCAAAATGTCCTGGCGGCCAACTTCACGGTGAATTTTCAAGTTGATTGTCGCAGCCGTTGCGTTTACGGATTCCATCAAAATGACTTTCAATTTGAGAAACCAATTGGTTGAGATTTAGGATCTACGGGTACGGTCCCCAACGCAGATAAAGTTTCTACGATCAATGTCAACTTTCCGATTCGTTTGATAAAGCAACGCACCTTCTTTAGTGTTTTATGCTAAAACGTCGCTCACGACTCGCGTACCTGGATCTGCCAAGGGTACGGGGCGAGCCCCTACGTGGTATTCCTTATCGGGATCCAGTCCGAGCGCTCGGAAGATGGTCGCGAACAGGTCACCAGCGCCGATTTCTCCATCAATCACTGTTTGGCCATCTGCATCGGAAGCTCCATAGACAACACCAGGCTTGATACCACATCCCGACAATGAGCAACTCCAGGCGCTAGCAAAATGATCGCGGCCAAGACTTGCATTTATCTTGGGAGTACGTCCGAACTCGCCCACAGTTATTACCAGCGTTTGTTCCAACAAACCACGTTGCTGAAGATCGTCGAGCAACACGTTCATCACGTAATCTAGCTCAGTAACTAATTCCAGGTGGGTTTCAAAATTCTGGCCGTGGCTATCCCACCAAGCACGAGCAACGCGCACAAAGGGAACACCGGCTTCGACCAAACGGCGAGCTACCAAGCACTGTTGACCAAAACGAGTAGGACCATATAAGTCTCGAATCGACTGAGGTTCGTTGTCAATGTCAAACAGGTGTTCACTGGCCATCAAACCACGTACACGATCGTAAGCAGTATTGTGACTGCTCACAGTTCCAGACTCACGATTGCGAGCGAAGCGTTGGCTGAGTAACTTGCGAAGGCGTTCACGATCCTGAAGATCTTCGACCGAGACATCAGCCAAGCGACGCAAATCGGCAGGAATTGGATCTTCGAAAAGTTGAATCGGAGCATAACGACTGCCCAGAAATCCTGGCCCTTGCAGGGAGCTTCGGCGTCCTTCCGTTTCCGAGTAGAATGCAACGTAATCTGGGACTTTACTGTCCGCGCGGCCCAATTCCCGTGCGATCATCGCACCCAAGTCCGGGTAATGAACTGTTGCATCGTCACGTCGCCCACGCAACATCAATTCCGATGCGCCGCCGTGGTCGCCGTTCTTAGTATTGAGTGAACGGATGATCGACGTGTGTTTGCCGAAACTCTTGGCCATGTTCGGCATCAATTCAGAAATCCGTACTCCAGATACCGATGTAGCAATAGAACGAAATGGCCCGCCGGTTGGGCGCCCTGGCTTGGGATCCCAAGTTTCAAGCTGACTGGCACCACCGGCCAACCACAATAGTATCACTCGCTTTTGATCGTGCTTGAGTTGTTCCGCGTAAGTTGGCTGAGCAAAACACTCCAAGCCACTCATGTCTGCAGCCAACATGCTGGACGCCGTGGCCGCAGCCCCCAAAAAACCACGCCGATTGAGACCGGGCACTTGGAAACCAGGATGGTCTGATGAGCCACAACAAGCTCGTTTGATTCTATTCATGCGCCCAACTCTCCAAGCAAAACGCTGGTTTGATCGGATAGGAAACTTCAAAAATTAAAACGAAACTCAGTGGACGTCAGCAATGTCCACACGAGTTGCCGGCAGGCTGATTGTCGATCGTCCATTCGCTGTGACACAAACTCAACCAATGCCATGGATTCTTCGGGATCTGGGTGGCGCAGTAAAATGGACTGTACCGCCGTGTCCACGATCTGCTGAACATCCTCGTGACTCGCTAATTGTGCAGCCAACCCTCCGGCCAGTAACTCTTGCGCAACCTGTGAGCCATTAGTCATAAACAAGGCTTCACTAACGCTGATTTGCATTTCATCGCTGGGCATTTCAAAGCGAGGACTCAGCGAACGACCAGCTTGAGCAGCCGCATCCAGTTTTTGCTCTCGCTCGGCGGGCAGCACCTTTGTACTGATACTAGTTGGCTCTAAGGTCGCCACTTTCAAGGACGCCCCAAGCTGGTGTGGGGTTAATGGCCGAACACGTGCGACAGCGAACAGATCACTTTCCGGTCGGCTTCCCTTACCACTCCAAGCGCTGTCGCGAGAGTAGGTTCGGCTTAACACTAAACCACGAATCAAACGCTTTACATCATACTTGTGTTCAATCAAATCACGCGCCAACCAATCGAGCAATTGCGGATGACTGGCTGAATTCTCTACATGCATTTGATCCAAAGGCATGACCAGTCCATGGCCGAACAAGCGATACCATAGACGATTGACCAACGACTTTGCCAACCACTGACGCCCAGCCTCTCCTAACCCAACTTCGATCAATCGATTGCGACGGCTGTACGTCGGTGCCGGAGAGGGCTTCTTATCTTTCTTCGCCTCATCCAATCGTTTCTTTTCCGCTTGCTTAGCCTCATCGTTAGGTTCCATATAAGTCGGTTCGCTCACAACATTTCCTGACAAAAACATCAGCTTTGCCTGCCGTTGCTCACCTTTTGTCGTCCTGTAAGAAACGAAACCAAATTCGCGCTCAGCAATGAAGCCTCCGTTATCAAAAGTGCGATCAAAAAAAGACTTCATGCCGTAGTAATGGTCTTGGGTCCAAGCTGCGACCAAGGGATGATCATGGCACTGAGCACAACTGATATTGACCCCAAAAAAACGGACACTGATTTCGTTGGTCAGCTTGTCGGTATCTTTCAAACGTGCTTTGATGAAGGCACTAGCTCCACCACCTTCATCGTTTGCCTGTTGGGCGGTAACTACATCTGTGAATACTTGATCCCAGCGTATGTCTTGCTTGACCGCTCGCATTAAATAGTCTCGCATATTACCGTCGTCGGGATACATCAGCAGAGTTTCAAGTTCGTCACTTTGGTGACGAATAAATCCAGTCGAATTCAATAGCCTATCCACCAGTTCTTGACGTTTATCCGGCCGATCACATGCATCAAACTCCATCGCTTCAGGATAGCTGGGCATGCGACCAACTAAGTCGAGGTAAATACGCCTCGCGAATTGCGTATCATTGATCTGCCCCGAGGGCTCCACGGAGCGGTCCGCTTGACGAGACTCGACGTAATAATCAACGACAGATTCGATCGGCCAATCGTTAGGCAAACTACGTTCATCTGCGTGAACCCGCGTCTCGAATCCGCTTAACAAACAAACCACAGTAAGAATTGCGATGGTTCGCCAGACGTTCCAAATCTCTATCATTCGGCAAGCTCGAAATTCTAAGGCAGGATTAGCGGAGGAATAATAGTCGACGTTTGCCAGGTTGGAAAACAATCGACCTTATGGTGCATAGAGTTATAGTAGTTTACTTGCAATTGCATGCCTAACGCAAGCGATGAAGATGGCTAGAAACGCTGCTATAGCTTGACTTACTTACAGACAATTTATCGCCGCCGCTTGAATCGCATTCCGAGTTCACCGCATTCCGAGTTCACAGGGAATGATCGTTTTCTGTCGGCGACTCTTGCATAGTAGAGTAAGGCTGGTACCGCTGCATAGTTATATGCCAAGGACCTTCGACTTGGTACTCAATCCCGCGCCATTCAACACGCTTGAGCATGAGGCATTTGATCAGCGACCACGAGTAGAACCACTGGGTCGCCATCAATCCCCAATAAAATTTCGTTAAAGTTAACTTGCTACTCCACTTTGTTTCTTGATTTCGCGCCGTAACTTGCCGCGCCACTGAATGTTCTAGCCATGGTAGCAATGCAGCCAGCGAAGCTTGGAACGCAACCATCGCAAGAAAAACAATGACTGCCGTGCTCCATTTAGCTTGCAAAACTGACACACACGCCCAACCCCAGCCAAAAATTAAAATCGTCAGCGAGCTCAAGCCGTGAAATGCAATCGCGGGCCAAGCAGGATGGTATAGCTTGGCGGTGAGCAGCTGTCTTGTTACCCAAGGCAAGAAATTTCCTATGCGGCAATCCTCGCGGTTGACCATCATCAACGTTGGTACAAATCGGACCTCAAGTCCAACTCGGGCAAGCTGGCCACGCAGCATAGTGTCCTCACACAACGCGACACGCCATCGCTCGACTAACCCCGCCTGGCGAATCGCAGAAACCTTGATGGCCAATGTTCCGCCCCAAGCGATCCGGTACCAGTACATCTGTACCACAGCAGCCGCATTCCATGTATAACGCACGAGTGCACCGAGGCTCAATCGACTCGGCATATACCACCGATTGCCCGAAACGGCGCCAACTGCCTCAGGTTGGAGCGCGGTCGCCAACTCTCGCAGCCAAGTGCGATGAGGAATCGTGTCAGCATCAATTTGTGCGATAAAGTGTAGGTCGTTCGGCACGTTGGCAACGACCTGAATCAGAGATGAACATTTTAGGCCGCATGTCATCAATGGCTCGCGCAGATATTCAACTTCGCAGTGGCCAAATGGCTGCGCGGAAAGAATCTGACGCACCGCCGGTACCGCTGGATCTGTGGGATGATCAATGACAATGACAACGCGGTAACAGGGATAGTCTTGTTGAAGTAAGCCTTCAATACATTGGCTTAAGAAAGGATCTTTTCCTCGCAGACAAAGCACAACCAGCGCCGACTGACACTCATCGTTGGAGAGTAATTTGCGTTGGGGCTGGGCAAGACAATTGACAAACCTCCAAACCATCCAAG